>NZ_JAMYWY010000001.1:6000000-6358345 GCF_024159265.1 Paenibacillus sp. 1781tsa1 | reverse complement strand
AGAAATTGAGGATGGCTTTTCGGGTGAGATCGGCGTATAATTCATTCCGGATTACATGTGTGCCACTCAAATGAAACTTTAAGTTGCACGTTGCCACTTCGATGTCAGAATAACCTTTTGATCGCTGTTATCCCTGGATTTCTTTTTCTAACCTTTACAAGGTTGAAATCCCGTGATAAAGGCGAACGCTTCGCTTATACAGGTTATTTCTGCCCTCTCCGTTCTGGTTCAAATGGCATTTTTCATCAAAAGTGACTAACAATAATTTTTATATATAAAAAGAGATCAGGGGATTTATAATTTCGTACAGGTATTATAATTGGGGGTCGAATGTTCAAATGGTAGCGATCTTTATCATTGGATTTATCGTGTCAATGGGACTGGCTCTTGCCCTGACACCACTTGTCAAAAAGTTCGCAGTCCGCATTGGCGCAATGGATACGCCGAATGCACGTAAAGTACACACACGGATCATGCCGCGTCTTGGCGGTCTGGGTATATTCCTGGCCTTTGTTATTACAGTTGCTGCACTGCTTCCGTTTGTATCGGCATGGTTCACGACTCGGGATATGAGTTTTGTCAGCGCGTTTCTGATTGGTGGAACAATTATCGTGCTGATCGGAGCACTCGATGATCGGTTTGAACTGTCTGCCAAAGTGAAGCTGCTTGGTCAGATCGTTGCTGCATCTGTCGTTGTATTCGGATTTAATATCCGGGTAGATTTCGTTAACATTCCTTTTCAGGATTCCTATTCTTCACTTGAAGCTTGGGTATCCATTCCACTGACGATCTTATGGATCGTTGGTGTAACCAATGCGATTAACCTGATTGATGGTCTGGATGGTCTCGCTGCCGGTGTATCCGGTATTGCGATTGGTACCATTGCTGTGATGTCCTTCCTGATGGGTAACATGATGATCGCCTTGATGTGTCTTGTATTGCTGGGTAGTATCATTGGATTCCTGTTCTTCAACTTCCACCCGGCGAAGATCTTCATGGGGGATACCGGGTCACTATTCCTTGGTTTCTCTCTGGCGATGCTGTCCATGCTCGGATTTAAACAAATTGCTGTCGTGTCCTTCATTACACCGCTGATCATCATCGGTGTGCCGCTCTCGGATACCTTCTTCGCGATCATCCGTCGTGCGGTACAACGGAAACCGATTTTCTCACCGGACAAAGGTCACCTGCATCACTGCTTGCGTGAACTTGGATTCAGTCACCGTCAGACGGTACTGATCATCTATGGAATTGCCGCTTTCTTCGGAGTTCTGGCAATTATCCAATCGTCCGCTGCGATGTTCGAGGCGAACTGGGTAACGTTTGTGGTCATCTGTATCATGATGTTCTTCCTCCAGGTGGGAGCAGAAGTCATCGGACTTGTTAGCAAAACGAGAAGACCGGTTATCAACTTCCTGATGCGCATGCGCGTCAAGATGAGCCCAGAGACTCGTTCGAAATCATAAATAGATAAATGTAATGGTTACAGCTATTCTTGAATATTATTCCAGACCCAACCTTATCCCTTGTGGATAAGGTTTTTTGTTTATTTTGAGATTTTTACTAAATAATTGGAACCTTTTGCCGATATATAAAGGTAACTGACTTAAAAAGAGGAGAGATGATACGTAATGCAACAAAAGAAACGGCCGTTGGTCTGGATCATGTTGGTCACCATGGTGTTCTCATTGTTCCCACAAGGTCTATTCGGTGGGGCTGTTGCTTCGGCTGCAGACGGTGATCCGGTAACTCCTGGATCTAATGCTTATACCACATATTTTACGCCAGATCTTAGAACATTGCGGGAGACCGCTGCTCTATCTATAGTTCAAGATGCAACCAAGGCTTTCTTGACACGTTCGAATGCATATACAACCTCAACTTCAGCAATTACAATTTCAGGTTCTTATGCTTTTGTATCCAATACGAGCTTGAAGGTTAAGGTTGAACAACTGAACTTGGTTACAAGCGGTTCAGATAGCAAATGGGTTCCAGACTCGACTAAATCAATCACAACTGCGGTTACTGCTGATCCAAGTGGTAATAACAAATTCACAGCGAATAATCTAAATCTGTTCCCGGGGTTCAACCGAGTTACTTTCTCTGGTAACCAGGGATCAGTTGAACGGTCAGATACATTTTATGTATTGTACGATCAGGCTCCATTTATTGAGAGCTTCCAAGTATTTACGGACAGTTCCGCTACTGGCGGTAACAAGTCTTATAACCTGAATGAGGGTTCCAACACGGTTGTAGATACACAACGTGTGTCCATTCAAGGTAAAGTACAGAACTCCACCCTGGTTAGTGTGAAAGTTAACGGTGGGGATGAAATCAATGCCTCCATGCTGCAAGATGGATCATTCTTTTTGCCACAGCTAGCATTAAAAGCAGGACTAAATAATTTGAAATTCAAAATTTCAAGTGCATCCAATGCCATTGAAACTGAACGTTCGATTTACTATTTTGATAAAGACCAACCATTCACAGATTTGAAGGTGCAATTGGGGGGCCAGAATAAATCTATTCTGGACAGTAATCCGGTATTTACGGGCACAGCTGAAGCAACAGCAACGTTAACAGGACAGGTGTTGCTTCCGTATTCAGCGAGCCCTAATCCCTTTAGTCCGACGAATGGTGAGATCACGTTGTCTAATGGCAACTTGACGCAACCAACTAATTTTGTGTTTGAGTCGGACCCGGCTGAAGAAGTACTAATCACGGGTTCCGATGGTGTAACCATTGAGTACCGATTGGTGAAATTCGAGGTTACAACACCGTATAACTTGGAACTTGCCGCAGATGGCACATCTCCCAAGAAGGATCAAACGCTTCGTCTCCGTCTCGCATACGGTAATTTCAGTGCAGGATATAACGCAAGTTATACCTTCTCCCCAGGGGCACAGGATATCACAGAGATCTACTATTTGCCTGATTATAAAGAAGGCGAAGCCATTGATTCCCAAACGAAGCTTGATGGAACTAAGCTGCAAACCGATCAATTCTTCATCTTGGTAGAATCCAGTGAACCTATCTCAGGAACGCTTGTAGGTGAATATTTACCAACAGGTACTACAAAGCTTAAAATTGACCCAGTCGCTACTGTTGATGCGATGAAACTGAAAGATAACCAAAAAATCTATAAAGTCTCCGGTTTCCTTGGTGGAGATCAACAAGTTCGCTTCTACTATGGTAGTCCGACGAACTTGCCTAAGATTGTAAAAATTTCTTATGTAACAGCGAGCTCTATTTATGTGGAAAGTCTTCAAAACGGACAAACCTACACCTTTAACTCCAAGAGTAGTTCGCAAAAGCTTACGTTAAAGGGACGTTTTATCGGGTTCAAAACCATAGGCGGTACTAACTTTGTCGCCGAAATTCTTGTGAATGGTAAAAAGTATACAACACCGACAAAATTTCCGGATGATAATGGCACGTTCAGTGTAGATCTTCCGGTCTTGAAATCAGGACCGATTGTCTATGGTGAGAACACCATTCTAATCCGTGCTACAGATGAGGATGCGAATAAACTTCCAATCACGATCTCAACTACGTTGAAGATCAATGTCATTGACCAGAATCAATCAACAGTGACATCTTTCATGCCTACGCTGATTCCTAAGGACTCACGTCAGCAGTTTATTAACAAACCAATTACGCAATATGAAGATGACGAGATGAAGCGCATTTTCTCGGTTACACCTGAATTTGCGTTTAAAGAAGACAAGTATGTTACAAGTGAAGAGAATTATGACCTCGTCATTAATGGCGGTGGTGCAGATATTGTGAACGTCTACTTTGGTTCCGATAAAATTTTCACTAAAGAACTGACAAGTACAACGATTTTCGAAGTAAATCAACCAGCTACAACCGGATTGCCAAGCTATGATATTACAGGTAATAGTGACCTGTTTATCGCACGGATTCAGAATCTTAAGTTTGATGTACCAGGAACACATGTGTACACACTCGAACTGATCAACAGCACAGGTGCGAGAACAACACAGCGTCTTGAGATTGTACGCGAACCTTCCTCTTACCGCATTTTGTCTCCACAACCTACGGTAGGTAACAACATCGTTGTGAACAAAAACTTTGTTCGCTTCGATATTGAAGCAGAGGGTGCTTCTCAAGTATTAATTGGCAAAGAGCCAGCTGTTAAACGTACGGATATGAATAACCGTTTTGTATTGGATTATGTAGGACTCAAAGCAGATAAAAATAATGCAATCAAGATTCAGATTATACGCGAAGGCGGCACGATCAACGATACGATCAATGTGTATTATACAGGTGCGATCGCGATTGATTCACAGTACATGGCTCCTAAGGTAGCCAACAAATATACTGTGTTTAACAAAAATGTGGTGCTTTCATTCCCGAAAGGAACAGTACTGCAATCAACAACAACAAGTGGCATGGTGAAGTTTTATCCAGACAACAAACTGTTGTTTGGTATCGCTGATCCAAAAGACGGTGTTGTAGAACGTAAGAATGACTACGGTAATGTTATCGGAGTTAATGCAGATGACAGAAGTACCAATGGTGCCAGCGTCATCCGTATTCCTACCGAGTTGTCGAGCTTCTTCGCCTCGGTGATCAATACAGCCAACTTTACTCAAGTATCTGATATTTACTGGATCAACGGAGGTCTGGGTGAACTGGGTGATCGTGGTACGAATGGATACAAAGCAGGTACGAACGGAATCACGCCGTATTCCATTGATGGAGAGTTTACAAGATATGCTCAAGAGCGTATTCTGACCCCATCCCAACGCGGAACGTTAACGCTGAGCTATGATCCATCCATTGTTGACGATGTAGGGTCTACGATTACAGTCTATCGTTACTCGGATGACTCTAATGTAGGTAAATGGGTTTCCATAGGTGGTGCAGTGGATACGAAGAGTCACACTATTACCGTACCGTTTGATGAATTTGGTTATTACAAAGTCATGAAGCAAAGTCAAAGCTACCCGGATATCACGAATCATCCATGGGCACGGAACTTGTTAAATGCAATGTATTCCAAAGGAATTATGAATCCGCTCAGAACCAATGCATTTGGTGCGGATGATCAGACAACACGTGGCGAATTTGCTACTTTGCTTGTCAAAGGTATGGACATTCAATTGGTTAAACCAAGTAAAACAACCTTCACAGACGTTTCCGAGAACACCAAATCGGATCGTTGGACATATGAAGCAATTGAAACAGCAGCACGCGCAGGTATTGTTCAAGGGCTTAGTGATGGCTTCTTTGGACCGGATCAGCCGGTTACACGGGAGCAGGCAGCTGTTATGATCGCACGGGCGATGAATGCCAAGCTTGCAGCCAATGACAGTAAATTGACGGCTACTTTGGCCAAATCGTTCCTGGATTCAACTTCTATCGATTTCTATGCACGACCAGCCATTGTGGCGGTTACCAAAGCAAAAATCATGGAAGGAAGCCCTGTAAATATTCCAGGTGCAGCCAAAACGCAATTCCAATTCAATCCAAAAGGTAATATGACTCGTGCTGAAGCAGCCAAGATTGCTGTAGAACTGCTTAAGAAAAGCACGAAGTTATTCCCTAAAACATTGAGCTAATCTAGCATAGTTGAGATAATTTTAGGAAGGACCTGTCCCTTTTACTAAAGGGATGGGTTCTTTTTATGACAGTTGAAGAGCTTATATAGAATTCATTTATAATAGAAGAAATCTGTTTTTTACCAATAACTATTTTTGTAATTTGCTAGAGATTAAGATACAATAACGGTAAATACACAATGATCTAGAGGGTGAAGTTAGCTAATGAAACCGATTTATTCGAGAGCCCAATTGGGTTACATGAAGGCAAAGACACAGTTCGAGAAGCAGGCAGTCATTCTGGAGAAAAAGTTGGAAGATACACGTAAGACAGAGGAGATCTCTCAGGAAGTTATGGAAGGACTTGTACAGTCCACCGGCTTCCATGATGCGTATAACAGTCTGGTTCTGGCCGAGAATGAATTGATTGAATGGTCTCACACCACGATGAAGCATGAGAAGACATACCGGGAGAACAGACAACCAATTGACGATATGTATCTGAGATTGAATAGTGATCCAAATATGCGTGCTCAGATTATTGAGCTGGCAATGAAGATTCGCTAAGTTATAGTTACTTTGAAGAAGAGGGCCCAGAGGGTCCTCTTTTTTTATTTTCGATTTTGTAGAATTTGTCGCTTCATTGTGGAAAATTACGGGTATAAATAAACGTCCACATCAATCCTTACGCAGGGTGATTTCGGAAAATACGTCATTAATTCAACTGCATTAAAGGTTTTGAATCCTTTAAAGACCCGCACTGCATCAATACATAAATAAATTCAAAACTTTTTTTGAGGAATCCGCAACTTTTTGAAATCTGCTGCGTTTAAGATGTAGAGTCGAAAACATTGGGCAACTTACCAAGAATGACCTCGTGAAGAATCTTGTCTATTTATTAGAAAAAATTGCTTTACGGCACGGAAGACCCATTGTATAATACGTAAGGTAGGATTAGGAAACTACTCTATTTACGTATGATTCTATCTTTTACTCTTGTTTACAAGTTTCTGTGATATGCTCACAGACATCATTTATATTAACTTGCTCATAACTCTGGAAAGGGGGTGCGACAATAGAATGAGGAATACGAGCGACCCTATTAAAGAAAATTCCAATGTTATGAACGCCCAAGGAGGAGACAAAAAGGTTATGAAGAAAATTTTATCCGTAGCACTGTCTACAGCAATGGCATTCTCAATGTTTGCATCTGTAGCATTCGGTGACACAGCAGTAACACCACAACAACAGTTTGATGCATTGAAAGCAAAAGGTATCTTCAATGGTTACCCAGATGGCACAGCTGGTCTGGACAAAGAGATGACTCGCGCTGAGTTCGCAAAAGTTATCACTAAATTGCTCGGTCTGAAAGAGATCACTGGAACTCTTTCTTACAACGACAAAAACTACACAGCTAAAAACTGGGCTGTACCTTACATCGAAGCAGTAACTGCTGCGGGTATCATGGAAGGTAAAAACGTAGAGAAAAAAATCTTCGACTTCAATGGTAAAGTGACAGTAGCTGAAATGGCTACAATCTTGACTCGTGCACTTGATCTTGAAATCCCAACTGAAACTAACAACAATGCAGCAGCATGGGCTAAAGGTTATGTTCAAGCAGCGATCAACGCAGGTCTGATCGACGCTAACGCTAACTTCTCTGGCAATGCTTCCCGCGAATTGTTGGTAGGTGCAGCTTACTCTATCGATCAAGCTCAAAGCTTGAAAGTAGAATCTTACACAGTAACTGAAGCTGGTAAAGTAGTTGAGTTCAAAATCAGCGACGGCGAAACTGTAAAAGTAACTTTGGATAAAGCTCTTGAAGCTAACAAAGAAACTGAAGTGAAATTCACTTACAAAGATAAAGAGTTCACTGAGAAAGTTACTTATGTAGTAACTGCAGCGACTAAAGTTCAAAGCGTATCTGCTAACAACTACAAAGAAATTACAGTAGCATTTGATGGTGAAGTTCAAGAAGCTTCTGCAACAAATGTAAAAAATTACACTATCGACGGATTTAGCTTTGATTCCGCTACACTTTCCGCTGATAAGAAAACTGTAACTCTGTTGTTGGATCAAGATGCAGCTGATACTCTTGACAGACAAAAAGAGTACACTATCGCTGTTAACGTGAAAAATGCTAATGAAACAAAAACTTTTGATGATAAAGTTAAGTTCACTCCTGTAGATACTACTATTCCTACAGTTGAATCCGTAACTGGACTTGGAACTAAAGCATTCAAAGTCGTATTCTCTGAGCCGGTTAAACAATCGACTGTTAATACTACTTCTAACTTCCGTATCAACGGTAACGCTGTTTCCGGATCCGTGAAGTATTCTTATCCTAATACTGCAATCATCACTACTGATCTTCCAGTTGGTAACCACAAGTTGACTGTAAGCAATGTAGAAGATTTCGCAGGATTTAAAATTGCTTCTGATGAAAAAGATTTCACAGTAGCTGAAGATACTACTGCACCAGAAGTGGTTTCTGTAAAAACAACTGATTTGACTGAAGTTGAAGTTAAATTTAACGAATCCATCAAATCCGTAGGTACTGTTTATCACACTACATCTGGTTACACTGCAAGCTCTGTAACTATTAAAGATGATACTGTTAAACTGGTATTCGACCAAAAGTTGAGCTTGTCTGAAAACACAGTTTATTTCCAAAATGTAACTGACTACAGCAATAACTCTGCAAATCGCGAAGTTAAAGTTACTCCAGTTCTGGATACACAAAGACCAGCGGTTGTAGGTGTTAAAACTGAATTGACTAACAATGATTCTGCACACAAATTTACATTTGAGTTCAGCAAAAATGTAATTGGTGATGATGCTCGCAAACCAAGCAACTACACTATTAAAGACTCTGCTGGTAAAGTTGTTGTAGGTAAAGGTCTTGATTCAAATGGTCACCCAGCTGTGACAGTAAGCTATGATACTACAACTAAAAAAGCTAGCTTCACTTTGCTTGGTAAACTGGATGCAGGTAAATACACAATTGAAGTAGCTGGAGTACGCGACACAGCTTCAATTGCTAATACAATGCTCCCTTACACTACAGTTGTTGATGTTTCTAACGCTGTTAAACCAGTTGTAACTTCTACTTGGGTTGAAGAGTCACAAGCAGGAACTAAATATGATGCTGTGATCTATGTTCAATTCAGCAAAGCTATGGCTGTTAGCGGTGCAGGAGATGTAACACAGGTTAACAAATATAACTACGCTACTAACTTTGACGCTAATACAAACGCTGGGACTTTCAGACCAATCCCGTCTGATTCCAAAGTTGAATTGGTAAATGCTGAAACAGTAAGAATCACATTGCCACGTTCAGACAATCCAATCTCTGGCAACACTTTGGGATTGCGTATTGCAACTGTAGCAGATACTAATGGTAACTATGCTGGTTCTGACTACTTGGTTTATACACAAGTTAAACCTAAAGTAGATCTGAAAGTGGTAGCTGAAAAAGCTGAAGCTACAGCTCTTGATACTTTGAAAGTTACTTTCTCCAGCACTTTGTCTAGCGTAGATGCTAATGATTTCACAGTAAATGGTAACACTGTAACTGTAACTGATACAACAGTTGTAGACGGTAAAACAGTTGCTACTTTGAAATTGAACACTAAATTTGTTGCTGACTTGACTGGTGCTACATTTGTAATCAGACCTAACCCTACGTCCCAAAATGCGTTCGGTACTGTTATTGATGCAAATGCCCCAACATTGGCTGACAAAATTGCACCAAAAGTTGCTGAAGATTCTGTATTAACAGTTGCTAAGGCGACAGTTGCTGGTCAAACTAATGTGTTCTCTGCTACAGTAGAGTTCAACGAAAAACTTAAAGTTCAATCTAGCCCTGCTGCATTTACTGTTCGTGTAGAAGGTAAAGATGTTACTGTTCTCGGAGCAGAAGCAGATGCTAATGGTAATTTGGTTGTTCTCTTCAACGGCGTTGAAGGTAACAAAATTACTGACAAACAACTTGTTGAAGTATTCTTGAAACCTTTCAATACTGATGCTAAAGTTGTAACTGATTTGAAAGACAATGCTGCTGAAAGCTTCACAAAAGCAGTAAATGTTAATCTTACAGTAGACCCAACTGCTTTGACTTACTAAGCTGTATTGTTTAAAAAGAGTCCATCTTTAATGATGGACTCTTTTTTTGAATATAAAAGACGAGCTACGATGTCTTATACTTGTGAGCGGATAAAACACAACAACATCGTAACTTTCTTCCCTTCCCAAACGTTTATACTATATAGCAACAAGCAACTTATGGGAGGTTTGGAAGTGAATCAAAAGAAAATGTTTGTGAGCTTGCTCGCAAGTGCGTTGTTAATCAGTTCAACAGCTGGCATCGCTATGGCAGCGAGCACAACCAATAAAACGTCTGCCACCAGTTCCAATAGCAGTACATCGAAGAAAACGACATCAACCACGAAAAAGGTTGTACATACACTCGGCAACCTATCCGCTGTTAAAGTGACAGCACGAAGTTCCGTAAGATTAACAGATGTAAATATCTTGGCACAGGATGATGGCAATGTGGTAACGTATACATTGTCTTATAAAAACAATGACAGCACCCCAATGATGATGCTCGATTACTGGAGCAAAGTGAAAACCAAGGGTGGAACATCGTTCTCGCCCAAACTGATTGCAAAAGATCAGGAAAAGAAAACAGTCGCGCCTGGATCAACGGTTGACCTAACCTATGTCATGAAAGTGGGTCGCGAAGTGAAACTCAGTGATCTGAACTTCCTCATCGTGAAATGGGATTTCAGTCAAGCTAACTATGAACGTACGCTGGGTAAGTTTAACGTGCCCGCATCCTATAGCATTACCACACCTGTAGGTAAACCAAAGACAGTTCGTCTAAGCGACTCTGCGGTGAAGGTGAAAGTATCAGGCATTAAAGTGTTTCCAGGTGAAGATAAGAAACAGTATGTGAAAATTGGCGTGAATTTAAACAATATTAGTTATAAATTGCTTGAAAATCCGAATATCAAATGGATCTTACGTACGCCAAGTGGCACGAACTATCCTTTAACTCCGGATAAAGACAGTACGAATGTTAGCATTCAGGCTCAAGCTAATAAGGCGCTCAGTCTGATGGCATCTCTCCCAACGTCAGTGAAGCTGCAAAAGTCTGAGTTGTTGCTGGTAGAAGAACAGGGTGAAGAGAAGAGTGTTCTGCCTGTTGCTGCACTGCAATTGCCAGAGGCTAGCAAGACGAATGTAGAGGTTGCTGCCAATCAACCAAACATTATATCGGTTGAAGGACAACGACTGTCCACATTGCTTGAATCTGCCAAAGTTCGAATTGATGATGGTGAGTATAGTCTTAACCTTCAAATGAAGCTCAAGAATGAAGGCAAGAAAGCCATTAAGGTGCCAACATATACCTTTGAGGTACGGAATAACGACGGCACAGTCTATCCGATTGAAACCAAAGCACTGGATACATTGAAGTTGAACCCAGGCGATATCAAGACAATTAAGCTCAGTGCAACCCTTCAGGGTGATGGGGATACCAAAAAGATTAAGCTCTATGTAATGAGTCCGGTTGACAAAAATGAAAGTACAGAGTCAGCAACAGCTTCTTCTCCAACCAATGGATTTGTTTTTTCCTATCCTGTAGGTGTATATGCCATTCCTGAATCGGTATCCAGTGGGGATGGCTTAACGACTGAGACCGTGATTAAGAATAACAAAGGTACATTTGGTGTGTCTTTTGGATCGTTACAGCGTCTGCCGTGGTTGGATAGTGATATTGTTGCTGCCAAAGTAACCATTCGTAATGCAGGTACCAAAACGGTACAGCTTCCTGAGCTTGAAGCGATGTTTATGATTGATTCTGCTGAGATTGAAGGAGACAAGAAGCTAATCTACACACAAAGTGGCAAGCTACTTGGAGCCGGTATGACAACCGAGGCTTATCTGTTGACCAAGATTCCTTCTGAATTACGTATATCTCGTCTGGAACTTAGTTTGAATGAAAAAGTTAGTGAAGAAGAAACGAATGAATGGATCACGTTAAATACATCTGGATTAATTCCACCGTTATCTTATGTCGGAAACGGCAAGACATACACATCGGGCACAGCTGATAAAGAGACCGAAATGGGTGTGCGCAGAACGATACGTTATCCGGGAACGTCATCGGACATCGTATATACCGAATTTGAGATGACAAACAAATCACTTCGTCAGAGTGGGCTTGGCAAACTGGTAGGTTACTTCAAAACAGCGGATGGCCAGTATTACAGAGCAACTGCGAAGCAAGCAGAGCGTCTGCCTGGTCCGGGTCAGAAGTCGATTGTTACGTTCTGGGCTAAGATTCCGAAGTCTGTTACGTTCTCCGACGTGCGTCTCATCGTGGGCGAGGGCGTTGCAGACAGCAAGTTTGTAACGGGTGAAGGGGAAGCGACTGCTTATGTGAATGCTCTGGCATTCGAAGTACCGCCAACCTCCATTAGTGTTCAAGGCTCGTTAACCAATATTGATCTCTATCCTTACTCCTGGACTGCCAACAGTGTGAGAGCATATCTGGCAGGCAGCTCGTCTGTACAGATCGAGATGAATTACAGCTTATCACGTAATGAAGAGATTGAGATGGGCGAGAACGAGCATAAGTTAATCCTTACAATGACGGATCAAGCAGGCAAATCATATGAGAAAGAGTTGACTTTGGGAACCGATCTGAAAGTGGGAACCAACCAGACACTGAGTTGGAGCGTAGAAGACAGCTTCTTCGAGAAGCTGCGTGGCGGTTCGTATCGCTTAAGCGTAGATGATCAGTTCCAGGGACAACGTCTTCGTCTTGCGGAACAAAGCTACGGATATGACCTGACCAAACTTCCGAAGGAAGAACCCGTCGATATAAGATAGATGGATAGATTCAAATAATCGTTAAATTTGTCCACAAAACCTCGTTTCCACCCCAATGGAAACGAGGTTTTGCTTGTCGCATCCCTATTTTTTCTCTATAGTTAAAGTTAATAGATTACCAGAGGAGGAAAATGATTCACATGAAACCTTATATGAAAGTATCCCTTGCTGCGCTCGCGATTGGTGTTGGCGTGTGGGTTGGGTCGGTATACAGCAATACAGCCATCGGTGCAGGGACAAGTCAGCCAGGAACAGCAGATGATCCAGTTGTAACGAAGAGTTATGTAGACCAGCAGATTCAAAAAGCATTGGGTGGCGGTGTTAGCACAGGTTCTGGTAATTCATCAGGTAACAATTCCGGCTCTACAGGAACCGGGAACTCCGGTAGTACAGTTGGAGATACTTCGCTTCCTCCACTGGTCTCAGGTGCTTCTGATGCCGTTGAGATCGTAACCGTGAAGCCGGGTCAACAGCTGATCGGTAAGTCTGGCGCGGAGTTCATCGTACGTAGCGGCAAGGCTGTGATCGTCAGTGAGGGTACGAATGGTGTAGCGGATCTGACGGACGGGATTGACCTGACGAATGGACAGGCAGCGCCGACCAATCACCTGCTCTCTTTTCCAAGAGATGGTCGGGGGATCACGGTATTGGATGGGAACAAATACAGCCTAACCGTAATGGTTCGTGGTGGATATACTTTGAAATAGGTTTTGCTTCTGTGAAAGGAATTATTCATTCGTCATACATTTCATTTGCGCAGATTAACCAGTTCTAACAAACATTAATACGGCTAGCCAGCCTCGATCCTGCTCACTCTATAACTGTTGATAATTAATTAATGGAGGTGCAGGAACATGGCTAGAAGCAATCGCAAAGTGGTACCCGAAAGTCGTCAAATGCTGGATCAGATGAAGTATGAGATTGCTGCAGAATTTGGTCTCAATGTGGGGTATGGTGGCAGAGGGTTTGCTGGTGCAGATACAGAATTTGGATCTGAACTGGGCGAAGTGAGTGATCACTCTTATGGGCAATACAAAGGGTGGGGACATCTGACCTCCCGCGAGAATGGATCGGTTGGTGGAGAGATCACCAAAAGGCTAATTCGTCAGGCAGAGCAGCACTTATAGGGCTTTTTCCTTACCCCAATTCGTTTGACACGTCTTGACAAATACGTTAAGATGGCATTTGAGGTATGCAACCTTTTCCACTAGGGAAAGGTTGATTTTCGTTTGAGGCAATTACCTGAAAAATCCTTATCTTCGTAACTGCGGACCCAGGGTCCTTATTCCATTTTGGAAAGCTTCGAGGGTACAGTGAACGAATCGCTGTCATGTTTTGTTCGGGCAATCGCCATACTACTAGTTATGGGAGGTTGAAACTTCATGTCTGTTAAAGGCCGGCATCTATTTACATCGGAGTCTGTAACTGAAGGACATCCGGATAAAATCTGCGATCAGATCTCAGACGCCGTATTGGACGCGTTTCTTGCAAACGACCCCAATGCTCGCGTAGCTTGCGAAGTTTCCGTAGCCACAGGCTTAGTGCTTGTCATCGGTGAAATCAGTTCAGCTTCTGAATACGTGGACATTCCGTCCATCGTTCGTAATACAATTAAGGATATTGGCTACACACGTGCCAAGTTCGGTTTTGATTATAACACTTGTGCAGTTCTGACTTCTCTGAATGAGCAGTCTGCTGATATTGCCCAAGGCGTTAACGCAGCGCTTGAGAATCGTGACCCGGAACAAGTCGCTCGTGAAACAGAAAACATTGGTGCAGGTGACCAAGGTCTGATGTTCGGTTTTGCAACGAATGAAACACCTGAACTTATGCCTTTGCCAATCGCTCTGTCCCACCGTATCGCACGCCGTCTGGCGGAAGTGCGTAAGAACGGTACATTGGAATATCTTCGTCCGGATGGTAAAACGCAAGTAACGATTGAATACGACGGGGACAAGCCGGTACGTGTGGATACCATCGTTGTGTCTACTCAGCACGCTGAAGAGACTACACTTGCGCAGATCCAAAAAGATATCAAAGAACATGTCATCTTGCCTGTCGTTCCAGCGGAATTGCTGGATGAGCAGACTAAATATTTCATCAACCCAACAGGACGTTTCGTTATTGGCGGACCTCAGGGAGATGCAGGCCTCACTGGACGTAAAATCATCGTAGATACCTACGGCGGTTATGCACGTCACGGCGGTGGTGCGTTCTCTGGTAAAGATCCAACAAAAGTAGACCGCTCCGCAGCATATGCGGCTCGTTACGTAGCGAAAAACCTTGTAGCTGCAGGACTTGCAGACAAAGTGGAAATCCAGCTCGCGTATGCAATTGGTGTAGCCAACCCGGTATCGATCAACGTGGATACATACGGAACTGGCAAAGTCAGCGAAGAGAAATTGGTTGAGCTTGTGCGCAACAACTTCGATCTTCGTCCGGCTGGCATCATTCGTATGCTGGATCTGCGTCGCCCAATCTACAAACAAACAGCAGCATACGGTCACTTCGGCCGTACAGATCTGGATGTACCTTGGGAGCAAGTGGACAAAGCAGACCTTTTGAAAGCTCAAGCAGGTCTGTAATTAGCTAACGTTATATGGATCATCCAATGAGGCCCTTGGTTCCGATATGGAATCAGGGGCTTTTTGCATCTTTTTACAAAATAAAGCACCATACATTTCCATTTTGTTAATTGAAAATCTCCCTCTGACCGACATAAATATAGAGGTCTGTATATCAGACAATTAGGAAAATGAGAAGAGGGGGAAGGTTGGGTGTTTGTGAAAAAAATGGCCCGTAAGGGATTGGCTAGTCTTATGATTTTGATGTTAGTCACTCAAGGGATACTCGCCGGATGGGGAGGAGTAGAGTCCGCCTATGCCGCCGATGAGTTGACGGGAAAAGGAATTAGCACAACGTCACCTGCTGTGAACGAACAACAGGCGAGTGGATCAGCACCACTGACGATTGATTTTATTAAGCCAGTAAAGAAAATCGACACTTCTACTGAGGAAATTACTGTACGCCGAGTCCAGGATGACTCCATTGTAACAAGAGTTTCCGTAACGGATGCAGCTGTGACTGTCGTTGCAGATGATGCTGCTATTGATGCAGCTTTGGGGAAACGTGTGCAAATCCAGCTTCCTGCAGTTCTGCCTGGAGGTTCATTCTATGTTACGATTGGTAGCCAGTCTTTCGTATATGGGGACGGTCAACCGGTTGAGGGTCTGAACAAAGAGTGGACATTCCGTACAGCAGGAGTTAGTACAGCTCAATTAACAGGGCAGTCACCTCTTAATGCGGCATCCAATGTATCTCCTTCAGCCAATATTCAACTAACTTATGATCGGGCAATGAAGGTTGGTGCAGGCAAACTACAGATCTATCGTGGCAGTACATTATTGGAAGAAATTGATGCCAATTCAAACCGTATCAGTTTCAACACGGCGAGAACCACGGTGACAATTGATCCAGTGAACAATTGGGCGAATAACAGCACGATTTACATAGCAGTTCCGGAAGGTTTTTTGCGTGATGACCTGAACAATGATACGGGAGCCATTCAGCGAACGACGTGGGGATTCAATGTAATATCCGATCCCACAGCCTTGACCGTATCCAGCCTGTCTCCTACAAACGGAGCAACGGGCGTACCACTCACGAATGAATTTACGTTGACATTCAACAAAGACCTGGACCGGAATTTCGCAAGTTCAGCTACGGTTAAGAATGCAAACGGCGGGATTGTGGCTTCCACGACATTAATTAGTACGTCCAACCCCAGACAGTTGCGCATCATCCCGCAAACGACTCTGACAAGCAACACAACGTATACCATTGATATTCCTGCGAATGTCTTTCGGGATCAGACGGGAAATCTGTTCACGGGTCTGAATGGAGCCACATCGTGGACCTTTAGAACGTTGACCGTAGACACAACACCTCCTGTACTGAAAACAGCCAAAATGTACAGCAACACGATCATTCGATTAACGTATGATGAGTTGCTCTCCAGTCTAGATCCGTTTGCTTCCAGCTTCACAGTGACGGTTAACGGAGAGAACCGGAATGTAAGTTCTTCCTATGTTTCAGGAGACAGTGTGTATGTTGTTCTGGATACAGGTGTAGCCGTAGGGCAGGTTGTCCGCATTGCCTACGCACCAGGAACAGGAACACGTAAAATTCAGGATTTGTCTCTTAACGCGGCTCCAGCATTCGGAGCGAGAGATGTAGAGAACAGTCTCGATTCGATTATGTCGAAACCACGCGAAGGTACAGCTTATTACAATACAATTAGTCTGTATTATCCAGAGACCGTTTATATCAACTCCAGTGATGCGGTGAGACAATTCAGTGTTACAGCAGATGGGTCAGCGGTGGGCATCAGCAGCATGTCCACCAATAACAGTTCGTTGGTAACGCTCAATCTCAGTCGTTCCATCCAGAATGGTGAAGTGGTACAAGTATCCTATGCGCCAGGAACATGGCCAGTGAAAGACAGTCGTGGTCAAGCTCTTGCCGGATTCAACGGGTTCTATGTACGTAACAGTATTGATACGAAACCACCCGAGTTCAAGAGTGCAGAAGTGAGTGGTACGACGATGTGGATCAGATATAATGAGCCACTGAGCCGGACGAACAAACCACTCAAGAGCCAATATTCCGTATTGGTAGATGGTAAAGCCGTATTTGTCAATGATTCCGAGATTGAGGATGATCTGATTACATTAACGCTAGCCAACACTATTGCCAGTACTCAAAACGTAACCTTTTCTTATGTGCCAGGCACCCTGCGGTTAACCGATCTAAACAACAATCCTGCAGGATACGTTAATCTGGCTCCTGTAAAATATACCTTTGGTAACGGAAAAATATTGTCGGCAACTCTTCAAGGGGACAAAGTATATATTAACTTTCGAGATGCACTTCAGGCTCAGACGGCTCTAACGGCTTCACAGTTTAGTGTGCAGCTTGGAGGAACAACAACAAATGTCCTGAATGCTTCCATATCGGGTTCGATCGTGACACTTAATCTCTCGAACTCGGCAACAGCAGGACAGACAGGGACGGTCAGTTATACTCCGGGAGCAGTTCCGCTACGTGATGCGTTGAACAACACCATTACTGCGTTTGGACCGCTACCCCTGCAACAAAATGGCAGTAGTTCGACAGGAAATCAGACAAACAACCGTCCTTCCTGGCTGACAGAACAAGACTCGTCAAGTTATGGACAAGCTCTGCTTGTGATGAGCACGGATACGGCAGCTACAGCTTCCATGATGTCACGCAACAATCGCTCTACTCGTCAGTTCAATGTAGATGGTACCAAGCTTTTGCAGGCCTTCCAGTACGCTACAACGACTGGTAAAACAACCCAACCTGTTGTATTTGAAGTCCCTGCGAGCGAATCTTCGGCTTATGTAGGATTCCCGCTGAACACATTGGCTCAGGTTGCATTAAGTAACCGTACAGGTTCAATTGGTGTCAAATATGGTGATCGTCTGTGGATGGTCCCACTATCCAATCTGGATGTATCCGCAATGAGTCAAGCTGTAGGGGGAAACACAACCAACACGGATGCCTCCTACTTCTATGTACAGGTGGAGACGGTTCCTGTCTCCAGTTCAGGTACGATAGATGGAATGCTGGCCGTTGCAGGAGCACAGAAACTTGGTAATGTTACAGACATCTACCTCTCTGCGTTTAGTGGCAATACGAATCAACGGGTGGAACAAAATATCAAAAGCCAGCTCGCGATGCAGTTGCCTGTAAACACACCTACAGCGACTTCCGGGTTTACGTATATTGATCCGACTACACTGATTCTGGCGAATGTGCCGCATACGTTTGCGAGTACAACAGGAGGAGTAGTCGTTAAAGGACAACTGAACGGTAACCAGACCATCGTGCCTGTCACTCATTCCGTGAGCTATCAGGATACCTCCAGTCATTGGGCAGGTGCAGTCATCAAAGAGTTGTCGTCCAAATGGATCATTGGGGCTACGAACGGCTCTTATTACGGACCCAATCAGAAAATAACGCGTGCCGAGTTTGCCGAATTGGTAGCCAAAGGCCTTGGTTTGAAAGGAGATCAGACTGCTGCACGTCGTTTCCGTGATATTCGTGGTGGTGATCTGACCAGCGCCTACATCGGTGCCGCGGCAGAAGCCGGGATTATTACAGGCAACACGGACGGTACATTCAAACCGGAAAGTGAAATCACTCGGGAACAAATGGCTCTAATGATGGTTCGGGCGATGAGCTACGGTGGGAAAACAGTCTCACTTCAATCCTCTGCTACTTCGACATTGTCCAAGTTCAAGGATAGCAATAAAATTCAGTCCAAGGATTCTGTTGCCAAAGCAGTGCAAGAGGGCATTATTCAAGGTATGACAGCGAGAACATTCGAACCCCAGGGAAACGCGACTCGCGCTCAGGCAGCAGTGATGTTGAAACGGGTTCTGGACAAATTAGGATATCTATAATAGTAATTAGCTCTTTTATCTTAGTGAAGCGAAATCGATCAGGGGAATAAGTTCAACTGATTGGTTTCGCTTTTTTATATCATAAGTCATGAATAGAGGGTGTAGATTTGCTGAAAAAAATGCTAGTATTTTTCCTCTTTTTGGGGTTAATATCCATACCATCATTGGTTTATGCTCAAAATAATAAAGAACCCATACAACTGTACGTAAATGAACAGCCTACAGACATTAAACTATTAACAAAATCAGGAACGGTGTATGTTCCGTTTCGAGAGTTTATTCAAATAATGGGGTACCGAGCAGACTACTCAATAGAAAGTCGTGAGATTTTTGCTAGAACGGATCATTCGGAGACATATTTTATACCAGATGTAGGATACTCAGATGATAAGGAAGGATATATTGAGTTGGAAAAACCAGGTATATTAATTGATGGGAAATTCTATCTTCCTATTCGATTTGCTGCTTGGTATACACAACATTCGGTGGCCTATGATCGGAAAACAAACACCGCACGAATGGTGGAGTACGGCTATGGTCAAGAACAAGCGATTCTCGATCTGGTGAGGGCGTATGATAGAGCTTTTACTGTAAAACTACTAGCTTCAAACCATATGCAGAGATTTTATCTGACTGAGAGTTGGATTGCACCCCAAGAAAGAGAAATCCCTGATCGAATCTACAATGTTGATATAACAAGCATTACATACGAATCTGCGAACCAGGCATTATTGTACGTTACTTATATTCATAATAATCAGGTAATAAATGACCAACATGAGGTCGTATTTCGAATTATAAAGGAGAACAATCAGTGGAAAATACTTCAGGATCGATATCTTTCCAGTAATACTACGCTTCCAGAAGATATCGATAAATCTGTACATACGATAAAAGAGAATTTTAATGAGAAGCAACAAAATGTCCTATCTGACCTCAGGCAATATTATAGAGCGATTAATCAGAAAGACTTTGATTTAACGTATAAATATACTTCGCCATTTGATATTGAACGAATTAACGCAAATGCAGTTGATGAATGGAGAACATGGGAGCACATTACAAGAGCTTCCTTTGAGTATGGAGACACTACGTATCATATGTCTAATGAACGAGTCGTGTTTCTTGGTGAGAACCAAGCTGTTGTTCATGCAACCTTGGAATGGAGCTACATCTCAGAGAACATAGAGCAGAACCATTCTATATATGAGGCGCTGATCTACCTCGATTACGCCAATGGGCACTGGAATTATAGTTATGATCATGACATTAGTGAGAACGAAGAGGACCCCAATCGAATGTTACCCGAAATTCATTTCCCAGAGTTAAATTGAAAATATAACGAATATCAGTATACAGATAAATTCCCATGTATGAGTAGCTAATTGCATACATGGGTTTCTTTTTGCCAAGAATCCCCTCAAAGTTAGCTGGGGGCGTAACTTTTTCCACTAAAAGCAGTCTATTAATAGAAGAGTATACTAGGGATCTCGCTATCTGCTGCCTACTTGGCAGTGTTCGTGATGTCTAAGATTGATATACAAGATGGGAGAGACGTTTCAAACATGCTGGGGAAACATGGGAAACAGCTGGAAGACGTTAAGGGCAGTAAGGTAAAGAAATGGGCAATTGTGACGCTGGCGGGTGTGATCTGGATTGCACCGGTGATGAGTGCAGGCGGGCAGATGTGGTCAGGCACTTCGTGGCAATCGGTGGCCGCAGCGGCATCTACGAATACAAGCAAGTTGAGTGAAGAAATTCTGACTTCGGGTGCGAAGCTCATGAAATACAGATATACAACAACACGTTCCGGTTCCAAGGTCAACGTACTGACGGATGTGGTCCAGGTGGATCTGCAGAACCCGTATGTGAAGCTGGATGTGATGACAGGCAAGGGCGGTAATCTGAAC
Source organism: Paenibacillus sp. 1781tsa1 (assembly GCF_024159265.1). NCBI lineage: Bacteria > Bacillati > Bacillota > Bacilli > Caryophanales > Paenibacillaceae > Paenibacillus > Paenibacillus sp. 1781tsa1. Next base: position 6,337,477 of record NZ_JAMYWY010000001.1, on the reverse strand, counting down.
AGCAAACAGAGCACAGGTGCCATGGCCAAGGAAAATGGTGCAGTGGCTGCTGTGAATGGCGATTACTTCAATGTATCCGGTGAACTCGCGCCGATTGGTGGACAGGTCTCTGATGGCGTACTGGTCTCCACACCTTCCGAACTGTCGGGCATGTATGCACTCACGGTGACCAAGGACGGTAAGCCGATGATCGACGAGTATTCTTTTGATGGAACAGTGAAGGCCCAGGATGGTTCAACCTTTGCTTTGCGTGGGATAAATAAAGAGGATTATACGGTAGAGTCGGGATCAGTGAAATATAGTCATGCCAACTCGATGTATATTTATACACCGGCATGGACCTCCACCAAACGTCCGAATGACCCTTCCACAACGCCGACAGAGGTTCTCGTGCAGAACGGAGTAATCACCCAAATCTCGGATAAAAAAGCGTTAAACATGACGGTGCCGCAGGATGGGTACATTTTGCGTGCACATGGAACAGCGGCGACATGGATCATGAGCCATCTATCTGTTGGGCAAACCTTGGATGCGGATTACAAGCTGAAAGCCAAAACAACCGGACAATCGGTTGATCCAAGTAATCTGGAAATGATGATTGGTGGTCATACCATTTTGGTGAACGGTGGTAAGGCAGCTTCCTTCTCCCGGGATATCGCTGCGTCCGGCATTGGTGGTATTCGTGCAAGAACGGCAGTAGGCTACTCTCAGGATGGTCGGTATGTCTACATCATTGCAGCGGAGAAAAACAGTAACAGCAGCGGGATGTCGCTGACGGAACTGCAATCCTTTATGACCAGTGTGGGTGTCTGGAAAGGCATGAACCTAGACGGAGGCGGCTCCACAACGATGGTAACACGTCCGTTAGGTGAGCAGACCGCCGGTCTGACGTTCAATACAGAGTATGGCACCGAGCAACGTCAGGTTGTAAACACGCTGGGTGTATTCTCTACGGCTCCAGTAGGTAAACTGAAGGGCTTTGCCGTGAGTGGCAGCCAAACGTTGCTGGTGGGGCAAGAGGGTAAGTACACAGCCAAAGGATATGACACCTACTACAACCCGATTGCAACAGGCGATATCAGCATGTCCTGGAAGTCCAGCAACAACGGCATTGTGAGTGTCAGCAACGGGACGATCAAAGGCGTGAAGCCAGGCACAGCAACGCTGACGGCAACGAGCAATGGAGCCTCATCTTCCATTAAAGTATCGGTACTGGGTGGAAGTGAATTGGCTTCTCTGACAGCAGGATCAGGTCTCGGTTCGCTCAAAGCAGGCACAACGATGTCCATTCCTGTAACGGCAACAACGAAGAGCGGACAAAGTGTGACGGTTCCGGCCGATTCGCTGACATGGGAATTTATCGGGTTCAAAGGTAAAGTGACGGCGGACCAATTAACCGTATCTTCGGTCAACTCTGGTGCACAAGTGGGATATGCGATTGGACGTTATGATGGTTACAGCACAGTCGTTGTACTCTCGGCTTCTGCAAGCGAAACGATCTGGGAGAACTTCGACAACGTGAATTATCCGATCAACTTCACGACAAACGCAGCGGGTGTGACCGGATCGGCAACTGTTACAGCAGGAACGGGTGAAAAAGCCGGCTCCAATGTATTGCAACTTGGTTATGACATGACTGCTGGAACAGGCAAAATGTACGCTTATGCACAACTGAACGGCTCTACCGGCAGAGAGGTATCTGCTGCAGCGACATCAATGTCGATGGATGTTATGGGAGATAAGAGCCTGAACTGGTTGCGCGCTGAATTCACGGATGCCAATGGCAAAACGGTATATGCCGATCTTGCTAAAGCGATTGACTGGAGCGGATGGAAGAAGCTGAGCGTGGACCTGAACGGACTGAATATCGCCTATCCGGCAAAGCTGAAGCGAGTTTATGTGGTGAATGTGGAAGAGGGTCAGGATGAGCGCGCGAAGACAGGTACGGTTGCTTTTGATAATATCGCATTCACGATGCCTTCCAAGTCCAGTGAAGTTGGATTGCCTACGGGAACAGCTTCGCTTGTGCTTGGACAGAAATCGATGACGGTGAATGGAACGAAAAAAGCAATTGATGCAGCACCAGTCCTGAAAAATGGTACGACGTATGTGCCAATCAAACATGTTTTGGACGCTTTTGGTGGTCAGGCAAGCTGGGATAGCAAAAATCAGCGGATCACAGTATTACGTGGTAGCAAGCTGATTGATCTGGTTGTAGGGCAGAAAGAATTCATTCTGAATGGTAAAAGACAAAGCGCAACTGTTGCACCATACGTAACGGGTGGTAGGACTTTAGTCCCGCTCAGACTCGTTTCCGAGCAGCTTGGACTCACTGTAAAATGGGAACAGAAAACGAAGACCGTTACCATCTCATCGTGATATGGTATGATATATACCGGAAACGATAGAAATGGAGTCGAACAAACGTGGATTTACAAGCCGATGCCATAGACCGCGTCATTAAAAACGCCATACAAGTCATGGAAAACAGCAAATATCAAATGTTCGAAATTATGGACGCAACTCGCGATGAGCTGAAGACACTCAACGAGGAGTTGAAGTCGGTACTGAAGGAAACGGCGGAAACGATCGAGAAAGTAGATCAATTGGAGTTGAACTACCGCCGTTCCCGGATCCGGCTGACGGAGGTTAGCCGCGACTTTGTCCGTTATTCCGAGCATGATATCAAGCAGGCGTACGAGAAAGCAACACAGCTGCAGCTGGATCTGATGATTTATCGTGAGAAGGAAATGTATCTGAAGGCTCGTCGGGATGATCTGCAGAAGCGTGCCAAAAATGTGGAAGCTTCTGTCGAGCGTGCCGAGACGATCGGTTCGCAGATGGGTGTTGTACTCGAATACCTGTCAGGTGAGCTGGGTCAAGTGACCCGGATCATCGAATCTGCCAAAAATCGACAAATGATTGGTTTGAAAATAATTTTGGCCCAGGAAGAAGAGCGGAAACGTATTGCTCGTGAGATTCATGACGGGCCTGCACAGATGCTCGCCAATCTAGTGCTTAGGACGGAAATTGTAGAAAGAATGCTCATTAAGCAGGATTTTAAGATGGTCCAGGCCGAAATAGTAGATTTGAAAGGCCAGGTTCGTTCCAGTCTTGAAGAAATGAGAAAAGTTATTTTCAATCTGCGTCCTATGGCACTGGATGATCTGGGACTGATTCCAACGCTTCGGAAGTATGTGCAGGATTTTGAAGTAAAAACAAAAATCCGGTCGCTTTTTGAAACAAGAGGTAAGGAACACCGGTTATCTTCCGCGATGGAGGCAGCGATCTACCGCCTTGTTCAGGAAGGTCTGTCGAATGCTGCAAAGCATGCTTATCCCACTTATGTTGTAGTGGAAATTACATACCAGGCTCAGCTCGTCAAAATTGTCGTTCAGGACAATGGGCTTGGGTTCAAACCGGAGCTTCTTGCAAAGAAAAGCAAGGATCATACCCACTTCGGTCTGATTGGGATGAGAGAACGGGTTGAACTGTTAGAAGGAAGAATAGAGATTGAATCCGGAGAAAATCAAGGAACCAAAATAGTGATTCATATCCCGACAAACGTGGATAAGGGAAAGGAGTAGCAGGATGATGGAAAACCGTGATACTGGTAAAGCATCGATTAAAGTTCTTTTGGCTGATGATCATCAGCTGTTCCGTGAGGGACTGAAACGCATTTTAAATATGGAGGACGACATTGAGGTCATCGGCGAATGCGGCGATGGGATTCAAGTGCTCGAATTCTGCAATCAGGATAAACCTGATATCGTATTGATGGATATTAACATGCCAATTGAAAATGGGGTTGAAGCTACGGAGAAATTGCGTGAGCTGTTCCCTGATGTCAAAGTGATTATCTTGTCCATTCATGATGATGAAAGTTATGTGTTTGAGACGCTTCGTAAAGGGGCTAACGGATACTTGCTGAAGGATATGGAGGCCGAGTCTCTGATCAATGCGATTCGTTCCGTGCATGAAGGACATGCATTCATTCATCCAAAAGTGACAGGCAAACTGATCATGCAGCTGCGTCGTATGACGTATCTTAATGAAACAGGGGCGATGAGTGAAGGAGCTTCGAAGGAAGCAGGCGTTAAATTTGTCGCTGGCGACAATAACCCGCTCACACGTCGTGAGGCTGAAGTGCTTCGCTTAATGGCAGAAGGTAAGAGCAATAAAATGATTGGTGAATTCCTGTTCATCAGTGAAAAAACAGTAAAAAACCATGTCAGCAGTATTCTGCAGAAGATGGAAGTGGACGACCGTACACAAGCTGTTATCAATTCGATCAAGTATGGTTGGGTTACGCTCTAATACCTTATGTTTATCGTAGAAGCAGTATTCTTATGGTAAGTTAGTCCATTGGTTGATTCAACCTTGACGAAGTATAGATTGGTGTTCACTCGCGCCCTTTCCAGAATGCTGGATTGGTTTGCGGGTTAATGGACTTTATCACTGCACATGAGCAAAGCGCAAGGTTGTGCGGAACATGTGTTCAAGCTTAGGCGTGAATGAATGACCTGGCCTGTCTTTCTTCGTCCGGTGTCGATCAGCGTGGAATATGAGTGATAGGAAATGCAAGTGTAACCCTTCAGGAAGTACAGCATATACTTGTTGTATACAGGGATGTTCGCCATGGGTGAGCATGACCTTCCGAGGAGGTGCAGTTGCCATGGTTGCTCATCTGACTATGATTCTGCTCATATACTTCCTGGCGGCAATGGCCGTTCATGCCATGCACCAGCGCCATCTTTCTCGTCCGGAATCTGAAGGATTCGAGCAGATCCTGCTCATCCCTTCCAATCAGGCAGGGCGGATCGAAGGCATTGTAAGAGCACTTTGCCGGGAATTGTTATACCGTGGAAAGAGCTTCAGATTAACCGTTGTTGCTGATCGTACAGAAGCGGAAACGATTACGATTATTGAAAAGCTTATGCAAAGGCAAGGAATGGAGACATCTTATCTGCCTGCTGTCCCTGCTGATATTGAGCGGATAGCACAGATCGATCACACTTTTCGGCTGATTGATTTGCGTGAGTCTGAGCAATAAATCATCATGTGAACGGAAAATGGGATTAACATTTCGCAGATCTACAGTGAAAAGATTACAGCAGAAGCTGTAGTCTTTTTTTGTAATTGTAGCCAAGTCTGCTTTTAAATTAAAAATGGGTTTTTATGCAATCTATGGTTATTGCCTGGGTTCTGACGACGTAGCGATCATTAAAATAAGTTTTTCGAAGTCAGAACTCTTAATTTAAAAGTATAGACGATAGAGATTGGAAAAAGTTTCGCAATTTGAAAGAAAGATTCTGGTTATTAGAAGAACTGGTGTGAGTGAGTAACCTTGTGATGTAAAGATTCAATTGGTATAGTGTAAGTAGATTGAACATAAGCAGATGGAAAATGGACATGAAGCACATGCTCCGGCGAACAGCCGGGTTGGCATGTGCTTTTTTTGCGTTCGGAAAAATTACGATGGGGGAGGAGAGTAAATGAAGGTTGCCTTATATGTGTGCCGTATAGGGGAAGGGTGGAGCATGATGTTATCACTCGACATTCGTGTGGATGTGGCCTGGTGGCTAGAGGGAGGAAGTGGGCGACATGTGCTGCGCTGGTTGCTGTTAGATACGGCGTTGCCGTTAAGTCAGGCATCCTGGTTGGTAGAACATTTTGAGATGGAGCGAGGTATGGATCAGTGGGGTGAGCGTGAATGGCAGAGTTATCTTGCGCGGAAGCTGAATATGTATGAACTGGCCTCGGGGGAAGTTGAGTCGAGAAAAGGTATAGCGGGCAAAGCGGGGAGTGTCGCTGCGCGTTGCATTCAGGTAGGCGGGATGCCCGAGCCGTATCCCGCCGGGCAGTGGGCTCAGCTGGAGCGGGACGCGGCCCTGCTGGCTGAGCGGATCGGCGGCCGCCAATTGCTGGCGGCCGAGGCGGAGGCGTTGCTGGCGGATACCGCCCAGCCGCCAAGGGAGTGGCGCGCGGCTGCGCAGCTCGCGCGCTTGCACGGGCGGCTGAGTATCACAGCCGCCCTCCAAGGGCCTGCCACGCGCCGTCGGCACGCGTGGCTTGGACGCGCGCGGAGCGCGCCCCGCTGCCACCGTTGTGGCAGCGAAGCCAGGCAGCGCGTGCCCTGCGCTGCCTGCGGCTTGGCGGCGTGCGCCTACTGCGAGGCCTGCCTCGCGCTAGGGCGCAGCCGTGCTTGTGCGCTGCTGCTACGCAGTGCAGCGCAAGGGGCCGTGCCACGATGCGGCGAAGCACCGCGTGGCACGGCCTTGGCCCCCACCGGCGGCGGGCTCGCCCGGTGGGGGCTTAGCGCAGCGCAGAGCGCGGCAGCAGCTGCGGCGCTTGCGTTTTTGGCCCAGCCACCCGCAGGGGATGGGCCGGGGCGGTTCTTGCTGTGGGCCGTGACCGGGGCCGGCAAGACCGAGATGATATTCCCATTGCTCCAACATACACTGGATCGTGGCGGACGAGCACTGGTTGCTACGCCGCGCAGGGATGTGGTACTGGAACTGGCTCCGCGTCTGGCCAAAGCCTTTCCCAATATCTCGCTCGCTACCCTTTACGGCGGCAGTGACGAACGTTGGAAAGACGCTCAACTGACGCTCGCGACCACACATCAACTGATGCGTTTTTATCAGGGGTTTGATCTCGTGATCATCGATGAACTGGATGCCTTCCCGTACCATAACGATCCCATGCTCGCTCATGCGGCTGCATCTTCTTGTAAACTGGATGGGAATTTCGTATATTTGTCTGCTACACCACCAGCTCGGCTACAGAGGGAAGCAGCACAGGGGAAACTCACTCATGCCAAAGTTCCGGTACGTTTCCACCGTCATCCGTTGCCTGTGCCAAGATTGATCAAGATGATTACCGTTGCTGAATGTATTAGGAAACGAAATCTTCCTTCTGCTTTGAAAACTAACATCCAAATTTCATTGAAGCGTGACGCCCAGGTATTTGTGTTTGTGACACGCATTGCCCAGATTGAGGCGTTTGTGAATCTGATGCGCCGCACCTTTCCTGGAATACATATTGAAGGAACGTCATCTCAGGACCCCGATCGCGCTAGCAAAGTTATATCCTTTCGTGAACGTACCATTCGTTTGCTCGTAACGACAACGATTCTGGAGCGTGGCGTGACCATTCCACGCAGCGATGTCTTTATATTGGATGCAGACAATGGTCTTTTTGATGAAGCTTCACTGGTTCAGATGGCGGGCAGAGCAGGGCGTTCGATGGATGACCCGGCGGGAAGAGTGGTTTTTGCATCATCTCGTCGGACACGTTCACAGGTGAAGGCCGTTGCACAAATTCGGAAAATGAACACCATCGCTCGTCGCAAAGGCTACCTGCATCCGCCATCCCAGACATAATTGTTAATTGTGATCTGCCAAATATATGAATTAGCATCCATAGATCAAAGTACACACAGCGTATATTTCCTACATACCATTAGATTCTCCAGACCAGATTGGAGGTTTACACGATTATGTTCACCTGGCTCAGCAACATCGCCGATCATGCTCAGCACCTTACCCAACGCCTCCATCATCTGCTCGCCCCACCTGGAGCGACTTGTCTGACATGCGGCACTCGAGCGCTTCTGTCTTCAACTTATCCAGGTATATGCCCACGTTGTGTGAAACAAATTCCATGGATTCGTTCCATTCGCTGTCTGCGTTGTGGTCGGGGTGTCGGATGCCCGGACTGTGCGCGTCCACATATGCAAAACCGTTCTTTTATCTCCAATCGCAGTGCCGTACAATACAACACTTTAATGAAAGAATGGATAGGCATGTACAAATTCAGAGGCCATGAACGATACGCGCCGCTCCTAACCGCTTTGTTGATTCAAGCCTTTCAAGCGATGAGTGAGGAGCAGAATTCTGCTTTGGCAAAAGAACCCCCAGCCCTCGTGGCTCATTCCGCCACACTTGCTCAACAAACGAAGCCGCAATGGCGGCCTGACGCAGTCACCTATGTCCCGGTGAGCAGCGAGCGTCTGGCCGAGCGCGGCTTCAATCAGGCGGAGCGGCTGGCTGCTGGGCTCGCCACCGCCTGCCGCCTACCCATCCTTGATCTGTTGCAGCGCCAGATCAACACCACCAAACAAAGCTTCAAATCACGCGGTGAACGTATCGAAACGATGAAGAACGCTTTTTCCATCAACCCGGATGGCATGCATTTAATTGAAGAGCTATACAGGGGATCATATCTGCCAACACAAAAGGTCATGTCACATGCCAAACCCATACAGATCCTGCTAATCGATGATATATACACAACAGGCAGCACCTTGGACGCTTGTGGGCGGGTTATCTTAAATGCTGGTTATTCCATGGAGATTCCGGTTGAAATTTACACGCTGACACTGGCAAGATCATAGAAAGGAACTCCGAATAATGAATGACTGCCCAGCATCTTTCAGCCACTTTAGGTGTGAGATCTATACTTTATGATGAATAGTAGACAGGAAAATATGTTCTTTTATTAATCGTTGGTACATATGTGTGTATCACATTTCCATGTATACCATGTGAAATATAGGTGTTTGATGAGATTATAAATGAAAGCGTAATAAGAAATTTTTTACATGTAAAAAAGAGGAATTGGTTTTCTCGCGCAGAATAGATAGTTTTGCCGTTCACCACAGGTGACAGCATAGGGAGTGGCACAACATATCTTTTGAAGGGGAGAACAAAAGTGGTCGCAGGTAAAAGAAAAAACGGATTTTACTTATGGACTGTCCGTCTACTAGTATTCATGCTGGTATTCGGGCAGTTTGGCGTGTACGGGGGAAATCGGGCACATGCAGCGGTAGGAAGCGGGATAGTCTCATCAAGCAATGATTATCAATATGTAATGACCAACAATAACGGCCAATTAGAGGTGAACCAAAAATCAGTTAAACTGAGTTGGGCGAGATCCTACAATATTTCATCAACGGGATATTCTTTCACCAGAATGCAGTCTATCCTGGGTTTCACAAGTGATATTACCAACATAAGCTTTGGATCGTATACATCCAAATATGCCGGACAGATCGATAATGCTTTTTTAATTGATCTGAGCAAAGTGCGTGAAATTGCTACCGAGATGACGTACAGACAACCCTATAACCAAGTCGGACAATGGGAGATCACACACTATAATGTGCTAGGTCAACTGACGCCGATTGATGTATATGATTATGATGTAAGACAGTTGAGTTTGGTTGTAAACGCAGATACGGGAGAGGTTGTAGATTTTTACTCTGAACTTAATCCGTACTATACACGTAAAGCTGAACCCGCTTCTTTTACCAAACAGGAGGTAAACCCGTTACCAATTAATAATGTACCATCGGTGCCTTCGAATATAACGGGTAACTCCAGTGAAAACACGACTCATATCCGCTGGGATCATGCAGAGGAAGCTGTACAATATGAAATTGAGCGTGATGGTATGGTAATGGGGCCTTATTATGGTACGAGTTTGGATGATGCCGTGCTCATTCCTAACCAAAATTACTCTTACAAAATACGCGCTATAAATTCGATAGGAAAAAGTGAATGGAGTAGTGTCTTTATTATCAAAACACTGCTTAACGAACCTGTGATCTCCACGAGCTCTGAGCAAGGGAAAAATATAATAGAGTGGGCTGCAATTAATCATGCCGTTGGTTATCAACTTCAGATTGATGGTGAAGTCTCGATTGACCTAGGTAATGTAACGAATTACGAACACGTTGGTTTGGAGGCCAATTCCAGTCATACCTATGCATTAAAAGCAGTATCTTCAGATAATGAGAGCAACTGGAGCAGAACGGCTACGCAACTTGTTGTGCCAGACTCAGCCAGTGGTTTGAAAATTACAGAGAATACATTCAATAAAATCTCTTTAAGTTGGACTGCAATTAAAGGTTCTAGTGGATATGATCTGGAGGTTGATGGAATCGTCGTTCCGGTCTCTGGTACAACATACAGTAAGACGGCTCTTACGCCCAATACCGAGCACACATTTCGATTAAGATCTAAAAATGCAGGTGGCGTAGGTAAGTGGACTGATATGCTAACTGTTTCCACACTTTTAAGTACGCCTGTTCTTAAAGCAATTTCATCGCAAGAAGAAATGATTGTGGCATGGCCTGCAATTGAGGGAGCTACCTCTTATGAGGTGGAAGCTGATGGAGTTAATGTAGGAATTGTTGTAGATCCGGCTTATACACACACTGATCTATCACCAGGGACACTTCATAAATATCGTGTACGAGCTTTGAATGATACCAATACAAGTGCATGGACTGCAATTTTGTCCCAAAGTACACTCCCTGGTCCTGTTTCGAATCTCACTATAAATTCGGTCACTAATACAGCTATTGGTCTGAAATGGACAGCAGTGACAGGGGCGACAGGGTATGATTTGGAGATTGACGGTGCAATTGTACCTGTCACTGGCGTAGCCTACACAAAGAGTAACCTTGCAGCAAATACAGAACACACCTTCCGTATTCGTTCGAAAAATGCTGCAGGCGTGGGTGATTGGAGTGATCCTCTCAGTACAACGACACTGCTGAATACACCTGTATTAAAGGCGGCGTCAGAAGAAACAAGTATCAAGCTGACTTGGGCAGATGTACCAGATGCGATTACATACGAGATTGAAGCCGATGGTACTGTTATGAAAACATCAAGCGAACTAACATTTGTACACAGCGATCTATTGCCGGGGACGGCACATAAGTATCGTATTCGTGCTTTGACAGAAAACAATACAAGTGCATGGACAACAATTCTGACGCAGAGCACGATACCGGCTTCGGTTACAGGGTTGAATATCAGCTCTGCGACGAACGTGGCCATTGCCTTGAAATGGATAGCAGTAACTGGAGCGACGGGGTATGACCTAGAAATCGACGGTACCGTTGTCCCAGTAACGGGAGTAGCCTACACGAAGAGCGGTCTTGCAGCAAATACAGACCATACCTTCCGTATCCGTTCGAAGAACGCCGCAGGAGTAGGTGCTTGGAGCGATTTGATTAGTGGAACAACATTATTGAATACACCCGTATTAAAAGCAACATCAGAAGAAACGGCAATTAACCTAACTTGGGCAGCTGTTGCAGACGCTACTACTTATGAAATTGAAGCCGATGGTGCAGTGATTGCCACAGTTAGTGATCCGGTGTATGAACATGTTGATCTGTTACCAGGGACTGCGCATAAGTATCGAATCCGTGCTCTTACGGATATCAATACGAGTGCATGGACAACAGTGCTGACGCAAAGTACAATACCCGCTTCGGTTACAGGTTTAAATATTAGCTCTGCGACGAACGTGGCTATTGCATTGAAGTGGACAGCAGTAACCGGGGCGACAGGATATGATATAGAGATTGACGGAACGGTTGTCCCAGTAACGGGAGTAGCCTATACGAAGAGCGGTCTTGCAGCAAATACAGACCATACTTTCCGTATTCGTTCGAAGAATGCGGCAGGAGTAGGTGCCTGGAGTGATCTGATTAGCGGAACAACACTACTGAATACACCCGTATTAAAAGCAACATCAGAAGAAACGGCAATTAATCTAACTTGGGCAGCTGTTGCAGACGCTACTACTTATGAAGTTGAAGCCGATGGTGCAGTGATTGCCACAGTTAGTGATCTGGCATATTCACATATTGGGTTGTTACCAGGAACAGCGCACAAGTATCGTATACGTGCTCTAACGGATAACAATACGAGTGCTTGGACTGCTGTACTGTCGCAAAGTACGATACCTGCTTCAGTTGCGGGACTTAATATTAGTTCTGTTACGAATGTGGGAATCACTCTAAAATGGACAGCAGTGACCGGGGCAACGGGGTATGACCTAGAAATTGATGGCACCATTGTCCCGGTAACGGGAGTAGCCTATACGAAGAGTGGTCTTGCTGCGAACACTGAGCATACCTTCCGTATTCGTTCAAAGAACGCCGCAGGAGTAGGTGCTTGGAGCGATCTAATCAGTGGTATGACTCTTTTGAATACACCTGTATTAAAGGCAACATCGGAGGAAACAGCAATCAATCTATCATGGTCGGATGTAGAAGATATGACAGCGTATGAAGTTGAAGCCGATGGTACAATTGTTGGTATAGTTAGTGAGCCAGTATATATACACGATGGTTTATTACCCGGAACAGCACACAAGTATAGAATTCGCGCTTTAAAAGGTGAAAACACAAGTGCATGGACAGCAGTGCTGACGCAAAGTACCATCCCTGCTGCAGTTAACGGTTTCATGTTAAATACCGCTACACCTGTTGCGATCTCAATGAAATGGAGCCCTGTTACAGGCGCTACCGCTTACGATTTGGAAATTGACGGCGTTGTGATTTCTGTGAGTGGCTCTGCTTATACGAAAAGTGGTCTTCTAGCCAATACAGATCATACCTTCCGCATTCGTGCCAAAAATGGTGCCGGCATGGGTAGCTGGAGTGAGATCGTAACTGCTTCGACCCAGTTAAATGTACCCACAACGCTGAAAGGTGTACCTGAAGAAACGGCAGTTACGCTGACATGGAATGAAGTTGCGGGTGCAACTAAATATGAGATTGAGGCAGATGGCATAGTAGTTGCTACGGTGAGTGATCTCATGTATGTACACAATGGAGTATTTGGTGGAACGATTCATAAATATCGTATTCGTGCCCTGACTGACACTAATGCGAGTGCATGGACAGCGATACTGTCCCAAACTACGTTGCCTGCCAGTGTCTCAGGTTTAAGTATTAACTCTGCAACCACAGCGGCTATCGCGCTGAGATGGACTGCTGCAACTGGAGCTACAGGGTATGATCTGGAGATTGATGGTACAGTAGTTGCCGTGAGTGGAGTTGCTTATACAAAGAGCGGACTTGCACCAAATACGGAACATACCTTCCGAATTCGTGCTAAAAATGCTTCTGGTGCAGGAGCTTGGAGTGAGAGTATAAGTGGAATGACTCAATTAACTACACCTGTGCTGAAGGGAACTTCGGACAGAACAAACGTTATTCTGACGTGGGACGCGGTTGGGGGAGCTTCATCCTACGAAATTGAAGCCGATGGGCAAATTGTGGCGACGGTCAGTGATGCAACATTTACTCATTCTGACTTGTTACCGTCCAGTTTGCATAAATATCGCATTCGGGCCTTCAACGATCAGAATACAAGCGTATGGTCTTCTGCATTAAGTATTAGAACATTAAATTAGTGATGAAGAATGGGGAGCGGGGTTGCATATATGTGCATCCTGTTCCCCTCTTTTGTTTTGCAAATAGACTATGGCTTCATCAGAGAAAATAAGGTAATGTATAGTTATTATCTATTCGGAAATGGAAGTTTGAGAGGGGCGTTTTAGCGATGAATCTAGGTAATTGTCCTCGCTGTGGTAAATTATATGCGTTGAATTTTCGAGATGTATGCTCGAATTGTATTAAGGAAATGGAAGCAGAATATCAGATCTGTGTAGATTATTTGCGCGAAAACAAAGGCACCAACATACAGGAACTATCTGATGCAACAGAAGTTTCGATCAAAACCATTACCAAGTTCATCCGAGAGGGACGGATTTCCATCGAAAATGCCCCGAATATGATGTATCCTTGTGAAGTATGCGGAACATTGATTCGTGAAGGTCATATGTGTGACTCTTGTCGTCATCGCTTGACGAAAGACTTGGCTAGTGCAGCTCGCGATGTAGGTCAGAAGGATAACGGCAATATAGGCGGACGAACCTACAATGCTCTCGACAAACTACGCGATTAATAGGAGTCAGGGCTCAAATACATGTTTTGCTATAACAAATGTTTTGAAACGTACCGATAAACTTATTAAAGATTATCGGTTTTTTTTATTATCCTAATCATTTCGATAACATAAAGATAAAGTAAGAAAAACGTATATCAATGTAAAATTCTAACGTGGAAGGAAGTGTAGTTCATATGAAAATCAATGAACCGAGTAGAATTGGCGCCATCAATTCATATCAGAGGAACGTTGAATCCAATCAGCAGGCTGATGCTAAGAAGAGCCGCCGTAAGGACGAAGTATCCATTTCTCCGGAGGCGATGAAGATGCTTGAGGAACAAGGGCGTACACAGGATGCAGGACGCATTCAGCGGATACAGGAACTGAAAGAACAGGTCAGTTCAGGAACGTATCAGGTAGACAGCAGCAAGCTTGCTGACAAATTGCTACCGTATTTTAAGTCTTTTGATAAGGAATAGGTGATCACGTAATGGCAGCACTGGACAGATTAATTGCAGTTTTGCAGCAAATGGAACAAAGTCACCGCGATATGCTGGCACTCAGCGAGGTCAAGAGACAGGTCATTGTCAAAAACGATGTGGATGAACTCATTGCCGTTCTGAACAAAGAATCCCGTTTCATGAAACAACAGGAGCCATTGGAGATCGAACGGCAGAGTGCAGTTCACGAATTGCTTCAGGAGCGTGGAATCAAGTCCATGCTGAACCTGAACATTACAGAGATCTCCAAATTGATTTTTGATCCGGCTGACAAACAGCGATTGCTCGAAGTCCAGAAGAAGCTGGCGGGAACACTCCAGGAATTAAAGGAAATCAATCAACTGAATCAAAAGCTGATCGAGCAATCGTTGATGTTTATTGATCTTTCAATGGATATCTTTGCTTCTCGGCCAGAACAGGATGCCACATATCAGCATCCTGCTGATAAGAACGGCAATCCAGGGCGAATCGGTCTGTTTGACACGCGTGCCTGATTAATTAGGGGGAAACCAGGTGACATCTACATTTCATTCAATCGAAACGGCTAAACGCAGTTTGTTCACACAGACGACAGCTCTTAGCACAACAGGCCATAACGTAGCCAATGCCAACACGGAAGGCTATTCACGTCAAAAGGTAAACATGCAGGCATCCATTCCAATGGAGCCATTTGCATTTTTGCATAGCACAACACCAGGACAGCTTGGTACAGGGGTAGAGTTCGACTCCATTACCCGTGTGCGTGAGAAATTCCTGGACGACCAATATCGTAATGAAAACACCAACTTCGGGAGTTGGTCCATTCAACGAGATACACTTGAGAAACTTGAAGCTATTGTGAACGAGCCATCGGAGACCGGATTTCGAACCGTAATGGATAACTTCTACAAATCATGGTCAGATCTGAGTAAAAACCCTGAGGATGTTACGGCACGCCGGATTGTCAAGGAAACAACTCTCGCTCTTACGGATGCGATGAATCAGATTAGCCGCCAATTGGATGCGCTTAGTCAGGATTTGGACAGTAACATCACTGTGAAAAGTAATGAAATCCAGGGTTACCTGGGTAACATTGCGAACCTCAATAGTGCCATAGTGAAAATTGAGTCTCTTGGCGACAATGCCAACGATTTGCGTGATCAACGTGATCTGATGACCGATAAACTGTCCAAAATCATGAATATTACTGTTACTGATTCTCAACAAGGATACCAGATCCAGATGAATGGACAGGCACTTGTTACAGGCGGGGCAGTACAAGTGGCGGTAGATCCTGCTTTTCTGAATGATGCATATACTGCGGGCACACTCACCAATGGTGAAGTTCATGGCATGATTAAGTCTAGAGATACATTGGTAAGTGATTATCGGAAACAAATGGACGACTTGGCTAATACCCTTGCTAACGGAGATATTGAAATTACTCTTCCTGCCGGTTCGGTCTTGCCAGACAATACTATACTGGATGGTGTTACATACACAGGTGCAGCACGAACACTGGCTACAGACCTGAAGGTTACAGTAAAAGGACTTAATGGATTGCATCAGCTTGGATACAGCATGGATGGAACTAACTCTGGAGGAGTCCCATTCTTTACAGCAGCGGGTGGTGGAACAGCCATTACAGCTGGCAATATTTCATTGAACGCAGAGATCCTGGCTGATCCGAATAAGATTGCGACCTCACTCCGCACATCGGATGCTTCTGGTACAGAGACTGTAATCAAAGGTAACAATACACTTGCCATTTTGCTTGCGAACCTGAAAGATACACCAATGAAATCAGCGGACGGTTTACGTAATGCAACGATCGGTGCACAATTCAGTGCCATTGTGGGACAACTGGGGGTACAATCTCAGGAAGCTGCACGTCAGACATCCAACTCGGAGTTCCTTGTGGAGCAAGTGGACACCCGTCGTCAATCCGTGAGTGGCGTATCTTTGGATGAAGAGATGTCCAATATGATCAAGTTCCAGCATGCATATAATGCATCTGCTCGATTTATGACCACATATGATGAATTACTTGATAAGTTGATTAACTCTACTGGGACAGTAGGCAGATAATAGAAGGGAGTGACAAATCAGACCATGAGAATAACGAATAATATGCTCAGTTCACAGCTACTTTTGAACTTAAACCGGAACGCACAGCAGATGAACAACACCCAGACCCAACTGGCAACAGGCCGCAAGATCAACAAACCTTCGGACGATCCGGTAGGGATTACTTACTCCCTTCGTTATCGTGCAGAACTTTCATCGAACGATCAGTATCAGAAAAACGTAGACAGTGCTATATCATGGCTTGAGTTTAATGATACGGTTATGAATCAGGCGGGTAACGCCGTACAACGTCTGCGCGAGTTGACGGTACAAGCTTCGACAGGGACCAATCCCCAGTCCGCGCTCGACAGTATTAATGAAGAGGTCAAACAGTTGAAAGAGCAACTGATTGATATCTCGAACAGTAAGCTTAACGGAAAATATATTTTTAATGGCGAGACATATGATGTTAAACCATATGATTTCCCGTCTAATCCAGACGGTACTTTAGATACAACAAACGCTGCTTCTATTGTGACGGATAAAGGGAAGATTAACTTCATCGTAGGTGAAAGTGTTCAATTGCCTATTAATGTGAGTGGTAATGAAGTGTTTGGCACAGAGACGGAAGAAGATAACTTGTTCAACATCGTGAACAACATTATGAAAGCTCTCACAGAAGGAAATCAAAAAGAGTTATCAAATCAGTTGAACAATATTGATAGCCGTACCGACAAGATGCTTGCGATCCGTTCTGAGATTGGTGCCAAGACGAACAGGGTTGATCTGATGATGGGACGTTTGGATGATCTCGGCATTAACCTGACAGATCTACAATCCAAAGTCGAGGATGCGGATTATGCCGAACTGGCGATGCAATCCAAGATCCAGGAAAACATCTATAATGCTTCTTTATCTGCGGGGGCCAAAATTATCTCACCATCTCTGGTGGACTTCTTAAGATAAAAAGGAGGAGTTAACGTTTGAGTACTCTTCCCGTTCTTCAGATTAGGACAACGCCTACTCTATTAAGTATTGATGCTGATCCAGGACAGTTCTCCATTCGTCAACCCAAAGCTGAGGTGCAGTTGAACACCAGACCTGCCAAGCTAACAGTGGAGAGTCATCCGATGAGACTGAGTGTAGATCAGAGCAAAGCATTCTCTGCTTACACAGGCGGCAATATGATTGATATGAATGCACGGATCTATTCAGGCATTCAACAGATCTTTTTGCAAAATATGGCTGAACGAGTTCAGCAGGGCAATGAATTGGCTGCAATTCATAAGCCTGGAAATACCATTGCGAATATTATTGGCTCAGACTGGCAGGCGAGGCCGTTTCCTGAAACGCGGACACCCGCTTCTTCCGGGAATGTAGAGACTCGTGTTTATACTCAGGCGCCAGATATCAACTTTACTCCAGCTGTCTCGGAAATGAATGTCATTGTGAATAGACCGGAGATTGAGTATAATCGGGGCAAGCTTGATATCTATGTGAAGCAGTATGCATCGATTCAGTACACGCCACCTGCCATAGATATAGGATTATAGTTACTCTAAAGTAGAGCTATAGACGGTCTTGATCTTAGACATCTATGGCTCTTTTTGCATAAAACTTTCGCCAGGGAGGCGTTTATTATTCATATTCAGACAAGCATGTGGGGATCATTAGAGGTAAAAAAGGAAGATGTATATCAATTTCCTAAGGGTTTACCCGGATTTGAAGAGGAAACCGAGTTTGCATTGGTTCCTTGGGAAGATACACCTTTCAGTTATTTGCAATCGACAAGAGAGCCGGGACTGGCATTCCTCTTGGTAAGTCCATTTACTTTTGTACCAGATTATAGTTTTGAATTGGGAGAGGTAGATAAGGAAGAATTGAAGATTGTTGAGCAAGTGTCTGTATACTCCATGGTCACGATTCATTCACAGGCGAATAAATCAACAATGAACCTGCTTGCACCCGTAGTTCTTAACCCCGAGCGACATTTAGGTAAACAAGTTGTGCTCCATCAGTCTTCTTACGATACACGCCATCTGATCTGGGAAGAAGACGAAGCCAAATCCGTGAAAGGTGGAGTGTAAATGCTGGTATTATCACGTAAAAAAGGCGAGTCCATTAT
Source organism: Paenibacillus sp. 1781tsa1 (assembly GCF_024159265.1). Classification (NCBI taxonomy): domain Bacteria; kingdom Bacillati; phylum Bacillota; class Bacilli; order Caryophanales; family Paenibacillaceae; genus Paenibacillus; species Paenibacillus sp. 1781tsa1. The sequence continues at coordinate 6,319,043 of NZ_JAMYWY010000001.1, read as the reverse complement.
CATTCAGGATCAGATTGAGGTGACTGTACTCGCTGTAGAGGGAGATACAGTACGTATTGGAATCTCCGCACCCAAGCATATTGATATATTCAGGCAGGAAATATATGCATCCATTCAAGAGGCCAATCGGGAGTCTGCGACACCGCTTGCAGCCAATATTGAAGCCTTTATGGAACGTCTGCGAATTACAGATATCAAAAAAGATTAAAAATATTCCAATTTGCTATAAACAGTTGCTCACCTTCCGTCGATATATAATTTAGACGCTGCTTCGGCAGGGCGGCCGACCTTAATGTCGCGGCGTTTACCACAAGGATGTGGAACTAATTTATCTTCAGGGAGGAAATATCAAATGATTATCAACCATAATATTACGGCGTTGAACACTCACCGCCAACTGTCCACTAACTCTGCTGCAACTAGCAAAAACATCGAGAAATTGTCTTCAGGTCTTCGTATCAACCGTGCTGGTGACGATGCTGCAGGCTTGGCAATCTCCGAAAAAATGCGCGGTCAAATCCGCGGTTTGGATATGGCTTCCAAAAATGCTCAAGATGGTATCTCTTTGATCCAAACAGCTGAGGGTGCATTGAGCGAAACTCACTCCATCCTGCAACGTGTACGTGAACTTTCCGTTCAATCCGCTAACGGTACGAACACTGAAGAAGATCGTAAAGCATTGCAAAGCGAAGTAACACAATTGAAATCCGAAATCGACCGTATCGGCGATACTACGGAGTTCAATACTAAGAAATTGTTGAACGGTGCTTTGAAAACTGCAGGTGCTTCTGTAGGGCAGGATTCTACAACTGGTACAGTGGTTGCCAAACAAACAGCTGCTTCTTTGACTGGTGCTGCTGCAATGAACACTGCATTAGCAATTACGTCCGCTGACTTCAAGAGTGAAACTATTAAAATTGATGGTACTGATATTAAAGTCGATTGGCAAAACCTTTCCACAGATGAGCAAAACACAATCTTGGCAGGTAAAGGTACTGGTGCCACTGATTCGTCAATGAAAGCTGCTGCTGATCTGATCGTAAGCAAAATCAATGAAGCAATTGATGCATCCGGCGCAAATGTTGCACATATTTCTGGTTATGTAAATGCTGCTTCGACTCTTGTTCTGGAAAGTGGCTCTAAAGGAACAGAATCGGGCATTTCGATTGCTACGGCTAATCAACAGCTTGTAGGTAAATTCATTGGAGCAGCTGCGGCTAATACTGGAGCTACTGGTACTAGCACTTACAATGGCACTGATGTAGCAGCAGGTGACCAATTCAACTTCCAAATTGGAGATACTAAACTTCAAGCAACATTGACGGGTGCTATTGATAACACAACAACAATGGCAGCAGCAGCAACACAATTGCAAGCGGATATTAACACAGCAATTGCAGCTGCTAATGCTGCAGCTGGAGCAACTAAAGATGGAGATTTCGGCTATATCAAAGATGTCAAAGTAAATGCTTTGTCTGATGGTCGTTTTGAAATCGTAAGTGAGAGTGGTCCAATCAACCTGCAAGATTTGGCTGGTAAATCAACTGTGAAAGATCTGGGTCTTTCTCAAGCTCAAACTGATGCTTCCGGCAACGGTGGTGTTACATTCCAAATCGGTGCAAACAAAGGTCAAAGCATCACTTTCGGTGTGAATGACATGCGTTCCGCTGCTCTGGGTGTAGCTGGTGTAGATATCTCGACTACAGCTGGTGCTTCCAATGCAATCACTTCTTTGGATAAAGCAATCAGCTCCGTTTCCAGCGAGCGCGCTAAATTGGGTGCTGTTCAAAACCGTCTGGAACACACAATCAACAACTTGAACACATCTTCCGAGAACCTGACTGCAGCTGAGTCCCGTGTACGTGACGTTGACATGGCTAAAGAAATGATGGAACAAACGAAGAACAACATCCTTGCACAAGCTGCACAAGCAATGTTGGCTCAAGCTAACCAACAACCACAAGGCGTTCTGCAATTGCTTCGTTAAGATTCACTTTAATACCGAAAGCTCCGGATTATTCCGGGGCTTTTTTTTGTTTTGCTAGGAATTCCCTAAAATTACGTTGACCAATAACCGATATATATAATAAATCAAGCGTTCTTGGAGGATAGAGCACATGAATGTACAGTTTTCCTTCTCGGCATCCGGCGCAGCTAACGGACAGCCACGACCAGAAGTAGCTCCTGTTCAAAGTGCAAGTGAATCAATATCTTCAGCGTCAGCTATTAAAAATTATAAAGACCTGAGCACGAGAGAAAGTCAAGGTGCCAAAATTTCGGTTGCAGATGAGCAATTAATTAAAACGATTGAACGTGCGGTGCAATCTTTGCAAGGCCCCGAGACTACGTTGGAAATCAGTGTACATGAGAAGACCCATGACATCATGGTGAAAGTGATGAACAAAGATACGGGAGAACTTATTCGTGAGATTCCACCAGAGAAAACATTAGACTTGGTAGCCAAGATGATGGAAATTGCAGGTATATTGGTAGACGAAAAAATTTAATTATAGGAGGGATTTCATGGTAACTCGTATTAACGGCTTCTCAGGCATGGACGTAGATAGTATGGTTAAGAGCATGATGACTGCCAAGCGTATTCCGTTGGATAAACTGAATCAGGAAAAGCAAATCCTGGAATGGAAACGTGATAGTTATAGAGAAATTAATAGCAAACTCGTAGACTTTCGTACGAACAAACTCATTGATAAGTATGGAAAAAGTGCGGCATTAAATACACAAAAAGCCGTTGTGAGTGGAAACACCGATGCTCTAAAAGCTGAAGCTTCGGCAAACGCTAACGGAATTGATATGAAAGTCAGTATTACGCAATTAGCAACCAAGAAGACAGTTGAAACATTCGGGCTCAATGCACCAGTAGCCAGTACCAAAACGTTAGCTGATTTGCAGATTATGAAAGAAGGAAAAGATCCAGCTACACTCACAGAGGCAGATCGAACTGCGCTCAATGCTGAAGAATTTAAATTCACGATTAACGGTGTGAGTTTTACCGATAGTAATGGTAAGTCATTATTTACCGGATCTACATCCATCGCTACGATGGTCGCTACGATTAATGGTAATGCCAAAGCTAACGTTACTGCCAAGTATGATGAGATAAGTGGTAAATTAATTATCAACTCTAAAACGAGTGGTACAGACGGTAAAGCAGATCTTGTAGCAACGGATGATGACAGTTTACTTGAGCTTTTTAATCAGAAATATAACCCAGTTAATGATGGGCCGGACAAGTACAAAACAACAAATGCTCAAGATGCCAAATTCAGTGTTAACGGCAGAGATTATACGGACAAGAGCAATACTGTTACCATTAACGGTGTGCAGTTAACTCTTCAGAAGACGACAGCAGATCCGGCAGACCCTTCTAAGGACATACCTGTTAGCATTACGACATCGAGTGATACTGAAACTGCTTTGCAAACTATTAAAAGCTTCGTAGAGGACTATAACTCGTTAATAACGTTGTTAAATACCAAGTTAGATGAGAACAAATATCGTGACTTCAAACCGTTGACCGACGAACAAAAGACAGCGATGAAAGATACGGATATTACAAACTGGACCGACAAAGCTAAGAGTGGTCTATTGAAAAATGATGACATTTTAAGATCAGCGCTTTCTAACATGAGAGGAATTATATCGGGTCAAGTCGTCGCTTTATCTGAGATGGGGATTACAATGGGATCCTACAACTCAGGAGGCAAAATTGTTCTGGATGAAGTCGTCTTGAAAAAAGCGTTGACTGAGAATCCTCAAAAAGCAGTTGATCTGTTCCAGGGCACAGGTAGTGAGGCGAATAATGGTATTTTTGACAAGTTGGCAGACAAAATATCAGGTTCGTTGGATAGTCTCGTTACACGTGTCGGAACCAGTAAATTCTCAGCTGATCTCACAGTCAGTTACAAAGAAGAAAGTGCTATGGGTAGGAAACTCAAAGAGTACAATAGTCGAATTACGAATATGCTTACCATTTTGGAAAACACAGAGACTCGTTATTATAAACAGTTCACTGCGATGGAAACAGCAATGAACAAACTCAGTTCACAGTCGTCCAGTCTATTCTCTACCACAAGCTAAGAGAAATTTTATAATAGAGGGTGACCTAATTGATTAAATCTCCATATGAAAAATATCGTCAATCTTCCGTTCAGACTTCAACGCCAGCTCAATTGGTTATTATGCTGTATGATGGGGCAATCCGATTTGTAAAAGTTGGACTTGAGGGCCTGAATAACCAGGATATTGAAAAGGCAAATTTGAATCTGGGTAAAGCTCAGACGATTATTAGTGAACTTATGTCTACGCTGGACCAGTCATTCGATGTATCCAAAAACTTGTTCGCTCTATATGAGTATACGAACTATCTTCTAATCGAGGCTAATATTCGTAAAAGTCCAGAAAAAGCAGAAGAGGCCATTGGATATTTGACGGATTTGCGGGAAACTTGGGTGCAGGCTTCTAAACTTGCCTCTGCTCAGACTGAAAGTGCTCATGGATAAGCTTATTGAGCAATTGTCTATAATGACTCAGGAAGTCATTGAACGGATTGAGGAGATCTCATATGAGGAACTGGAAACCTTCATACAAGATCGACAACAAATTGTTGATGCTATAGTTAAAGAGAGTGAGAATTGTCCTCTGGGTGTGAAACAAAAAGAGGAAGTTCATCGGATTTTGGCCTATGATAAAACTTTACTTGATCGCATGAATTCACTTCGGATTGAGGCTCAAGATTGGTTGCATAAGCGTAATCAAGCAAAAATGCAGCGAAATGTATATGAGACTGCTTATGCACCTGATAGCATGCTAATGGATAGAAGAAAATAATACATTAAGAACAGGGCAGATCTCCTAAGATTTGCTCTGTTTTATTTTAAAAGTAGTCTGTAATTCTTCTTATCTATGAAAATGAAGATTGTTTTAATAAATAATTTGATTGTTCATATAAATATGAGTTAATAGATTTAAGCAAACAGTGCCATGTTTTTTGTGATCTACTACTTTTTAGTACAGGTCAATTTTCTGCTTATCCTAGCTAACCCCTTATACTAATTAACTATAATAGTAAAATTATAGAATGTTTAACTTTCGTAAATTTTGTTATTCACTCGTTATCTGAATAGTAAACTCTCATTCGAGTTTCTATTATTAATACATCAAAAATAGACTTACCAACCCTCCGATTACTTGATATATTCAAGATATCCCACCTTTCAACACAATCCCCAATTAATCTACAAAAAATTCCAAGAAAACATTTACTTTACCAATTGACAATGGATAACTTTGGGTGGTATTATCTGAATTGTGGGCAGAGGTTAAGGCCGAAAGCTTCACTTCATTTGATGACGAAGGGAATGTTAGTGCATGCAAGGTAAAGTAAAATGGTTCAACGCAGAAAAAGGTTACGGTTTCATTGAGACTGAAGATGGCGGCGACGTATTCGTACATTTCTCCGCAATTCAATCCGAAGGATTCAAAACTTTGGAAGAAGGTCAATCCGTAGAATTCGACATCGTCGAAGGCGCGCGTGGACCGCAAGCAGCTAACGTAATCAAATTATAATCATCCGGACAATCCGACCTACATATATGGTTAGATGGTTACCAAATTGAATTATCGCTAGCATCAGACTCCGGTATGTTCCGGGGTCTTTTTTTGTTCTAATAGATTCGAGATTTTAGATCATTCCGGGAACAGTAATCTTGTGGATTTAATAGATTAAAGAAGTAGATTCAAGAGATTAATTGAAGTTCATTTTACATATTAGATTGAGGTAACTCATAAATGGTTAATTACATCATCAAGCGCCTAATAACTCATACCAAGTAAATATTCGATTATGGCTGAATATGATGAAATATCGCGAAATATGGCGTTATGCCTATGTTGGCAGATGTGGCTTGAACAGATGTCATTATTCGGTCACCGGGAATTTTTACATGGCGCTTACATTCGTGTTATAATGAAGTGGCAAAGGAAAAAGGAGGAGTGCCCTATGAATTTAAGTATTCGAGGTCAACAAATCGAGGTTACTGATGCTTTGAAGGATTATGTCGACAAAAAGTTGAGTAGACTCGAGAAGTATTTCGATGCACCCCTTAACTCTGACGGTGCTGTTACATTGAGCACGACGAGAGGTTTGCATACGGTAGAGGTGACGATCCCTTTGAAAGGCATTGTGCTCCGCGCTGAGGATGAGAGCGATGATATGTATGCATCCATTGACTCCGTGGTGGACAAGCTGGAACGTCAGATCCGCAAACACAAAACAAAAATTAACCGTAAGTTCCGCCAGGAAGGCAGCCTGAAAACGCTCTTCGTTGAAGATCCAACAGGCACTGTAGCTACAGCTGAACTGGATGCGGACACGGATGACGATGATCTTGAAGTTGTACGGACGAAACGCTTTATGTTGAAACCAATGGACGTGGAAGAGGCCATCCTCCAGATGAACATGGTTGGTCACAATTTCTTCGTATTCTCCAACATTGACAGTGAAGAAGTTAGCGTTGTTTACAAACGGAACGATGGCAAGTACGGATTGATCGAACAAGGTTAATCTTAAACGTACAGGATCATCGGTTTGATCTTGCATATGAATATCTAATAATAATGAACACAGGAACTGCAGTTTCCTGGATCAGGTTTAACAAGAGCTTCCATTCCTTAGGGATGGGGCTCTTTTGTGCGTAGAGGAGCTGGGAAATGATCTTTGGAAATAAAATGGTGAAACTATTCCCTATGCTGCTGCGTCTAATAGATAGTATGAAGAATCACAATCCGTACAATTTTATCACCAGATTCCGATGGTTACGAAAATATTCGCACACCTACATTCGAGAACTGGATATTGAGATTTCCATCCAAATTTACCATCAAAATTCGTTGGCAGGGCTTTCTACCCTGCAAAATGAAACATGACAATCGAACGCTTCGGCTAACGACTATGATTTTTTGCACTTAAACTCCATTTGATATGTCTCAGAAGTTCAAAGAAGTGTGCCGTGGCGTGTTGCGGCGGCCCTTACAAACTGTTACAATTTATGCAAAGAGAATCATTGTCCTGATGAGGAATTGTCAACGAATGATCGCTAATCATAATCAATGACAGGCACAGCACCATGAACATGATTCGCAAGGCGCGGGCTTCGGCTAGTTTTTAATAATCGAATCCGTCTGAACACCGAATCAGCTTCATGAGGAACCCTTGGCAAGCCTGGAGTTGATTCATCATATTACTTATTAGCATATGATTTGAATTTGATTTTTACACGGATGACGAAGAGGGCAGAAATGACCTGTAGAAGCGAAGCGTTCGCCTTTATCCCCGGATTTAACCCTCTGAGAAGAGAGTTTAAAAGAAATCAGGGGATAACAGCGATCGAAAGGACATTCTGGCAACTGAGTAGATGAAGTGTAACCTTCATTAAGCTCAAATTATATTGTTTGTCACCCCCGGGGGAAAGTGGATGCAACATCCATCCGATGGTGTCGCGTGGCGGCAACAGGGGGTCTATTCTGTTTTGCACGAAAGGGGTATACCATGCTAGGACTTGTCAAAAAGATCTTCGGCGACATGAACGAACGTGATGTTAAACGTCTGATGAAGACGGTCGATGTGATCAATAAACTGGAACCACAATTTCAGGCGTTGTCTGATGAACAACTGAAAGGTAAAACGGACGAATACCGTGCTCGTATTGAAAAGGGAGAAACAACAGATGAGCTTCTTCCAGAGGCATTTGCAACCGTACGTGAGGCTTCACGCCGTGTACTGGGTAAGCGCCACTACGATGTACAGATGCTGGGCGGTATCGCGCTGCATGAAGGCCGTATTTCCGAGATGAAAACGGGTGAAGGTAAAACGCTGGTAGGAACACTTCCGGTATATCTGAACGCTTTGATGTCTAAAGGTGTACACGTGGTCACGGTCAATGACTATTTGGCACAGCGGGATAGCCAGGAAATGGGACAAATCTATGAATTCATGGGCATGACGGTAGGGGTTAACCTGAGCGGTATGGACCATGCTTTGAAACAGCATGCGTATGCATGTGATATTACGTACGGAACGAACAACGAATTTGGTTTTGACTATCTGCGTGACAACATGGTGCTATACAAAGAGCAAATGGTACAACGTCCATTGTTCTTCTGTATCATTGATGAGGTGGACTCCATCCTGGTCGATGAGGCGCGTACGCCACTCATTATCTCCGGACAAGCCCAGAAATCGACGGACATGTACTATGCAGCAGATCGCTTTGTGAAACGTCTGGTGCCAGAGGAAGACTTTACGGTAGACATCAAGGTGAAATCCGTAGCGTTGACTGAGGCGGGTGTGGCAAAAGCAGAGAAAGCATTTGGTATCGAGAACTTGTATGATCATGCCAACGTTACGCTCAACCATCACATCGTGCAGGGTTTGAAAGCGAACGTAATCATGCGTCGTGACGTGGATTATGTGGTCAGTGATGAGGAAGTCATGATCGTCGATGAATTCACAGGCCGTCTGATGTCTGGACGTCGTTACAGTGATGGATTGCACCAAGCAATTGAAGCCAAAGAAGGCATTGAAGTACAAAACGAGAGCATGACGCTTGCTACGATTACCTTCCAGAACTATTTCCGGATGTACCGTAAACTTGCGGGTATGACGGGTACAGCGAAAACCGAGGAAGAAGAGTTCAAAAAAATCTACGGTCTCGAAGTACTGCAAATTCCAACCAACCGTCCGAACAAACGGGATGACATGGCAGATGTCGTGTACAAGAGCATCGATGGCAAGTTCAAAGCGGTTGTGGAAGAGATCGTGGAACGCCACAGCAAGAACCAGCCGGTTCTGGTAGGTACAGTGTCCATCGAGAACTCAGAGCGCCTGTCGGATATGCTTAAGCGCCGCGGTGTGAGACACCAGGTACTGAACGCCAAGTACCATGCTGAAGAAGCAGAGATCATCTCGGGAGCCGGCCAAGCGGGTGCAGTAACGATTGCAACCAACATGGCTGGACGGGGTACGGATATTATCTTGGGTGAAGGTGTAGCTGAAGTAGGCGGCCTTCATATCATCGGGACTGAGCGTCACGAATCACGCCGGATTGATAATCAGCTGCGTGGTCGTGCGGGACGTCAGGGTGACCCGGGTTCAACACAATTCTACCTGTCACTGGGTGATGAATTGATGAGACGTTTCGGTGCAGACAATGTATTGAACATGATGGAACGCCTTGGTTTTGAAGAAGACCAACCGATCGAGAGCCGGATGATTACCCGTGCAGTAGAATCGGCGCAGAAACGTGTTGAAGGTAACAACTTTGACGTGCGTAAAGTCGTTCTCCAATATGATGATGTCATGAACCAACAACGTGAAATTATCTATAAACAGCGCCGCGAGGTACTGGAGTCTGAAAATATCAAACAGATCGTTATGGATATGATCAAACCTTCCATTGAACGTATCGTTGAAGCACATTGTGGTGACGATATTCCGGAAAACTGGGAACTGCAGGAAGTTGCCGATTACATGAACAGCAAATTGCTGGATGACGGTTCGGTAACGAAAGATGATCTATGGGGTAAGGAAGCAGAAGAGATCATCGAGTACCTGTTCACGAAAGTTCAGAACAAGTACAATGCACGTGAAGAGCGAATTGGCGAAGAGATGGTTCGTGAGTTCGAGAAAGTGGTTGTGCTGCGTGCAGTAGACAGCAAGTGGATGGATCATATTGATGCAATGGATCAATTGCGTCAAGGTATCCACCTTCGCGCCTATGGCGGTACAGATCCACTGCGTGAGTACCAGTTCGAAGGCTTCGAGATGTTCCATCAGATGATCGCTTCAATTCAAGAAGAAGTAGCGACTTATGTGATGAGAGCACAGATCGAGAGCAATCAGGAGCGTCAAGCGGTTGTTGAGGAAAGCCAGATCTCGACAAGCGGTGAACCTGCTGAGAAACGTCCAGTGAAGGTTTCTGACCAAATCGGACGTAACGATCCATGTCCATGCGGTAGTGGCAAGAAGTTCAAACACTGTCACGGTCAAGAGTAGTACAATGGTTTTTATATACACTTTAGTGTAATAAGTTGAACCTTGATTTTACACCATAACGGAGAGTGCAGAAGCAATCTGAAGAAGCGGAGCGTTCGCCTAAAAGCTTTCTGCAAGAAAGCTTTTAGGCGAACGCTATCCTCGGATTTTCCCCTTGAAAGAGGGAATCAAAAAAATCTGGGGATAAGAGCGATCGGAAGATGCTACTGTAATCGGAGTGATAGGTGTAACATTAACTAGGTCAACTTATATAGCATGACATGAACGGCTCCTCGCAGCCGGGCATTCCATAGGATGAAGTGAAGGATGCAAAACCGATGAATGGTGCATAGTTATAATAATATGACCATGATCACGGAGAAGAGATATACTGATACAACAGTAGTCTCAACGCCAGGGTGATGCATCTGATACCTGATCTGAAGGAATACCCTGGATGCGGGGAGCTTATCTTAATGAAAAGAGGAATTGCACATGATCGATCCAAATGTGAAGCATGACCTGCGTGAAATAGGCAAGAAACTAACAAACCTTAGGGGGTCTCTTTGACTTAGATCTGAAGCAAGAGATGATTGGCAACTTCGAAGTGAAGATGTCTGCTCCGGATTTTTGGGACGACAGTGATAAGGCGCAATCTGTAATCGCTGAGCTGAATGCGGTAAAGGGATCTGTGGATCAATACACGAAACTCCAACAGGACTATGATGATGCGGTGATGATGATAGAGCTGGCGGACGAAGAAGGCGACGAAGACCTCGCTACCGAGATTGGCAACAGTATTACAGCCATCGTGAATAAGGTCGCAGAGTTCGAACTTCAGCTTCTCCTGAATCAGCCATACGATAAGATGAATGCGATCTTGGAGCTTCACCCGGGTGCGGGTGGTACCGAGTCTCAGGATTGGGGCCAGATGCTTCTTCGCATGTACACACGCTGGTCTGAGAAGCGAGGCTTCAAGGTGGAGGTACTGGATTATCTGCCAGGTGATGAGGCTGGGATTAAGAGTGTTACGTTGTCGATCAAGGGACATAACGCTTATGGTTATCTGAAAGCCGAGAAGGGTGTACACCGACTGGTGCGGATCTCTCCTTTTGACTCATCGGGCCGTAGACATACGTCCTTCGTATCCTGTGATGTGGTACCGGAGATTGATGACACGATTGAATTGGACATCCGTACAGAGGATCTCAAGATCGATACGTACCGGGCAAGTGGCGCGGGTGGACAGCATATTAATACCACCGACTCTGCCGTACGGATTACTCACCTTCCGACAGGTGTGGTTGTAACGTGTCAGAATGAACGTTCACAGATCAAGAACCGTGAGCGAGCGATGACGATGCTCCGTTCGAAATTGTATGAGCGTAAAATTGAAGAGCAAAAACAACAGCTGGATGAAATCCGAGGAGATCAGTCGGATATTTCATGGGGTAGCCAGATTCGCTCCTATGTATTCCATCCCTATAGTATGGTAAAGGATCACCGTACAAGTGTAGAGACAGGAAATACAGGAGCAGTAATGGACGGCGACCTCGATGCATTCATCGATGGTTATTTGCGTAGCCAGATTAAAGTAGAAACCGATTAAAATAAGTTCCTGTATGGACCCATGCGTGTAGGCGTATGCTGGTGTATACAGGAGCTTTTTTTTGAATCATTTTATAAGATATAGAGAACATGAACAAACAACTGATCAGTCACAACAAAGGAGAGCACGAGAACATGCAACAACGATCACAATTTCATAATAACCGCAAAAAGAGGTTAACCAGCCTCATCCCCCTTAATGGCCCATGGCGGAATGTGGTGGATACGGTGTCTATCATTTTAGGCTCGTTTTTAATTGCAGTGGCCTTTAATTTATTTTTATTACCGAATCAGATTGCTTCAGGCGGGGTGTCCGGGTTATCAATTCTGGGCAAGGAATGGCTTAATTGGGAACCGGCATATACCCAGTGGGCGATTAACATTCCACTTCTGATTGCAGGATTTCTACTCATTGGTAAACAGTATGGAATCCGCTCAGTCCTCGGCAGTATCGTCCTGCCGCTGTTAGTCTATCTGACGAAGGATTGGGCCATTCCAACAACGAACCCGTTGCTTGGTTCACTGTATGGCGGTATTGGCGTTGGTCTGGGGATCGGCATTGTATACCGCGGTCGAGGATCAACAGGGGGCATGAGCATTCTGGCCAGAATCGTGCAGAAATACAGTGGACTGAGTTACTCAATCTGTGTGGTGATTATGGATGCTACCGTTATTATTATGGCTGCTTTTGTATTGTCATTGGAACAATCTCTCTATGCACTGATTGGATTGTATGTTACGGGGAAAGTGATCGATGCGGTTGAGATGGGGCTGGGTTTCTCCAAGGTGGCTTATATTATCTCCAACCAGACAGAAGCGATAAGTAAAGTGATTCTCGATGACCTAGACCGTGGTTTGACGAAGCTGGAAGCCAAAGGTGGTTACACCGATGATCAGCGAACTGTCCTGATGGTGGTGGTTGGGCAAAATGAGGTGCCAAGACTCAAAACGTTGATCCGGTCCGTAGACCCAGGGGCTTTTGTCATTATCAGTAACGCACACGAAGTGCTCGGCGAAGGTTTTAAACGGGGAGAGCATGTGTGAACGGAGTGAGAATTAGGTGAGCGAGCCATATAGGCCCATAATTCTGAAAGCTCAAAATAAAAAGCAGGTACGCTCTTCTCTGAGATAACGGAGAGGGAGTACCTGCTTTTCTATTATTAAAAGTTCAATTTAACATTTCACATAACGGAGAGGACAGAAATATCCTGAAGAAGTGGAACGTTCGCCTGAAAGCTTTCTGAAAGAAAGCTACTTCGGAAGCATGTGCTATCCCCGGATTGTCCCCTTTAGAATAGAAATCAAAAAAATCTGGGGATAACAGCGATCGGAAGGCGATTCTGTCATTGGAGTGCCACCGCTACAGAATCGGAGATAACAGACGGGAAATGGCTTCTTTGAAGCGGATGATTAGACTGCGCTTTTGGTACTCCTCGAGCGTCATCTCGCGCGATACATGCAGGTCGTGCTCAAAGGTTTGTACAAGTGCTGTCGCAATCGTTTCATCATACATAAAGGCATTCACCTCAAAGTTCAACCGGAAACTGCGGTAGTCAATATTGGCGGTTCCCACGGATGCAACCAAACTGTCAATGATAAGTGTTTTGGCATGAATGAAGCCATTATCATATATAAATACCTTGGCGCCAACCTTCAACAACTCACCGATATAAGATAACGTAGCCCAATATACGAAAGCATGGTCGGGTTTATTTGGAATCATAATGCGAACATCAATACCAGATAGACACGCGAGACGAATCGCTTCGAATACACTGGCATCCGGGATAAAATAAGGCGTTTGAATCAGAATCGAGTGTTTGGCACCATTAATCATCTTGAGATAACTGTTCTTGATATGCTCAGTCTCCGCATCCGGGCCACTGGAGACAATCTGCATGGCAGTGTTGCCCGTACCCTCGATATGAGGGAAATGTGCCGGAACATAAGGTGTATCGTGTTGCTTGGACGCTTCATTCCAATCCAGGAGGAAACGGGTCTGCAATGCATGAACGGCATTCCCCTGAATACGCAGATGTGTGTCGCGCCAGTAACCGAATTTCGAGTTCAAGCCTAGATACTCATCACCAACATTGAATCCGCCCGTGTACCCAAGGTTACCATCAATGATGACAATCTTACGGTGATTACGATAGTTCATACGCAAGTTGATCAGACTGAATTTAGACGGGAAAAAGACTTCAACCAAACCGCCTGCTTCGCGCAATTCTTTGAAAAAGCGTTTGGATACTCGCCGCGATCCGAGCGCGTCATAGAGCAGACGAACTTTGATGCCTTCCCGCGCCTTGCGGATGAGTGCATCCCGGATTCTTTTGCCCAGACGGTCGCCTCTATAGATGTAGTATTGCACGTGCACGTGATCCTGAGCCGCTTCGATGTCGTCCAGGAGCCGTTGGAACTTGTCTGTTCCGTCCGTAATGATCTCAACCGCATTATCCTCCGTTAACAGAGCGCCGTTCTGCTTCAGGTTCATATAGATCATGTCCTGGCTACTCTCGGTTGCTTGGTTGCGGAAAGGGGTGCGGTTATCATGCAGCTGCGTGAGCTGGGCTTCAATACGTTCCTCCAGCCCGAGCTTCTTGCGTTCCTTCCACTGGAAAAGCCGGTATCGGGTCAGGTTCTGACCAGTTAAAAGATAAAGTACAAACCCAAACACCGGAATAAAGTTCAAGACAAGCAGCCAAGCCCAGGAAGCGCTAGCATCCTTCCGCTCGAAGAAAACAACGGCTGCTGCAAAAATAATATTCAGGCCCAGGAGTACAATAAGTAAAATGGATTCGATATGCACTATAGTCCCCCACGTCTCATAATGACCATCATGAATCTATTCATATGTCCTTGATTAGCAGGTTAGTTATGAATGAGACCCTGATTGTAATGTTTCCTACTAATACGTATTTTAACAGAAGTATACCTGTTCGTCCCGGATGTTAAAAAAGATATGTTCGGATTGGATGGAAATCCATGTGAAATTGATGATAGAGTGTTGTATTTATATAACCAGAGTCGTATAATAATACACAAATATGCATATAAGCGACGGAATTGCTGTGTTCGGGCTTCATTCATGCAAGGGCATAGCACAAGTAGCGCATACATCGAGATTGGGGGAGCGAGAGTGAATAACAAATTAAAAGTAGCAATCGTCGGTTCCACCGGCTACGGCGGGGTGGAGCTGATTCGTTTTTTCCAGAACCATCCGCAGGTTGAAATCACATCGGTGATCTCATCATCGAGCAGTGGTGAGTCCATCGCAGATGGATTTCCGCATTTGACGGGCGTGATTCACAGGCCACTCGACGGTGTAGATCCGGCTGAAATTGCGAGTCGTGCAGATCTGGTATTCACAGCAACCCCGTCTGGCGTAAGTGCGAAGCTCGTACCAAGCCTGCTGGCAGCAGGGCTTAAGGTCATTGACCTGTCTGGCGATTTCAGACTCAAAGATGGAACAGTGTACGAAGAGTGGTACAAACATCCGGCGCCTTCAGCTGATTTGCTGGAACAAGCTGTATACGGCATGGCTGAGGTGTACGGGGAAAAGGTGAAGGGACAGAATTTCATATCCAACCCAGGCTGTTACCCAACGGCTACACTTCTTGGACTGATCCCTGCAGTAGAGGCAGGCTGGATTGATCCTTCTACTATTATTATTGATGCCAAATCAGGCGTGTCCGGGGCAGGACGCGGAACAAGTCTGACAAACCATTATGCAGAGATGAATGAAAATCTCAAAGCCTATAAACTGAACAAACACCAACATATTCCCGAGATCGAACAAGTGCTTGGTGATCTAACGGGAACGCCTGTTACGGTTACCTTTACAACACATCTGGTGCCTATGACACGTGGGATCATGAGTACGATGTATGCAAAACTCGTTGGGGAACACAGCGATCGGGAGATCGTAGATTTATACCGCAAATATTATGAGAACAGACCTTTCGTACGTGTACGTGAACCGGGCATCTGGCCTTCTACCAAAGAAGTGTACGGATCCAACTATTGTGATATCGGATTTGCGGTAGATCCTCGCACAGGGCGTTTGACCATTATTTCGGTCATCGACAACCTGGTGAAGGGTGCATCCGGGCAAGCGATTCAAAATATGAACCTGATGATGGGATGGGAGGAGAACCTCGGGCTGAACATGACACCGGTATATCCATAAGGGATTGGAATTCAGGAGGAGTACTGGAACATTCGGTGTAAAGTGCTTTCTCGGAGTCACTTAGGGAGATCGGATCAGGTTAAGCAGGCGGATCATCGGCATATAGCTGAGCGCATACGGGGGATATGATATGGGGACGAATGTGGAGCAACAAAGTTTTACCGTGGTTGAGAACGGAACAATTGTAACCCCTGGGGGGTTCACTGCTGGTGGACTTCACTGCGGGTTGAAAAAAACATCTCGTAATGATATCGGAGCGATCCGATGTGATGTACCGGCTACAGCTGCTGCTGTATACACAACGAACGTGTTTCAAGCGGCACCACTCAAAGTAACGCGCGAAAGCTTGAGCAACGGACGCCTTCAGGCTGTTATCGTTAACAGTGGTAATGCCAATGCATGTACAGGGCAACAAGGGGAAGAAGATGCTTATGCGATGCGTTCGGCTGCTGCGCGTGAGTTGGGTGTGGCGGAAGAGGACGTGGCTGTGGCATCCACAGGTGTCATTGGGGAATTGCTCAAAATGGATGCTGTACATTCAGGCATCACCGGACTTCCAGCGCATATGGGCAAGGAGTCTAATGAGGCGGAACAATTTTCACAAGCGATTCTGACAACGGATTTGGTGAAAAAGGAAGCTTGCGTCTCCGTTCTGGTTAACGGCAAGACGGTTACGATTGCGGGAGCCGCCAAAGGCTCGGGTATGATTCATCCGAATATGGCGACAATGCTCGCTTTCATGACCTCTGATGCGGTCATTGGTGCAGAAGCGTTGCAGCGCCTGCTTCGCCAGGCAACCAATCATACATTCAACATGATTACCGTTGATGGCGATACAAGTACGAACGACATGTTGGTAGCCATGTCCAGTGGATATGCAGGCAATGAAGAGCTGACAACAGAGCATCCGGATTGGGACGTTTTTGCAGCCGGCTTCACCTATGTATGCCAAGTGCTGGCCAAAGCCATTGCTCGCGATGGTGAAGGAGCAACCAAACTGGTTGAGGTAGAAGTGACTGGTGCAGTAAGTGATGAATCCGCGCAAGCGATTGCCAAAACCGTCATCGGGTCCAGTCTGGTGAAATCAGCTATGTTTGGCGCTGATGCCAACTGGGGACGGATTATTGCAGCCGTAGGACGTGCAGGGCAACCAGTGAACCCGGATACGGTAAATATACGGTTGGGAGAGATCTCGGTACTTGAACAGTCCCGTCCCGTCGTTTTCAACGAAGAATTGGCATTGGCCTATTTGCAGACCGATACAGTACGCATTGTGGTGGATCTGCACCACGGCGAAGGAACAGCAACAGCCTGGGGCTGTGACCTGACGTATGACTACGTCCGAATTAACGCAGCATACCGCACGTAATAAGCCTTTGGACAAAATGTTTACGAAACAGCTCTCTTCTATTGTGAAGCTGGTTTGAAATATTTCAAAAATCATCAATGAAATTTAAACTTGTTATTTAATGTTTGATATATAGCGATAGTAATGAAGAAGACGGAATTGATTCTGAAGAAGCGGAGCGGTCGCCTTTGTCTCCAGGTTTTCCCCATATAGGAGGAATTCAAAAAAAACTGGAGACAACAGCGATCGAAAGAACAATCCGAATTCGGAATGGACTCATAGCAGCCTTTGTCATCCTTTAAAGGTGTTGGATTTTATTGAATGTGATTTTTACTAAGAAAGGAGCTTGCCCTCATGAATTCAACAATGCCAAACAACAGTACCGCAACGGAAGCGAGCACAGAGAAACAGATGTTTGTCATGAAATGTGGAGGCAGCACACTGGCGGCATTGCCAGAGTCCTTCTTTGCGGATCTGCGTGATTTGCAATCTCAGGGCACGCAGCCGGTAATCGTGCATGGTGGAGGTCCTGCGATTTCGGATAACCTGGCGAAGCTTGGTATCGAAACTGAATTCGTTAATGGCCTACGCAAAACAACGGAACCTGTGCTGGACGTAGTGGAGATGGTGCTTGCGGGCAGTATCAACAAACAGATCGTGCGCCTGATCCAACGTGTGGGCGGTCGTGCACTAGGTTTATCCGGCGTGGACGGTGGCTTGATCCAGGCTAAACCTGTTACAAACCACGCAGAGATCGGCTGGGTAGGCGATGTCACTGGTGTGAACGCAGAAATTATCCAAGGCATCGTGAACATGGGTTACATGCCGGTTATCGCGCCAGTTGGTGTGGATGCCACCGGACAACGCTACAACATCAACGCAGATACAGCTGCGGGTGCTGTGGCGTCTCATCTTGGCGTAAGTCGGATGATTGTCGTGACTGACGTTCCTGGCATTATGAAGAACGTAGGCGGCGAGAAAAAAGTACTGCCATCCGTATCTGTACAGGAGATTGAGGATATGATCCAAACCGGAGAAATTTATGGCGGCATGATTCCTAAAGTGCGTGCAGCTATTGCATGTATTCATGGTCAAGTACGTGAGGTCGTCATCGTAGACGGCAGCGAACCACAGATCCTGAGCCGAGTGCTTGGTGGAGAAATCATCGGAACAAAAATTATCCGTATGCAGTAATTTTCTCAGTGCGCTAGGGTCTTCATGGTCTTATATTAAATAAAAAAAATATGTGCACGGCTTTTTTGTGAATATTGGCATAGCACGATAACGAAGAGCGCAGAATCAATCTGAAGAAACAGAAACGCGAGAACGTAGAGGACAGAAATAACCTGAAGAAGCGAAGCGTGCGCCTTTATCCCCGGATTTCGACCTTTAAACAATTAATCAAGAAATCCGGAGATAACAGCGATCGGAAGGTTGTTCTGTCATCGAAGTGGAGTATGCAGACGTTCAAAAGATGGTACTGTACTCGGAGTGATCTAGTGCTATATTTTATTCACCTTAGGTGTGCACCAACCAATAGGAGTGATATGGTGATGGCAAAAGGCAACGAACAGCCAGGTTCTGGCACAGCGGTAGCGGGCGCAACAGGTGCAGCGGCACAGACGGAAAGCTCACTTTTCCCAACGTATGCGCGTTATCCAATCAGTCTGGTCAAAGGTAAAGGCAGCTGGTTATGGGATGATCAGGGCAACCGTTATCTCGATTTCATGTGCGGGCTCGCTGTAACGAGTCTGGGCCATGGACCGGAGAAAGTCGGCGCCAAGCTGAAAGCTCAGATTGATGAGTTGTGGCATGTATCCAACCTGTTCCAGATTCCGGGCCAGGAGAAGGCAGCAGCTTTGCTGACAGCCAATACATGCGCTGATGCAGTGTTCTTCTGTAACAGTGGTGCCGAAGCGAACGAAGCGGCTATCAAAGTAGCCCGTCGTTATCACCAGAAGGTGAAGGGCACAGATCGCTATGAAGTGATCACATTTGCACAGTCCTTCCATGGACGGACACTCGCTACACTGACAGCAACTGGACAGGATAAGGTGAAAGAAGGATTTTTGCCATTACCAGCCGGATTTGTAACCGTACCTTTGCATGATATCCCTGCACTTGAAGCGGCAATTGGACCTAACACGGCAGCGATTATGCTGGAGATGGTTCAGGCCGAGGGTGGTGTATATCCGGTTGAACCGGAATTCGTCAAGCATGTACGGAAACTGTGTGATGAGCACGGATTGTTACTCATTGTGGATGAAGTGCAGACTGGAATGGGACGTACAGGCAAACTGTTCGCGCACGAACATTATGGCATCGAGCCAGATGTGTTTACTGTGGCTAAAGGTATCGGTAGTGGTTTCCCTGTAGGCGCGATGTTGGGTAAAGGCTTCCTGCGGGATGCGTTCACGCCAGGTAGCCATGCGACCACCTTTGGTGGAACACCACTTGCTTCATCCGTTGTGATTGCAACCATCGAAACGATGCTGGAAGATCGCTTGCCAGAGCGTGCAGCAGAGATGGGTGAATACCTGATGAGCTCCCTGCGGAATCGTTTGGCGGGTAATTCCTTTGTGAAGGAAGTTCGTGGCTTGGGATTGTTGGTCGGCATTGAATGTGCTGAGCCGGTAGGCGACATTGTGCTTGCTGGGCAAAAACGCGGTATCTTGTTCGTCTCTGCAGGACCGAATGTGATTCGTTTGCTTCCGAACCTGTATGTGAGCAAAGAAGAGATCGACGAGGCCGTATCACTGGTAGCCACATTGATTGAAGAGCACGTAGCGGCGAAAGCCTAACATAAAACTGAGAAACCTTTCTGTGTCGGGGCCGTTACTGGCCTCGAAGCAGAATGAGATGATGAATCCCTGTAGCCGCGCGGAGAACTTGCGGAAGATGAACTTGAGAAGCACCAAACGCGATGTTAACGGTGCTCTCTTCTGCCCATGCGGGTGCAGGGAACCGGAAATAAGGAGGACATTATAGATGACAGCACAACAGACGGAAAAGATTCAGAAGATTGATCTGAGAGGCCGGGATTTTATCGAGTTCACGGACTATACGGCCGAGGAGATTCGTTATCTGCTTGATCTCGCGATTGAGATTAAAGGCAAGCAAAAAAGCGGTGTACCGTTTCAACCGTTGAAAGGCAAAACGATCGGACTTATTTTTGAAAAATCGTCCACACGTACGCGTGTATCCTTTGAAGTGGGCATGTTCCAGTTGGGTGGACATGCACTCTTCCTGAGTAAAAATGATATCCAGCTGGGTCGCGGGGAAACGACACATGATACAGCCAAAGTACTGTCCCGTTACCTGGACGGCATCATGATCCGTACCTTTGGACACCATAATGTAACTGAACTGGCAGAACATGCGGATGTTCCGGTCATTAACGGCCTGAGCGATGCAGCGCATCCTTGTCAGGTACTGGCAGACTTCCAAACGGTGCTGGAGCACAAAGGCAAGCTCGCAGGTCTGAAAATGGCTTACATCGGAGATGGCAACAATATGGCACACTCCCTGATGCTCGGTGCAGCGAAGATGGGTATGCATGTTGCTGTAGCAACGCCAGAAGGTTATGAGCCGGATAGCGCAGTTGTGGAGCAGGCGCGCATTATCGCACAGGAGAGCGGTTCTGAAGTAACTGTAACGTACAGTGCACAGGAAGCTGCGAAAGATGCAGATATCGTGTATACGGATGTATGGGCAAGCATGGGCTTTGAGGAAGAGCAGAAGATTCGTGAGCAGGCATTTGCGGCATATCAAGTGGACGAGGAACTGATGAAAGGCGCGAAGCCGGACTACATGTTCTTGCACTGTCTGCCAGCACACCGCGGCGAAGAAGTAAGCGCTGGAGTAATTGACGGACCGAACTCCCTGATCTTTGATCAGGCGGAGAATCGCTTGCATGCACAGAAAGCATTAATGGCTGCGTTAATGAGCGAATAGATGCTGTTTGCCTTTATGGGTTGATTTTAGGCGCAGATTTCGCGATGATAGATTCATCTATAATGTACTTTAAAAAGTTAGTTAAATAAGAAGCTCGTAGGATTCAGTGTATGAAGGCTCTGTTTAACTTAACTGATCTTGGGGAGGACCATCGAACATGGCTAAGGAAAAAATTGTACTCGCGTATTCAGGCGGGTTGGACACATCTGTAATTTTGAAATGGTTGAAAGAAACATATGATGCTGAGATTATCGCCTTCACAGCGGATATCGGACAAAAGGACGAACTGGATGGCTTGGAGGAAAAAGCACTCGCTACTGGCGCTTCCAAAGTATACATCGACGATCTGCGTGATGAATTCGCGAAAGATTTCATCTATCCGATGTTCCAGGCAGGTGCCCTCTATGAAGGACAATACCTGCTCGGCACAAGTATCGCTCGTCCACTGATCGCTAAACGCATGGTGGATATCGCTCGTGCAGAAGGCGCTACAGCCATCGCTCACGGCGCTACGGGTAAAGGAAATGACCAAGTTCGCTTTGAGTTGAATGCGGCTGCGCTGACGCCAGACATTAACGTCATTGCACCTTGGCGTCTGGAAGAATTCCGCAACCAATTCCCGGGACGTGCCGAGATGATTGCTTACGCTGAGAAACATGGTATTCCGGTAACCGCATCTGCGGCTAAACCATACTCCACAGACCGTAACTTGCTGCATATCAGCTATGAGAGCGGTGTGCTTGAAGATCCTTGGTTCGATCCAAGCGCGGACGAGAACAAAGACATGTTCCTGCTGAGCAGTGCACCTGAAGATGCGCCGGACCAAGCGGAATATGTTGAGCTTGAATTCGAAAAAGGCGACTGTGTTGCACTGAACGGTGAACGCCTGAGCCCGCTGCAAGTGATGGAGCAACTGAACGAGCTGGGTGGCAAACATGGTATTGGCCGTGTAGATATGGTTGAAAACCGTTTTGTTGGTATGAAGAGCCGTGGCGTATACGAAACACCGGGTGGAACAATCTTGTTCACTGCACATCGCAAAATGGAATCCATCACGATGGACCGTGAAGTGATGAACCTGCGTGACAGCCTGATCACACGTTACAGCACATTGGTATACAACGGTTTCTGGTTCGCACCGGAACGTCTGGCGCTGCAAGCGCTGGTGAGCGAAAGCCAGAAGAACGTTACAGGTACAGTTCGTGTGAAACTTTACAAAGGCAACATCATCGGCGCAGGTGTGAAAAGTCCTGTCAGCCTCTACAATCCGGACATCGCAACGATGGAAGCTGATCCAACGCAAGCTTACGATCAAGGTGATGCAACAGGCTTTATCCGCCTGAATGCACTGCGTTTGAAAGTAAACTCCGGCGTGGAGCAGAACAAAAACTAATTTCAACCTGCATCATAGATCTATATCAATATAAATGACAAGACAGGCCGTTCTTGCACATCAGGCAGGAGCGGCTTTGTCCATGAGCGAAAGGGGAGTACTCACTGTGAGCAAGCTGTGGGGAGGACGTTTTACAAAACAAACCAATCATTTGGTTGAGGAATATACGGCATCGATTAATTTTGACAAAGCATTGGCTGAAGAGGATATCCAGGGAAGTCTGGCCCATGTGACGATGTTAGGCAAATGCGGCATTCTCCCAGCGGAAGATGTAGAAACGATCAAAGAAGGACTGATCACCGTTCTGCACAAAATCCGTGCGGGCGAAGTTGAATTCTCCGTATCGGACGAAGACATCCACATGAATATTGAGAAAAACCTGATCGAGACGATTGGCCCTGTAGGCGGTAAATTACATACAGGCCGTAGCCGGAACGACCAGGTTGCAACGGATATGCACCTATACTTGCGTGAGCGCGTGGTTGGATTTGTAGGCATGCTGCATTCCTTGCAGGAAGCACTGATTGGACAAGCGAAAGATAACCTCGATACCATCGTACCGGGTTATACGCATCTTCAACGGGCACAGCCGATTCTGTTCGCCCATCACCTGATGGCGTATGTCTCTATGTTCCAACGGGATGCTGAGCGGCTGATGGACAGCTACAAACGCATTAACATCCTGCCACTGGGCGCAGGTGCGCTCGCGGGCACAACTTTCCCGATCGACCGTCATTTTGTGGCGGAACAACTGGGCTTTGACGGCGTGTACGAGAACAGTCTGGACGCAGTAAGCGACCGTGACTTTATCGTAGAGTTCCTGGCGGCAGCTTCGCTGATCATGACTCACTTGTCCCGTCTGAGTGAAGAGCTGGTACTGTGGAGCAGCACGGAGTTTGGGTTTGTTGAACTGGACGATGCATTCTGCACAGGCAGCAGCATTATGCCTCAGAAGAAAAACCCGGACGTTCCTGAACTGGTTCGTGGTAAAACAGGACGTGTGTACGGCAACCTGATTGGTTTGCTGACGGTTTTGAAATCTCTCCCACTGGCATACAACAAAGATATGCAGGAAGACAAAGAAGGCATGTTCGATACGGTAGCAACGCTGGAAGGTGCACTTCAACTGTTTGCTCCAATGATCGCGACAATGACCGTGAACAAGGATCGTATGCGTCAAGCGGTCAACCAGGATTTCTCGAACGCTACGGATATTGCCGATTTCCTCGTAGGCGAAGGCTTGCCTTTCCGTCAGGCGCATGAAGTCATTGGTAAAACAGTGCTGTACTGCATCCAGAACAGCAAGTATTTGCTGGATCTGACGATCGATGAATTCAAGCAGTTCTCACCGCTGTTCGATGAACGCATCTATGACGTACTGCAACCGGAAGCTGTTGTGAACGCTCGTAATGTTTACGGCGGAACAGCTTCGGGTCAAGTCGCGGAAGCCATCGGACGCAGTGAAAAGGTACTGGAAATTACCGAGCAATGGATTACGAACCGCGGTTAATACCACGGTTACTATAGGTATTTGTACAGATACGACAGTACAATAAAGAAGCAGGCCAGAGAACTTTGTTCTCAACGGCCTGCTTTTTTGTGCTTTATAGCGATATGATGTGGATCATTCATAACGCCATAGCAACGGAAGGTTGTTTTGTCATTGGAATGCTAGTCTTCATTATCTGCAGGGGCTACTAATGCTCTACTAATCGCGCTTGGGCAAAGGCAACCATTTCAATACATCCTGGATCTTGGCATCCCAGTAGCCCCATTCATGTTCACCAGGTCCTTCCTCATAGGTCAATTCGAAGTTTGTTTGTTCGCAGGCTTGACGGAAAGTTTGATTATCCTCATACAGGAAATCTTCCGTTCCGCAACATTGGTAGAGCAAAGGTCGTGGGCTTTCGCCAGACTGATTTTCTTTTAACAGATGGATCAGATCGTTCTCTGTACCTGCCACATCGGGTCCAAAAATCCGCTGTAACTCTGTCTGTTGTAATGCTGAGGATGCGTTTCTATCCATATGTGCAGACATATCGAGTGCTCCAGACAAACTGGCAGCTGCCGCATATTGCTCTGGTTTACGAAGGGCCAGCTTGAACGCGCCATAACCACCCATGGATAATCCAGCAACGAAGTTATCCTCACGCTTTGATGACAGAGGGAAGAAAGAACGAGCAAGTGAGGGCAGTTCTTCGCTGATAAACGTCCAGTATTTTCCGCCTTCGACCATATCCGTATAGAAACTACGATGTACCTGTGGCATAACAACGGCGATTCCAAGGTTTGCTACATAACGTTCAATCGATGTGCGGCGCAGCCAGATGGAATCATCATCCGATAGACCGTGTAACAGGTACAGGGTTGGGTGAAGACCTTTGCCAGTCACGTTCTCCATACCGATCTGATTGTGGGTTTGTTGCGGCAGAATGACATGCATGCTGGTACTCAGCCCAAGCGTATCGGAGTAAAAATCACATTTAATAAGTGCCATGAGTATAAGAAACCCCTTTCATAAGTTCGTTAACCACGTGTTTTTGACTTGAGAGGATGAGCCGGGATTGCTCCCTAATAGCTTTTAAGTGTCCATATTTAACAGGTTATACGCATTGCTCGTGCAATGCAATAACAAGATGCACATTAAAAAATCATGCAGGAGTATCTCTAAATTGTAAGGTTTCAACAGGCTAAGCCAGATGAGTGGAATGGCGGGAAGATCAACATTGTTACGACGTTGTTTACAACGTAACAATGTTATGTTACACTGATTTTAATATAAAGGGGGACCATATATGACGGATGATTTGATCTCCAAAAAAGAACTGCTGGACCTGACAGGAATCTCCTACGGCCAGTTATACCGCTGGAAGCGGAAAAATCTCATTCCGGAAGAATGGTTTATTCGAAAGTCGTCCTACACCGGACAAGAGACCTTTTTTCCCAAACAACAGATTTTACTGCGCATTGACAAGATTCTCAATATGAAAGACGGATTATCGCTGGATGAGCTGGCTGACGTGTTCTCACCTACGTTGGGTGAAGTGGAGATGTCTGCACAGCAACTATTAGAGCGAAACATTGTTTCACAAGTCTCGCTGGATCTGTTGAAAGAAGCAGGTCGGGAACAACCGCAATATGCTTTGGAGCAGATTATGATGCTCTACGTCCTTGATAAGCTGTTAATGAGCGGAGATATTACTCGGCAAGAGGGTGCGTTGTTAATCGATGTGATGTCCGAACATTATTATCGTTTTACAGGCAAACCCAGCGAACTGGTGCTTATCCGTAAGATGGGTGTTCCTTCATTCATGCTGGTAACAGCAGGAACGGAGTTTTATTTTGACAATGGTGTGAAGGTGGTTCTCAGACAGCCGATGGGAACATTTATGGAAGAATTAAAACTCAAATTGGGATAAGGAGAGGGTTATCCATGGAAGAACGGAATAAGCGGAATGATCTAAACGTATCGGGTATGAGTCAAACGGCAGGCGGGGAGTTTCACCGCGTATCGATTGATGGCATGGCTAAGGTGAACGGTAATCTGGACTGTACCTCTATGGAAGTGAATGGAACATTGAAGATGCACGGCGCTTTAAGCTCCGAGAGTGCAACGATTAACGGCATGTGTACGTTGAACGGCCCCTTGACCAGTTCGCGTGTTCGTGTGGATGGCATGACAACAATTAACGGAGATCTTCATAGCCCTGAGCTTGAAGTGAACGGGAAATGCACTGTACGGGGACGAGTGGATGGGGAACGAATTGATATTGGCGGCGTGATCGATGTTGAAGGTGATGTGCAATGTGAGTCCCTGAACGTACAGGGAAATATAAAGATCAGCGGCTTCCTGAATGCAGGAACAGTGGAGATCAGGCTTCATACCTCTTCTTCGGCTAGAGAGATTGGCGGAGAGCGTATTGATATTCGTCGCAAGGAACAACAGAACGGGTTCTGGAAAAGTATTGGCCTGGCCGGGACTCCATCATTTAAGACATCCTTAATTGAGGGCGATGAGATTGTGCTGGAAGATACCGAAGCTGATATTGTTCGGGGGAGTAACATTTTTATCGGTCGCGGCTGTAACATCAGGCTGGTCGAGTATTCAGGTGAACTTGAGGTAGATCAGGATGCCAAGGTGGGCAGCAGTCAGCGAATTTAAATTTTGGATATGGAGAGAAAGGGATGGGATCGACATGAATAACAATCCTGGGCGTTCTTTGGACAAAAAAATGGATATCAGCATCGTTGGTGATGGCAGTTCTGCTGGGGGTGTGTACGGCAAGGTCAAGGTCGTAGGGGACGCATCCTTCAACGACAATCTATCTTGTGATCGCTTCAAATGTACGGGTACATCGGTTATATATGGATCGCTTGAATCCACAGAGATTAAAATTACCGGAACCCTTACTCTAAAAGAACGAACTGTCAGCAACGATGGTGAGGATGGAATTCAGATATCTGGCCTGCATGCCAAAGCTGAGCTTATCAAAGTGGTCGGTGAGCTTCATCTGTCAGGGGATTGTCAGGCGGAAAATATCAAGCTGAACGGACGGTTGACAATAGCCGGGATGCTCAGCGCTGAACACATGTCACTCAAAATCATGGGTCCGTCCGAGGTCAAGGAAATGGGCGGTTCCATCATCTCGGTGAAGAGTGGCCGGTTGAATGACTTGTTTACGGGGAATAAGTCAATACTGAAGACACAGATTATCGAAGGTGACGATATTGAATTAGAAAATACCGAGGCCGAGATTGTACGTGGCGATAAAATAAAAATCGGTCCTGGCTGCCGGATCGGTACAGTGGAATACCGTTCATCTCTGCAAATTCATCCGCAATCGGAAGTTTTGCTGCAAAGCAATCGGTCCTTGGACTGATTAACGAAAACTTCTTTTCGGATATACTAATGCAGTCATATGAATAGAGCGTGAATGGAGAGATTGAGTACAATGGTTGCACGTAAAAACAGTATTGGATTGGTGCTGGCAGGGTTACTGCTCAGCATACTAATGGCTTCGATGGATAATACCATCGTGGCAACAGCTATGGGGGATATTGTCGGGAAACTGGGTGGGCTCGACAAGTTCGTCTGGGTTACCTCCGCGTACATGGTGGCTGAGATGGCGGGGATGCCAATCTTCGGTAAGTTATCCGATATGTACGGACGGAAGAAGTTTTTTGTATTTGGTATTATTGTATTTATGCTTGGCTCAGCACTGTGCGGAACGGCAACGTCTATTGTGGAATTGACGATGCACAGAGCGATTCAGGGTATTGGTGCGGGTGCCTTGGTGCCGATTGCCTTTACGATCATGTTTGATGTCGTAGCACCAGAATCTCGTGGTAAATTGGGTGGGTTGTTTGGAGCGGTCTTCGGTCTTTCCAGCGTCTTTGGACCACTGCTTGGTGCTTATATTACTCAGTATGCGACATGGGAATGGGTATTCTATATCAACCTGCCACTCGGCTTGATTGCATTTGTGTTTATTGCATTTTTCTACAAAGAATCTCATCAGCATCAATCCCAACAGATCGACTGGCTGGGTGCAGTAACGCTGATCGGCGCTGTAGTGTGTTTGATCTTTGGTCTGGAACTGGGCGGCAAAACGTTTGCCTGGGGTTCGTGGCAGATTCTTGGCTTGTTTGCCGGATTTGTAGCACTAGCGCTACTTTTCCTTTTTGCAGAAACAAGAGCGAAGGAACCCATCATCTCCTTCGGTATGTTCCGCAACCGGGTCTACTGGTCCAGTAACGTTATTGGGATGTTCAGTGGTGCGGCGTTCATTACAGCATCCGTGTACATTCCGATCTTCATACAGGGCGTACTCGGTGGCAAAGCGACCAACTCCGGTCTTGTGCTGCTGCCCATGATGCTCGGGTCCGTTGTGACGGCGTCCCTGGGCGGTGTGCTGATGACCAAAATCAAATATCGCAATATCATGATTCCTACATTGGCCTTACTTGTCATTGGACTTGGATTGCTGACTACGTTGGATGAGGGTTCTTCTCTCTGGACGATACGTATTTACATGGTGATGGTTGGTCTGGGTGTCGGTGCTTCGTTCTCGGTACTCAGCAATGCAGCCATGAACGCATTTGAACCGCAAAGACGCGGAGCAGCAAGCTCCACGCTTAACTTTTTGCGGTCCCTCGGCATGACGATGGGCATTACGATCTTTGGTATCGTACAGAGCCAGGTATTTACGCGTAAAATGAATGATGCTCTCGCTGGTTCAGCTGCGGAAGCAGGGGGGGCTTCAGCGGGTGGCGTGCCTCAGGGAGTGGATCTGGCTGATCCACATGCGCTGCTCTCACCAGAACTCAGACAGGCGATTCCGCCTCAGGTGCTGGATAGCATCACACATGCTCTGTCTTCTTCCATCGTGCAGTTATTTGCCTGGGCTGTGATTCCGGCTGCACTCGCGTTGGTCGCTTCCTTCTTCATGGGAAAAGAGAAGATGGTCGTAGGCGAAGAGCAAGGCGAATACACAGGCGGTCACTAAGCCGTTATGCAGTAAGCTACAAGTTATGGAATATGGGCTAATCGTGGTCTATTAAAACTTGAAAAACTTATGTTAATAATGAAAAGACACACTTCTCACGTATCCTCGAAAGGGGACGGAAAGGGTGTCTTTTTTTTGTTTTCGTATGATCAGCTTACCCGTGAATGATTAAATTACGGATTGAACTCTGTGCATTTTATTATTGCTGGTACAAGTGATCAGATGCTTCTTACAAAGGGCCTAAGGCTGTTTCGTATCGCTAATCCCATCCTCAACAACAGAAGGTTCTTGTGGATCAGGCAGGCTGCTGTGACCGGAGCGGGCAATCAGACGATTCTGAGCTTTGTACGTGTCTCGTGTAATCGTTTTGGATTCGACCACTTTGCCGTCCAGCCTCTTGGTTCTTACCGTCTCGACAATATAACCAGGCTGTCCGTCTTGCAGCACCTGCTGAGCACCATCAGGAAGTACCGCACTGGACACATATTTCACCGGAACACTTAATGTTTCAATGGTGCGAGATTCAAGTGCATAGCTGACGTTCTCAGGGAATGTGCCGAAAAATTTCACCATCAATTGGTGGTTCTTCACTTCTGCATGAATGAGTAAGGATTTTCCGGTGTTGTTCTTGAAGCGAAAGTTAATGGCTCCAGAGGCAAAGGTGGCATCCAGTCCTTTCGGCAAATATTTGACCGGCAGGGAGTGGTTGCGACGCTCAATAATATCAAGACCCGTCAATAGCGCTGCGTTATACACCGTACTGGATACCTGGCAGATGCCACCCCCAATCCCGGGGGTTAGTCTTCCATTGACAATGACCGGGGCCTCACGAAAGCCATAATCTTTTTCAGCCTTACGGATGATTTTTTCATAATCGAATGTGGCATTCGGTGGCAGAATCATGCCGTTGATCGCTTCCGCCGCTGCGCTGACATTATGTATCCGGCCTTCACTACTATTGCCCAGACCTGTGGAGAACTGGATGATCTTTCGATCAATGCCTTCCTCGCGTAGCAAATCAAGGGTTACTTCAGGCTTCAGCGTATAGAGTGGTACCTGGATTAGCAATGGGGCGGGTTTCTCAGTCGGGCTCAGTACACTGAAATCCCTGTGCAACTTCGTTTGAATGAGACTTGCGAGTGTTTTCCAATCAATCCGGCGGACACCCTTTTCCGGGATATACTGCACTTTGTCACTTGCGGTTATGCGCCGAACAGCGTTCGCGGGTGTACCGAAGGTTTCTTTTTCCCAAGCAGGGCTTAGATGTTCTTTAAGAGGTTCTAAGTCGTAACTCATATGAAGGGAGAACTCTTTCGGAAAATGATAACGTGCATAAGCACGTTCCCACAGGTTACCTTCCTCCAGCTGCTGTATGGCGGATTCCACGCTTTTAACGTTGTAGCTCACCCCCACTTGATCTGCGGTATACGTCATCGTCTGGGGATCGGGTTCAGCCACTTCGAAAGTGACAGGCCAGTCCTCCAGCTTTTGGATCTGTTCGTTCAATTCATGCAATACGTTCTTACGATTGCCTTCCACCAGCATGCCGCCAACACGCACATTCTTGGGCAGCGCAGGCTGGTTCACATACATATACAGCAATCCATATGACGCGGAGCCGATCAAGAGGATGGAGAATAGAACAATGACCGTTAAATGTATTTTTTTCATAACCGTACGCTCCTTTATACTTCTGTTGTTCCCGACTTTGTAACACTTTCTATATATATGATCCAATGCAGGAAAACTTTCGGGTACTCAATAGGTAACAAATTTGTTACAATAAACTTCATATGAATCCATGCTTCACCATCGAAACAGGAACGAAGTGGATTTTTTCCTGATGAAATTCAGGTCTTTTTAAAGGAAATGCCGGGATTGTGTCGAAATGATAATGGCTAACTATGTGAGCAGGAAGTGATGATGTGATAGAAATGCAGGACGTGTGGAAGACCTACGCCAATGGGACCCACGCATTACAAGGGGTGTCGGTGAAGATCGACCGCAATGAATTTGTCTATATCGTCGGTCCGTCCGGCGCAGGCAAATCGACATTTATGAAATTGATGTACAGAGAAGAAGTTCCGACCAAAGGACAAATATCCATTAACGGATTTAATATTGGTAAGTTGAAGCCAAGAAAGATTCCTTATGTGCGCCGCAACATCGGCGTTGTGTTCCAAGACTTCCGTCTGTTGCCGAGAATGACGGCTTTTGAGAATGTGGCATTTGCCATGGAAGTCATTGAGGCGCCTAAGCGGCACATCAAGAAACGGGTCATGGAAGTACTCGACTTGGTGGGACTGCGCAGTAAGGCGAATCGTGAACCTTCACAGCTCTCGGGTGGGGAACAGCAACGTATTGCCATTGCGCGGGCTATCGTGAATAACCCATCGGTTATTATTGCGGATGAGCCTACAGGTAACCTCGATCCGGAGACGTCGTGGGGCATTATGCAGCTGCTGGATGAGATTAATTTCCGGGGAACAACCATTGTTATGGCAACCCACAACAAAGATATCGTGAATACGATGCGTAAACGGGTTATCGCCATTGAACGTGGACAGATTGTACGGGATCAGATGAGAGGGGAATACGGTTATGAATTTTAGTACTCTCTTGCGCCATCTGCGGGAGGGATTCAAAAACGTATTCCGCAACGGCTGGATGTCTGTGGCCTCCATCATGTCCATCATTGTGTCGCTATTGATTCTTGGTGTGTTTATGCTGCTGGTGCTTAATGTGAACTCCATGGCGAATCAAGTGGATAGCCAGGTGGAGATCAGCACGTTTCTCGAACTGAATGTGGACGAGAACCTGCGTAACACATTGGAACAAGAAATCAGCGCGATGCCTGAAGTAAGTGAGATTCGTTTTGTTTCCAAGGAAGAAGGACTCAAGGAGTTCCGTGATCGTCTCGGAGAGAGTGCAGATAACGTGCTTAGCGGTTTCGATGTGGACAACAACCCACTGCCGGAGACTATTGAAGTTGAGGTCATTGAACCGGAAACCGTCACTTTTGTGGCGCAAAAAATCGAAGCTTTGAACGAAAAATACCCGGAGAAGCCAATCATGAAAGTGAACTACGGCAAGGAAACGGTGGAAGTGTTGTTCAAATTTACGAAGCTTGTTCGTAACATCGGATTTATTTTTGTTGGGGGACTGGGTCTCATGTCCATGTTCCTGATCTCGAATACGATTCGCGTAACGATTCTGGCCCGTCGCCGGGAGATCGGAATTATGAAGCTGGTTGGCGCAACCAACACCTTTATTCGTTGGCCTTTCTTTATTGAAGGTGCACTCATTGGATTTATTGGCTCTGTGATTACGGTTGGGGTACTGTTCGTCGGATACAGCCAGTTGATGGCCACGATTGGTCAGGATGTCTTCATGCAGATGCTTAACTTGATTCCGCTCAGCGAAATCTGGTTGCTGTTTGGAACCCTGTTGATCGGACTCGGTGTGCTGGTAGGTATTTTGGGAAGTACACTGTCCATTCGAAAATCACTTAACGTTTAAATTTTGTTTTCAAACGATCAAATTGCAGAATATGTCGAAAAGAATGGTAAAGCAGGTTCATTAATGGACGCTGTTTGACGATATGTAGGAAAGACGGAGTCTTTAAGATTGAAGAAAGCAAAGAACATGCTGTTCACCACCTGTGCAGGTTGCTTTCTTGTGAAATCATAGGATGGGGGATCATCATTTTGAAAAAAACTGCTTCGCTGCTGGCCTTTACGTTATTGGCCAGTCTGACGCTTCAACCTTCTGACGGATATGCCAAGAGTAGCATCAGCGATATTGACCAACAGATTCAGCAACTGGAGAGCAAGGCGGCTTCTGCCAAGCAGGAGCAAAAAAAAGCAGCTTCCAACAAAAAGGAAGCGCAGCATTACAAGAACAAAACCAACGCTTATCTGAAGGTTGTCATGGAACAGATCAATGTCGTTAGTGATGAACTGGCCAGTGTATCCTTGCAAATCGAGAACACGGAGGAAGATCTCCGTACAACGAAGAAAGATCTGCAAGCGGCAGAAGAACGCATCGTTGCAAGGGAAAAATTGTTGGAGTCACGTGTACGCCTGATGTATACAGACGGTGCTGTATCCTATCTGGATGTACTGTTGTCCTCCACCAGCTTCACTGACTTTTTGACCCGTGCGGATTCACTCAAAACGATCGTGGACCAGGATCAGCATCTGCTGGATGAGCACAAAGCGGACAAGCAACTGGTCGTGGACAAAAAGGCAGAATTGGATGTGCAATATGCGGAAGCCAAGAGCCTGTATGCACAGAAGAAACAGCGCAAGTCCCAATTGAATGAAAAAGAAGCGGAAAAGCAAGTGCTTCTCGCTTCATATGATGCTAAAATTGAAGAATCAGAAGAGTTGACACAAGAGCAGGAAGACGTATTGATGCAGATTGCCAGCAAACGTTCGGCCCTTCTTCAAGAGAAAAATAAATTGCGTGAACAGCAGGCAGCCGCAGCGGCCAAAGCAAAAGCCGCAGCTGCTGCCCGGGCGAAAGCTGCAGCCAAGGCACCAACCAGAGTCAGCTCGGATAGCAGCAGTGAGGTTACCTATTCATCCGGTAATGGTATCTTCTCAAAACCAGTATCTGGAGGACGTATTTCTTCTGGATTCGGTCCCCGTACCCATCCAATTACGGGTGTAGTGGGTAAAATGCATGCCGGTGTCGATTTTGCTGTTCCCCAGGGAACTTCAGTTCATGCTGCGTCTGGCGGAATCGTGATCATGGCTGAATGGTATAGCGGTTATGGTTATACGGTTATTGTGGACCATGGCGGTGGACTATGGACTTTATATGGTCACTTGCGTGAGGGTGGATTCAAAGTCAGCAAAGGAGACACTGTAAGCAAAGGGGATACCATTGCTGAGTCAGGAAATACAGGAAACTCCACGGGACCTCACTTGCACTTTGAAGTAAGAGATAACGGTACCGCGGTAAATCCGATGAACTATTTGTAATTATTGCTCCATTGACCGAATGGAAAAAACATATTCCGTACAAGCTAGACATATACTAAGCTGGCATGTTCAGGGAATGGGTCCAAGAAACAATGGAATCGGACACGCTTTAAAACGAAAGGCGGTGACAAACGGATGATGAAAAAAAGATCGGCGCTACTGCTTGTCATTTTGGGTCTTCTGGGTGGTAGTTTGCTAACCCTGGTACTAATGACTTATCCGGGAATAGCGAACCAGACCACAGCTGGTGAGGGTCTGCTAGCCAGTGTAACCGGCAGTACGCAGCAGAAGAGCGATTTGAAGAAGATTGAAACCGCGATGGATTTGATCTCAAGCAACTATTATAAAGACGTGGATCAGACCAAATTGATTGACGGTGCGATCAACGGCATGATGGAATCTCTTGGTGATCCGTACTCCAACTATATGGGGCAGGAAACGGCTGCTCAGTTTGAAGAGTCGATCGAAGGTTCATTTACCGGTATTGGCGCAGAGGTATCCTCACAGGATGGAAATGTTGTTGTTGTTTCCCCCATCAAAGGATCACCTGCCGAAAAAGCGGGTATTCGTGCGAAAGACATGATTATGTCAGTCAACGGCGAATCCCTGCAAGGTTTGGAACTGAACAAGGCTGTCAACAAAATCAGAGGTCCCAAGGGCAGTGAAGCGAAGGTACAGGTCAAACGTGCCGGATCTACAGAACTGATTGAGTTTGTTATTGTACGGGATGACATTGATCTGGAGACCGTATATGCTCACATGGAGGATGGCGGAATTGGTGTCATTGCCATTACTCAATTCTCTTTGAATACAGGCGATCGCTTCAAGGAAGAGTTGGCGAAGCTTGAGAAGCAAAACATGAAAGGTCTGGTCATCGACGTACGGAATGACCCAGGCGGTGTATTGCAAGTCGTGATTGATATTGCTGAACAGTTTGTTCCTAAAGGCAAGGTTATTGTGCAAGTCGAAGACAAGAACGGCAAAAAGGAACAAAGCAAATCCAATGGATCAGCCAAAGCTTATCCAGTCACAGTCCTGATGAACAAAGGCAGTGCGAGTGCGTCGGAGATTTTGGCCGGTGCATTACAACAGTCAGCAGGTGCGAAGTTGATTGGTGAAAATTCCTTCGGTAAAGGAACTGTACAGACGAGTTATGACAAGCAAATGGGTGATGGCAGCTTGCTGAAGATCACTATTGCCAAGTGGCTTACTCCGAACGGGGACTGGATTCATGAAAAAGGAATCAAACCGGATATTGCGGTTGACCAGCCGGACTATTTCTCGGTGGCACCGATTAATAAAGAGAAGTTACCACTTAAATATGACAGCAATAGCGCGGATGTGAAAAGTGCGCAGACGATGCTGAGAGGTCTCGATTTCAAACCGGATCGTGTGGATGGATACTACGACCAGAAGACGGAAGAAGCGGTCAAGGCATTCCAGAAGCAAAAAGGCATTCAGGCCACAGGCCAGATTGACGAGAAAACCGCTGAATCACTGGAAGCGGCTCTGATTGAACGTATTGCCAATCCTCAATATGATGCACAGCTGAAACGCGCGATCGAAAATGTCTCAAAGGATATTTCGTCCGCTGTGTCGAAGCCATAAAGAAGGCTGATTTTCAGCCTTCTTTTTTTCTGAACCGGCTGAAAGAGAGGGGTGAAGAGCCACAATGGAATGGGTATGGCCGTGGTTAACTACATTAGGCGAAGCAGTGTTGCAGTTGTTTATTCAGCCGTTTTATTATATTGCGGTGATCCTGATTGCGCTCATCTATCATCGTCAGTTACTGCAGGAGCGTAAATTGTTTCATGTTCGTTTGCAAAGCTCGATAACACAGACGATTCGTGCCGTACTGGGAGGCATACTCATTGGTACTATCGTCTCGATTGTCTCCCTATTCCTGGGTGCACATCTTACACTGGGAAGCCTGATATGCATATGGGCTGCAACGTTAATTCTATCCTTGTTTCGTATCCGGTATTTGTGCTTTGCTTATGCGGCCGGGTTGCTGGGTGTGTTGCAATTTGGTTTGAATCTGGCTTCAGGCTGGCAACCATCAGGTTGGATGGGTAGTGTAACGGAAACGCTACGTTCCCTGGATATGCCTGCACTGCTTGTCCTGGCGGCCCTTCTACATATGGGTGAAGCCCTGTTGGTACGCATGCAGGGGGTATCGATGGCATCACCGCTTCTCTTCGAGGGAAAACGCGGGAAACTGGTTGGGGGATATCAACTTCAACAGTTCTGGGCCATTCCCCTACTGATTCTTGTCCCGGTCACAGGTAGTGGCGCGGAGCTGGCATGGAATCCACTCATGAATGCAGGTCAGAGTTACATGCTGGTTGCGTTGCCGATTATGCTCGGATTTGGTGAGATCACGCAGAGTATGCTTCCGGGACAAAAGGTGCAGATCTCATCCAAGCGGTTGATGATGTATGGGGCAACTTTGCTTGTGTTCAGTTTGCTTGCTGCATGGTGGTCTCCACTCATGGTGGTTGCTGCACTGATTGCATTTATTGGACATGAATTCCTGGTATGGTACAGCGCGTTTGAAGAGCAAAACCGCAGTCCGGTATTTGTCCATCCGCAGCATGGGTTGAAGGTATTGGCCGTTATACCGGAGAGTCCTGCTGCAGATTTGGGGATTGAAGCAGGGGAGACATTGTACAAGGTGAATGGTAAGTTGGTTCATTCACCGGAAGAGTTGCATCGTGCCCTGCGGATGAACCCGGCTTTTTGCAAGCTCGAGGTACGAAATCACCAGGGAGAAAGCAAGTTCATGCAACGAGCAATTTATGAAGGGGAACATCATCAGCTTGGGGTCATTATGGCACCGGACAATCACGAGGTCTGGGCGATTCGGTTACGTCCACTGACGCTGTTCCATATCATCAACCTCAAATTGCTTGCCCGTCTGAAAAAACCACACAGGGACGAAGCTCCATTGGCGTTACCGCCAGCTCCTGTGGCCAGTGATAAAGGGTCCGTGGAGATGTAACTAAACATAAGTGATGAAGTATGTTGCATAAATCAAGCAATGAAAAAGGTATTTCCGAGCGCCGTCGCAGGCGAGGGAAATACCTTTTTGTTATTTTTTCAACATAAAGATGGCGATCTGAGTCCGATCACGTAAACTCAGCTTGCCCAGAATATCGGTGACGTAGTTTTTGACCGTGCCTTCACTGAGGAACAGTTTGGCGGCAATTTCCTTATTGGATAACCCCTCCGATATGGCCTCGGCAACCGCCAGCTCCATACGGGTCAGTCCATAGGCTTCGATTGAATGATGTGTCTGGGGTGTTGGAGAAGGACGAAGAAGGCCTGTTAGCTTGCGGGCAATATCCGGATGGATTAACATATCGCCGTTATGTACGGTCTTGATGCCTTGAATGATCCGCTCAGGCGGGACGTTTTTGAGCAAATAACCGCTTGCCCCATTCTGTAATGCCTGAATAATATACTCATCATCGTCAAACGTAGTCAGCATGAGCACCTGGATTTCAGGAAAACGTACCTTGATAAGCCCAGTACCTTCGACTCCGTCACATTCGGGCATCCGAATATCCATCAAGACCACGTCCGCAGGTGTCCCTGTTTCAAGTAATGCCAAGGCCTCCTGTCCATTTGAGGCTGTGCCTGTAACGCAAATGCCGGAGTCCAGTTCAAGCAACACTTTAAGGCTTTCGCGAATGAAGTAGTCATCGTCAGCGAGAATCAGCCGAATAAGTGGGGACTGGGCTGCATTATTCTTGTTGTTCACATCATTCCGTTCGGACATGAGAACATTCACTTCCTTTTTTCAAAGTAGATCCATCTGGTTCGTTATTGGAATGCGTGTAATCACGGTATACGGATAAGCCGATTGGATCTCCAAGGTTCCTCCCACCATTTGTGTACGTAGACGCATGCTTTCCTGTCCTATCCCACTTGTCTTAGACGAATGCGGATTAATTTTGCCATCATTACTTACGCTCATACAGACTTCCTGATCCCCGAATACCAACTCCAATGTGATAGAAGAGGCATTTCCGTGCCGTAGTGCATTCGTTACGGCTTCTTTGGCATTTTTATATAAAACGATTTGAATGCTGGGGTACAGCACATGGGATGGGCCCTGAACTTCATATTGTGTCTTCACCCCGGTATCTCTGCCCACTTCCTCAAGAAGACGATCGAGTGCGTAGGCATTGGAACCATAGGAATCCGGTCGCAATTTGTGAAGTGTACTTCGCATATCATCCATACTGGTGGCCAATTGATCACGAATCTGTCTCACCATTTCCGTTCCTTTTTCCCGATCTCGGGGGAGAGTCATCAGAGCGGCTTCCGACATCATTTTGGTACGAATCAGTCGATGTCCGATATCATCATGAAGCTGTCTGGAGATACGAGTACGTTCCTCTGTCTGGGCTACTCCTTCAAGTTGCTTTGTAAATAATAGGAGCTGTGCACGTGCTTCTTGAAGCTCGTAATGTTTACTGCGGAGCTCGTCATAGACTTGTTCCAGTTGTCCACGGCTGCTCGCCGTTCTTGATCCCTGCCAGGAGAGGGCCGCTGTGATGAGCAGAAGCAGGTTGCCAAGAACCATCGCTGTTGCCTCTGCGGATAATAATGTGGCGGTGATTGTATTTGGTGTGGTTAACCCTGGCTGCGTTGCCTGTGGAACAGAATAATACCATCCCAAAGCGACATTGCTTGAGAAAAGCTGAATGGCAAACATCAACCATCTCCGGTTTCCTTCGAGTCTGTATATATACACGTAGAGCACGGATAGAGAAAGGAATACCAGGATTGGTCCATACGAAGCAATCAGCCAACAGCTCCAGAGTATTTCGGTCAGAAGCAACAGCCACTGCTGTGTACTTGAACGGTTGAAATCTTTCCACACGGAGAGTCCAAGGGCGATGATGATATACAGGGTGTAGACGGCTTCGTTTTCCAAGGGCAGCATCAACATGTACAGTACGGCTGGAACGATAATTAATCCGTATTGCAGAAACCGCATCGGCATAGGGCTGTGACATCCTTTATATAAAAAGTGGAGTAAAATCTCTCGGTAATGCGCCCTTGATTATACCATAAGCGGCATTCGAATCAGGAGATGACTTAAGTCACCTTCGATTCATGACTTTTCGTACCTTCGCTAAAGAGTGCGATCCGTTACAATACAGATATGAAATCCAGCGGCGAAAGCCGAAACGGAAGAGGGGCGTAAAAGGGATGGGTATACTTGAAGTGGATCATGTAGTGAAACGATACGGCAGTAAGCTGTCCGTGGATCATTTGAACCTTAGTGTTGGCAAAGGCGAAATTTTTGGATTGCTCGGTCCCAATGGAGCAGGAAAAAGTACCACCATTAGCATGATTGCAGGGCTCCTGAATATGGATCAGGGTGAAATCAGATTAGATGGGATATCGGTCAAGGAGCGACCGCTAGAAGTAAAGCGCAAGATTGGACTGGTTCCGCAGGATCTGGCTTTATACGAAACGATGACGGCTGCGGAGAATGTGACCTTTTTTGCCAGACTGTATGGACTGCGTGGAAAATTGCTTAAGGAAAGAGTGCAGGAGTCTCTTGAATTTGTAGGGTTGCAGGATAAAGCAAAGGATGCCCCCTCGACCTTCTCTGGTGGTATGAAACGCAGGTTAAACATCGCATGTGCGATTACACATCGCCCGGATCTAATTATCATGGATGAACCGACAGTTGGCATTGATCCGCAATCTCGAAATCATATCCTTGAATCGGTACGCACACTCAACAAGATGGGTTCAACGATTATATATACAAGTCATTACATGGAGGAAGTGGCGGCGATTAGTCACCGGGTTGCGATTATGGATCAGGGGCGAATCATTGCCTGTGGCACGGAAGCAGAGCTGAGAGAACGTGTAGCATCGGAGGAAAAAGTAGTGCTCTCCACTTCCGGTATCGGTCCCGACGTTGTGGAAGAACTGAAACTTCACCCTCGCGTTCGAATGGTAGACGTTTCAGAGAATACGCTGACCATTACGCTGCCTTCGGCACAGCAGGATCTCCAGGATCTGCTCTTCATTTGCAGCAAACATGAAATATCCATTCAGTCGCTCAAGGTCGAAGAGCCGGATCTGGAAACGTTG
Source organism: Paenibacillus sp. 1781tsa1 (assembly GCF_024159265.1). NCBI lineage: Bacteria > Bacillati > Bacillota > Bacilli > Caryophanales > Paenibacillaceae > Paenibacillus > Paenibacillus sp. 1781tsa1. The sequence goes on along the minus strand of NZ_JAMYWY010000001.1, from coordinate 6,278,883 downwards.
TTCCTCAATCTGACCGGGCGTACGCTGCGGGACTAGGGGGAGCAAGAGATGAATATATGGCATATTTGCATCTTTGAATTGAGGCGTATTCTTAAGATTCGATCTGTGGTGTTAAACCTGTTCATTCTGCCGTTGTTACTGATTTTTATATTGGGCACGGCTCTTTCCAGTACGATGGGGACGGCGGAGGATGTTATTCCAGATGCTGTACGTGTGGGAATCATCCATTTGAGTACTGAATCTGGTGGAGAATCAAGTACGCTTAATCAAGCACTGGATACATTCGTTCATTCCCCGGCGGTAGCTGAGATGGTCAAAGTGCAGGAATTCAAGACAGAAGAAGAGGTTGTCCATTCGCTGCGTACCGGTAAGCTGGACTTTGCTGTCATGATTCCTTCGGATTTTGAGCAGAACGTGATGATGGGGAAAGAGGCCAGGTTACAGTGGATACGTGGAAAGGACAGCACACTCAATACCTTGGGTGAAACCTTGTTCACACGTTTTACGGATGAATGGAACCGACAGATGGCGATTACCAAAGTGCTCGGTCCGGAAGTAATTGCTGCGATGGTCTCTTCTTCGGAAACTGGAGCGGCAAGTTCCACCAACATCACTGTCATCAATCCTGGAAAAACAGGCACGGCCTACAGTGCCACCCAATACTATGCAGCATCCATGCTGGCGATGTTCATGTTGTACTCGGGTATGACAACAAGTAGCAGCCTTTTTGGAGAGCGGGATAACCGAACGTTGATCCGCCTTCAGGCTGCGCCGATAGGTAATGGAGTTATTTTCGCTGGCAAAATTGCAGGCAATAGTCTGCTCGCTTTTTTACAGGCAACGACGATTATCCTTATGACATCTTGGTTCTACGGTGTGGATTGGGGAACCCATCCTTGGTATATTGTGCTGACTTGTGTATTCATTACATTGGCATCCATGACTCTTGGCGTGATCGTGGCATTGGTATGCAAAACCACGGCATCGGCCAGCGCAACCATCCAAGGTATCATCGTTGCAATGACATTCATCAGCGGTGGGTTCATGCCTATCCCGATTGATTTTATGCAACGGATTAGCCAATTTACGGTTAACCACTGGGCGCTCCAGAGTTTTCTGAGAATGATGCTGGATGCACCAGTAGGAGAGATTGTATATAACATTCTGATGTTAGGCGTGGTATGCGCTGTATTACTGTTGATCTCAGGATTGATTTATAGAAAGGCAGGATACCGATATGAATAGTCTACACATTGCCTGGTTGATGATTAGACGTACACTTGGCCGTAAAATGGGCTTTATTACGTTTCTGCTTCTGCCTTGCCTGGTGGTTACAGGAGCGGTTGCTCTCTTTGGAAGCGAGCAGAGTGCACGTACTGTTATTCCCTATGTCAATGAGGATGGAGGGGCAGCAGGAGCGTGGATGATTCAAGAACTTGCTGGCAACGAGGAGTACCTGCTCAAGCCGATGACAAACGAAGCAGAAGTGAAGGAAGCCATCGCTCAGCAAAAAGGAAGTTCTGGCATCATCATTCCGGTACATTATACGGAGGATCTGTTACAAGGAAAGCCAACCGAAATTCAATTGGTGGAACTGCTTATAAGTGAAAGTTCCTATACCCTCCGAGCAGCAGTTGAAGGTTTGACGAGCGGATTGCAACAATCTGCTTCAGCTGTTAAGGTGGCGGCAGGCCCTGTCTCAAGTGAGACTGATATACTGTCAAGCACACAGAAGCCATTTGAACAGCTTTTACAGGAGATCGGAAAACATCAGGTTGCTGGTGAAGTCACCGCTCTGCAGATCTATCCCAAGCCAGGCCTAAACAATGTGACTGGATTTACGATTATGTTTATGATGGGGCTGCTGACCAGTGCAGTGGCTGTGATCATGGAAGATCGCAGGAAACGTACGATGGCCAGAGTATACACGGCACCCGTCCGTGCGTATGAGATTGCGCTTGGTAATTTCCTGGGCAGCTTTGTCATTGGTATGATTCAGATTGTGATCGTTTTGGGAGTCAGCAGGTGGCTGATTCATTATGATGCCGGTATTCCTTTTGGCATTCATTTCCTGATCTTGGCAGCATTCATGTTGGTCTCTATGGGGCTCGCAAGTACCGTGGCAGGATTAATTCGTAATCCCAAAAATGCGAACATGCTGAATTCACTTGTCATTATGCCAACCTGCATGATAGGTGGTTGTTTCTGGCCAATCTCGTTGATGCCGGATTATATGCAAAAGCTCGCCAACTTTGTTCCGCAGAAATGGGCAATTCAGGCGGTGGAGACGATCTCTGCTGGCGGTACATTGTCGGATATCACATTGCCACTATTGATTTTGTTTGGCATGGCTACCATTTTGCTGACCGTAGGCTCTGCGATTCTGCGCCCTAGCCAGCCAGGAGTAGAGGCATAAGGTAAATACTAATTTTGAAGAAGCCGAATGCATAAGGGGGCATTCGGTTCTTTTATATTAAGGGCTCAATGAAACAGATGATTTGACTGAATTTATACACTACACTTGTACTTCATTGTATGGAGTTATACCTATGTTCTGTTGCTTTAAATCTATGGTAGATTATTCGTGTGGGCTGAACTAGACAGGTTACGATCTGTCACGTATGATATGTTGCAGTCGGCGCATAACAGCGCGTGGTTTCTACTATAGCAAGTGTAGATGTTAAACAGAAAGAGGGTTAGAAGCTTTATGACAATAATAGGAATAGATCTTGGAACAACAAATAGTTTGGTATCATGCTGGGTCAACGGGGAATCCGTTATTATCCCGAATGCTCTTGGGAATCGTTTGACACCTTCAGTGGTGAGTGTGGACGACAATGGGGAAATTTTAGTAGGGGAGATTGCCAGAGAGCGATTAATCACGCATCCAGAAAAAACAGCATCTGTATTTAAAAGATATATGGGAACAAACAGAACGTTTAGTTTGGGTACATATCAATTTTTGCCTGAAGAGTTATCCTCCTTTGTCTTGAAATCTTTGAAAGCGGATGCCGAAGCCTATTTAGGTGTTGAAGTAACAGAGGCTGTTATCAGTGTGCCAGCATATTTCAATGATACTCAGCGAAAAGCAACCAAACGTGCTGGACAACTGGCAGGAATTAAAGTCGATCGACTGCTCAGCGAACCAACCGCTGCAGCGATTGCGTATGGCCTGCATCAACAGAAACCAGAGACAAAATTCCTCATTTTTGACCTTGGAGGGGGGACCTTTGATGTATCCATCCTGGAATTGTTTGACGGAATTATGGAAGTGAAGTCAGTAGCAGGGGATAATTTTCTGGGAGGGGAGGATTTTACCGAACTGATTACGCATTGGTTTTTGAATCATTACCAAATTCAGCAGAATGATCTGTCTGACAAGACACAGATGGCGCTTTGGAAACAGGCAGAGCTATGCAAGCAGGCATTGAGCGAAGGGCGTGAAGGAACGATAACCTTGACACTTGAAGATGGTGTGAAAGAGGTGAGCATTGATCGCACCCAATTTGAACAGTTAGCGAAGCCGCTGCTTGCCAGGTTGCAAAAGCCTGTGGAACGTGCGCTCCGTGATGCCGCCGTGCAACTCGATGAATTGGATGCCGTTATTCTTGTTGGAGGAGCAACCCGCATGCCTGTAATCTACTCGTTTACGGGTAAATTGTTTGGCAGACTGCCAGCAAATTACTTGCATCCGGATGAAGCCATCGCCATTGGCGTAGGAATTCAAGCTGCTATGAAAGCCCGCCATGCGGATGTGCAGGAAGTTATTCTGACAGATGTATGTCCATATACTTTGGGGATTTCCATCTCGAAACCTTTAGGTGAAGGTCGATATGAATCGGGCATTTTTGACCCAATCATCGAACGGAATACGGTTGTTCCGGTAAGCAGGGTTCAACGTTACTGTACGTTAAGGGACAACCAAACTAAAATTACAGCTGATGTGTATCAAGGCGAAAGTCGCCTGGTCGAAAACAATATTAAACTTGGTGAACTGACGATTAATGTACCACCTGCACCGGAGGGGGAACAGGCTATAGATGTTCGCTTTACTTACGATATTAATGGCATCTTGGAAGTGGAAGTGTCTTCCGTGGATACGGGTGAAAAGAAAGTGGCGATCATAGAAGAGAAAGAAAGCGGTTTGTCCCACGAAGAGATTGCCCAACGTTTTAAAGAGTTGGAGTCTATCAAAATACATCCTCGTGAGCGGATGGAAAACCGGCATTTAGTGGCGCGTGGAGAACGCTTATACGAAGAATCTCTGGCAGAGCAACGTATGGTAATCTTAGATGCCATGTTGAAGTTTGAAGAGAAGTTAAAACAGCAAGAAGATCGTGAAATTAAGAAGGAAGCAGAAAAATTGAAAGTGACGTTGGATGAGATTGAAAATAGTCACCGATTATGGTGAGAAGTGTAACATCATAACGAAAAGCACGGTCTTGTTCGAAGAGGAACAGAGATCGTGCTTTTTCGATTGTTATAAAAGATGAGATAACATTAGACCATTTTAAGAAGTGAAGATTAAGGTTGGAGTTGACGCAAGACAGTTATTTCGACCCGACGGTTCTTTTGTCTTCCGGCCGCTGTGGTGTTGTCACCCGTTGGGCGAGTATCCGCATATCCAGCATACTGGAAGCTGTCCGGGTTAAGTTTCTCTGTATCCAGAAAAAATCGCAATACAGACAGTGCACGTTCCCCGGAAAGCTGCCAGTTATCGGTATAGGCAGAGTTTGCTCCGACAGGAACGTTATCGGTATGACCCTCAATGCTGACAACGGTATTTAGATCACGGAACAAGCTGGCAAGTTTACTGAGTGTTGGTGCTGCACCGTCCTTCAGAGCGGCCTGTCCCTGATCAAACAGGAAGCGGTCACTAAGTGTAATGGATAGGCCCTGTGGCTTGTCCGCAACAAAAATCTGATTTTCCAGTTTATTATCCTCGATATATTGGGTAATCACATTGAACAGATTTTGCAATTCCTGCTCCTGTGATCTGAATTGTTCTTCCCGTTCTGTGAGGGGCTTGTCATCATCATCTGGCGTTACAGTCCCGGAGTCGGAAGGGTTTCCTTCACCTTTTGAAGAATCTTCCCCTTGAATTCCGGATGGTGGAGTCTCTGTAATCGTCTGTCCAGGTTTCTCACCGAGTCCTTCACCAAGCTCAAGGATAGAGTCGGACGCATTGAATGTATTTTGTAACGATTGGGTAACGACGTCATATTTACCGGAATCCAGATTACTCATGGCGTACATGATGACAAAAAAGATCAAAAGCAGGGTTATGAGATCGGCATAAGTAATCATCCAGCGATCTCGATGATCGATAGTTTCACGTTTTCCGCGCCGTTTACTGCGCCGACTCATCCAATCCCTCCTTTGCTAGGGGGCGTATATGCTGACGATGCGTGAGGGTGAAAGACTCCAGTCTTTTGCGTACAAGCTGGGGATTCTCACCGTTCTGAATGGCAAGTACACCTTCAAGAAGCATTTCCATGGTCTGTACTTCGTCAGCACCTCTGGATTTGATTTTGGAGGCAATGGGCAAAAAGACAAGATTGGCACTGGCGACTCCATACAGGGTTGCTGTAAAGGCAACAGCGATGGCAGGACCGAGTCCGGTTGGATCCGTTAAACTGCCAAGTACCTGAATAAGTCCCATCACGGTTCCGATGATCCCCATGGTTGGGGCATAACCACCAGCAGATTCGAATATTTTGGCATACCCCTCATGTTTCTGTTCAATGGAGTCAATTTCCATCTCCAGGATCTGCCGAACCACATCCTGATCGGTACCATCAACAACCATCTGAATACCGTCTTGCAAAAATGGATGCGGATGATCCATAACCTTGCGTTCTAATGCAAGTACACCTGAGCGGCGTGCGATCGAAGACATCTCGACCAACTCTTCGACCCATATACCGGATTCATTATTGTGACGTCCAAAAGCCATACGCAGGGCAGCAGGAATCGTACGAAGGCGATGCGCCGGGAAACTGGCAACCACAGCAGCAATCGTTCCACCGAATACAATTAAAGCAGCCGTTTTTTGCAGGAGACCGGACAACTGGCCGCCTTCCCACAAAAAACCGCTAATGACTGCGGCAATTCCGGCAATAATACCGATAAGTGTCGCAATATCCATAAATTAACCCACTCCTATCTTCATTTCACGTTTGCATCACTAAAACGAACGAGGTATAATTAAACGGGAACAAATATTCCTATTACTATAAGTTTTCCCATATGAAAATTCGGGGAACTTCGACAATATATAGTGACTATTATTTTAGACGATAGGGTGAGATACGGCAATGAGCGATATTATAATGAGCGACAAAACGTTCGAAATCGAGTCAGAGTTTTCTCCCCAAGGTGATCAGCCTGCAGCCATTAAAGAATTGGTGAAGGGTGTTCAGGAGGGGAAGAGGTACCAGACACTGCTGGGTGCAACGGGTACGGGTAAGACGTTTACGATAGCCCAGACGATAGCCCAACTGCAACGTCCTACGCTGATTATTGCACACAACAAAACGTTGGCAGCGCAGCTTGCAAGTGAGTTCAAAGATTTTTTTCCTAATAACATGGTTGAGTATTTCGTCAGTTATTACGATTATTTTCAGCCAGAAGCATATATCCCGTCTTCCGATACGTATATCGAGAAGGATTCAAGCATTAATGAAGAGATCGACAAACTGCGGCACGCAGCGACAAGTTCGTTGTTTGAGCGCAGGGACGTCATCATTGTAGCGAGTGTTTCTTGCATCTATGGTTTGGGTTCACCGCACTCGTATTCAAGCATGTTGTTGTCACTTCGGGTAGGCATGGAGAAACCGCGGAATCAGATTTTATCCCGTCTGGTAGAAATCCAGTATCAGCGGAACGATATTAACTTTGTACGGGGTACGTTCCGTGTTCGTGGGGATGTTGTTGAGATTTTCCCTGCCTCCAAGGGTGAACATGCCATTCGTGTTGAATTGTTCGGTGATGAGATCGAGAAAATTACGGAGATTGATGTGTTAACCGGAGAACTGATTGGCGAACGTGAACATATTGCCATCTTCCCGGCGTCTCACTTCGTAACGCAAGAAGAGACGATGAAGGTTGCGTTGGTGAACATTGAGCGTGAACTGGAGGAGCGTCTTGAAGTGTTGCGTGAACAGGGGAAACTGCTGGAGGCACAGCGACTGGAGCAGCGCACACGGTATGATATCGAGATGATGAAGGAAGTCGGATTCTGTTCGGGGATTGAGAACTATTCCGGCCCATTGACTTTCCGTGAACGCGGCGATACTCCGTACACACTGATGGATTACTTCCCAGATGACATGTTGATCGTGGTCGATGAGTCTCACGTGACTCTGCCACAAATCCGTGCGATGTATAATGGTGACCAAGCGCGGAAGACAGTATTGGTTGAACATGGTTTCCGCCTGCCGTCAGCGCTGGATAATCGTCCACTCAAATTCGAAGAGTTCGAAGGCAAAATGGATCAGATTATCTATGTATCAGCCACACCGGGCCCATATGAGATTGAGCATACCGATACGATGGTGCAACAGATTATCCGTCCAACCGGATTGCTTGATCCAATCATTGAACTGCGTCCAACCAAGGGGCAGATTGATGACTTGATCGGTGAGATTAATGACCGGATTGCCAAAGACGAGCGTGTGTTAATTACAACATTAACGAAGAAGATGTCCGAGGACCTGACGGATTATCTGAAGGAAGTTGGAATCAAGGTTCGTTATCTGCACTCCGAGATCAAAACGTTGGAACGGATGGCGATTTTACGTGATTTAAGGTTGGGCGTTTTCCATGTCCTGATCGGAATCAACTTGCTCCGGGAAGGTCTCGATCTGCCCGAAGTATCCCTCGTCGCTATATTGGATGCGGATAAGGAAGGATTCCTGCGTTCCGAACGCTCACTGATCCAAACGATTGGTCGTGCAGCGCGGAACAGCGAGGGTCGTGTTATTCTATACGGTGACAAAGTGACGGATTCGATGGATAAGGCGATAAAGGAAACAGAACGTCGTCGTGCGATTCAGATTGAGTACAACGAGAAGCACGGAATTACACCGCAGACGATTCGCAAAAAAGTGCGTGATGTGATTGAGGCAACCAAAGTTGCCGAATCCAAGAAAGACTATCTCACAGGCGCAGCCGAGAAGATGTCGAAGAAAGACCGCCAGGCGCTTATTCAGCGCCTAGAGGTAGAGATGAAAGATGCAGCCAAAAACCTGCAGTTTGAGCGTGCTGCCGAGCTTCGTGATGCGTTGCTGGAACTTCGCGCTGAATAAGATACTGCTCATTCATATGCTCCAGTAAAGATGGATTTGTAACAAGAGAACGGCCAATTGGCCGTTCTCTTGTTGAGTAAGGAAATCATTGATATCTACCGATAAATAAGAGATGTTGAAATCTTGAATTCGGGTCTATACTGATAGAAAAGTTGAAATTGGTTAAAAGGTTTATAGGAAAGTAATTGGGAGTCGTGTCCCCCTGATAGCCAAGATCGCCCCGGTGTTGACCTCGGAGCCGAGCCAAAGGCAATGGCGACCTGACGCGACAAGGCGAAGCCGAGAGCGTCCCGCTCTTGACCTCGGAGCCGAGCCAAAGGCAATGGCGACCTGACGCGACAAGGCGAAGCCGAGAGCGTCCCGCTCTTGACCTTGGAGCCGAGCCAAAGGCAATGGCGACCTGCCGCGATCAATGCGAAGCCGAGAGCGTCCCGGTGTTGACCTTGGAGCCGAGCCGAAGGCAATGGCGACCTGCCGCGATCAAGGCGAAGCTGAGAGCGTCCCGCTCTTGACCTTGGAGCCGAGCCAAAGGCAATGGCGACTTGCCGCGACCAAGGCGAAGCTGAGAGCGTCCCGCTCTTGACCTTGGAGCCGAGCCGAAGGCAATGGCGACCTGCCGCGATCAATGCGAAGCCGAGAGCGTCCCGGTGTTGACCTTGGAGCTGAGCCAAAGGCAATGGCGACTTGCCGCGACCAAGGCGAAGCTGAGAGCGTCCCGCTCTTGATCTTGGAGCCGAGCCGAAGGCAATGGCGACCTGCCGCGATCAAGGCGAAGCTGAGAGCGTCACCTCGCAGTAGAGCGGTCTGATAAGGTTCCGGCAATAGGCTGGAACCTTATCAGAAACCGCGGGCACACGGCAACCCTTCACATAGCAAGACCCGACCCCTCACCGTTGTACCGCTTGTTTCGGGTGTCCAGAGGGCTGCGCCCTCTGGGGCCCTCCCTTGGAAGGGAGGGTTTGGGAGGGATCGAAAAGCCTTTATAAAGGTTGGATTAGAAAATTTGAGAGGATGAATACTATTGGCGAGCGATAACATTGTCATTAAAGGCGCAAGAGCGCATAACCTGAAAAATATCGACATTACCATCCCGCGTGACCGCTTTGTTGTATTGACCGGTCTGAGTGGCTCAGGCAAGTCCTCGCTGGCTTTTGACACCATCTACGCAGAAGGACAGCGACGGTATGTCGAATCATTGTCAGCTTACGCACGGCAGTTTCTGGGACAGATGGAGAAACCGGATGTTGATTCCATTGAAGGATTGTCTCCTGCGATTTCAATAGATCAGAAAACAACAAGCCGTAACCCACGTTCCACGGTAGGAACCGTGACCGAAATTTATGATTATCTGCGTCTGTTATTTGCACGAGTGGGCCATCCACATTGTCCGGACCATGGCGTGGAGATCAGTTCCCAGACCGTAGAACAAATGGTTGACCGTATTATGCAATACCCAGAGCGTACCCGGCTACAAATTTTGGCACCCATTATCTCTGGTCGTAAGGGTGAGCACAAAAGTGTGTTTGCTGATGTATCCAAGCAGGGCTTTGTCCGTGTGCGGGTGAACGGAGAACTGCGTGACCTGTCTGAAGATATTCAATTGGAGAAAAATAAAAAGCATACCATTGAAGTCGTCGTTGACCGGATTGTTGTTAAAGATGATGTACAGGCGCGTCTGGCCGACTCTATTGAAACAGCACTTAATCTGTCTGGTGGACAACTACTCGTAGACATTATGGGCGAAGAAGAATTGCGCTTCAGTTCCAACTTTGCCTGCCCGGTGTGCGGGTTCAGTATTGAAGAACTTGCGCCGCGGATGTTCTCATTTAACAGTCCTTTCGGGGCTTGCCCGGATTGTGACGGGTTAGGTGTCAAAATGATCGTTGACCCTGATCTGCTTGTACCGGATCGCAGCAAGACGATCGAAGATGGTGCTTTTGATGCCTGGACAGGTGGCACATCCACCTATTATCCGCAGTTCTTGAAGTCAGTATGTGAGCACTTCAACATTCCGCAAAATGTACCTGTCGAAGATCTGCCCGCTGAGCAGATGAACAAGTTGTTGCAGGGTACTGGTTCGGAGAAAATCCGTTTCCGATATGAGAATGATTTTGGACAACGCAAGGAAGCACTGGTTACCTTTGAAGGTATCGTGAACAATCTGGAGCGTCGTTACCGTGATACAGCTTCTGAAGGTATCCGTGAATTTATTGAGGGTTACATGAGTGCGAAGCCTTGTGGTACGTGTAAAGGTCAGCGTCTGAAACGCGAGAGTCTTGCGGTTACAATTAATGACCACAACATGGCCTATGTGACTAGTTTGTCCATTGGTGAGGCAGGCCGATTCTTCGATACATTGGAATTGACGGAGAAGGAGCAGACGATTGCCAAACTGATTTTGAAAGAAATCAACAGCCGTCTTGGCTTCCTGGTGAATGTTGGTCTGGATTACCTTACGCTGAGTCGTGCTGCCGGAACATTGTCTGGTGGGGAAGCTCAGCGGATCAGACTGGCTACACAGATCGGTTCCAGCCTGATGGGTGTACTGTATATTCTGGATGAGCCGAGTATTGGTCTGCATCAACGGGATAATGACCGCCTGATCTCAACGCTTGCACATATGCGGGATATTGGTAACACGTTGATCGTGGTAGAACATGATGAGGATACGATGATGGCTGCGGACTATATTATTGATATTGGGCCGGGTGCAGGTATCCACGGAGGTACTGTCATGTCACAGGGTACACCGGAGGAGATCATGAACGATGAGAACTCCTTAACCGGCCAATATCTGAGTGGACGCAAGTTCATTCCTGTACGTACAGAGCGCCGTAGTGTAGGAGACCGCTGGCTGGAAGTACGCGGAGCCAAAGAAAATAACCTTAAGAATCTGAACGTGAAGATTCCAGTGGGTGTATTTACTGCGGTAACGGGCGTGTCTGGTTCAGGTAAATCCACATTGATCAATGAGATTTTGTACAAAACGCTGGCACGTGATTTGAACCGTGCTCGGGTACGTCCGGGTCAGCATAAAGAAATTCGTGGTCTCGAACATATTGATAAAGTCATTGATATTGACCAGTCGCCAATCGGGCGGACACCACGTTCTAACCCGGCTACGTATACTGGAGTCTTTGATGATATCCGGGATCTGTTTGCCCAGACGAACGAAGCCAAGGTACGTGGATATAAGAAAGGCCGATTCAGCTTTAATATCAAAGGTGGACGTTGTGAAGCCTGCCGTGGAGACGGTATTATCAAAATCGAGATGCACTTCTTGCCAGACGTTTATGTTCCTTGTGAAGTCTGCAAAGGCAAACGATACAATCGGGAAACGCTTGAAGTAAAATATAAAAACAGAAACATTGCAGATGTATTGGAAATGACAGTTGAAGATGCAACCCAATTCTTCGAGAACATTCCGAAGATCCATCGCAAAATGCAGACATTAATGGATGTAGGCTTGGGTTATATCAACTTGGGACAACCTGCAACCACATTGTCTGGTGGTGAGGCCCAGCGTGTGAAGCTCGCTTCTGAGCTGTATCGCCGCAGTACAGGGAAAACCATCTACATCCTCGATGAGCCGACAACCGGTTTGCATGTGGATGATATCGACCGTCTGCTGAACGTATTGCACCGTCTGGTGGATTCCGGAGAATCGGTGTTGGTCATTGAGCATAACCTGGATGTTATCAAAACGGCGGACTATATTGTCGATCTGGGTCCGGAAGGTGGTAGCGGTGGAGGAACCATTGTTGCAACTGGAACACCTGAGGATATCATCAAAGTGGAAGCTTCCTATACGGGCAAGTACTTGAAGCCGGTTCTGGAACGGGATACCGAGCGGAGCAAAGCACTGCAATTGGTGGACTAAGATCCTCTAACCAGTAGTTATATTAATATGAATGCCAGTATTAGCCCTTCTTTCGAAAAGGTTGAGACGTTGGATTACGATCTGATGTGCTCTGCTTCCGGGAAGAAGGGCTTTCCATTTTGAATGATGCACAGTTTTTTTAAACTAAAGTTATTTCGTGAAAGTGTTTACATATGCATTATGACGAGCATTACAGGAATATTCGGCCAAATTGGCTTTTTTTCATTTTTATGGATGATAGGGCTTGCATTACAAGCAGGGTACGGATAACATAGAGGAAGATATTAGGGTATGCGTTAGCTGTTCAACTATGGTAAGGAGGTCTGTCTATCCATGCTGTTTGCAGAAGCTGCCACGGCGAGTACATCGAATTTTAATGCATTTGATATTTTTGTCATCTTATTTACAATCCTGATTTTCATCGGAGTCGTTCGGCTTCTTCGGGCACCCAAGAAGAATCTGTTTGCCATTGGATTTGCAGTAGTGAGCCTGCTTGTATTTCTGATGACGGACTATGCGATGATAACGGGTTGGTTTGGTCAGTAGAAAAGGCCACTGAAGTGAATGGAATATAAGCGATTAGTGCATGTCAAAAAGATCGGTTTTCAGTGCCGAGAAGATGGAATGAAGCTAGAAATGGAGTAGCGGAGCGTAGGCAAACTACGTGAGCAACGGACATTTCGGCTGAATTTCAACTTCGATGCTGATGATGCCACTAGGCATCCTTCGTAATCAAAAGCGAACTTATTGAACAACCTCTAAAAGAAGTATGAAGGAACACTTTCCACGGGAGACATGGAGGGTGTTTTTTTCGTTTATATCGAGCTGTTGATCAAGATTCTATCTTCTCTACTAAAATAGGACTTAAAACAATTGTATATCCAGATTCTGTATGATACATTGAGGGATACCGGAATTGCAGATGAGAGAAAGAGAGAATAGATTCAGCGATGAATCCGATGTCGAGTCGCGCAAGAAGGATGTATAGAGAGGGTCAGGTGAGAATATGAGCGTGTTGGGTAAAAAGGGGATAGCCATACTGATGGCTGCTGTACTCTCGATTAGTGTAGCGGCAACGGCCGGTGCAGCAGAATCCAAAGCGGCGATGCAAGCGAAAGTGGTAGACGGTCAAGTCTATGTGAACACCAAGGATCTGCTCAAGGCAGTTGGTGGAAGTGGACAATATGATGCCAAATCTGGAACATTCACGTACAAGGGAAGTGAAGCCATCCCCAAAGTGATCGAAAAGGTATCCCCTTCGGTCGTAGGCATTATTGGGAAATCTACCGAAGTACAGGAAGGTGCATCATCAGACGACCGCTATAATCTTGCACATGGTACAGGTGTCATTATCCGGTCCAATGGATGGATTGTAACGAATGCCCATGTGGTAGATGGATTAACAAACCCTGTGGTCGTAACGACGGATGGCAATACATACAAAATTACGAAAACATACAGTGATGCACTCAGTGATCTGGCGCTAATCAAAATCAATGCCAAATCACTCAAACCGGCGAGCTTTGCCAAAGCTTCACAAACCACTGTTGGAGAAACGGTGATTGCCTTGGGTACGCCGATTTCCTTTTCTTTGCGCAACTCGGCAACGGTAGGGGTCATTAGCGGCTTGAATCGTGGTGTTGAGGCGACCTACCGTTTGATTCAGACCGACACGGCCATTAATCCAGGAAATAGCGGAGGACCGCTGGTCAACCTGAAGGGTGAAGTGGTCGGTATCAATTCCATGAAATTTTCTGCGGTCGGCGTAGAGAGTTTGGGATTTTCGATTCCAGTGGATACCGTTCAATATATCATCGATCAGTTTTTTAAATATGGAAAAATAAAACGTGCAAGTCTGGGACTACAACTGGAAGAAAGCTGGTCTGCGATTGTGGGCCTGCCTACAGATGATCCCTTAACGATAACGGGCGTACTATCTCCTGGAGCAAAGAAAGCCAAAATCAAAGAGGGCGATGTCATCTATAGTGTGGCAGGTACACGTGTCTCCTCTGTAGTAGATATCAACGAGCTGCTCAAAACCTATCTGCCTGGGCAAAAGGTAAAGCTGTTGATGCAAACGGATGGCGATATCGTTACCCGCACGTTGGTGCTTGCTGATCGCGCAGACATCGTAGACGAGGAAGATGAAGCGTTCCTTGCAGATGAAGAACAATAAAGCCCGGCGATCAGCCCGGATGGAGAGAGGACGAAAGAACGGAATGAAAAAGTCATGGATACGTGTGCTAAGCACAGGTGTATTAACCGGGATGCTGACTATTGGAGCGGCATTACCTGTATGGGCATCTGATCTGACGACAAGTGAACTACGGGTCAAAGCGGGCAGCACGAGCGCTTATATTAACGGCGATAAGCAGGCTATAGCCAAACCTTACAAGTTCAAGGGTGTTACGATGGTGCCTGTTGGTGTGTTCAAGAAAGCTTTTGGCAGTGAAATCCGGTTGGAGAAAAATGATATTGTCAAAATCAAGGAAGGTCCGCACACGGTTACCCTAACGATTGGCAGTTCAATTGCCTGGGTAGATGGTGTAAAGAATGAGATGGGTGCTGCTCCCAAGATGGTGAATGGCGTACTTATGGTTCCACTTCGTCCGGTTGCTGCCGGTATCGGAGCGACGCTGGCTCCAAACAGTTCTGGAGAAATGGTCATTCGTCTGTTGCAAACCGATGATTCGATAGACGATGAGGACGACATTCATGCGGATGAAGGTAAGACCAGAATCGGCAACAGCTTTTACGGTTGGTCCATTAACTATCCGGCAGACCTTATGGTTTTCCAGACCGGTGAGCAGGAGCGTATGATGACTTTTGGCGCTGCAGACAACAGTTATTATCTTGAAGTGTATGTCAGCGATCAGGATGTGACTCTGGATGCGGATGATTTGTTGCAGCAACTCGTCCAGGAGGCGAAACAATCGGGAGATACGGTGCTGGATCGTGAAGCGGTGTCGAAAGGCAAAACGCCTCATGCACGGATTATCGTAAAAGATGTAGACGGCATGTTATGGGAGATGCGTCAGTATCTGAACGAAGGTCGTCAATATGATGTGTACCTCGCCGATTACGAAGCCCTGAATTATAAAGATCTGGGCAAACGTGCAGCGTTGCTCAATTCATTCCAGCCAACCTATGCGGAATCGGATCGAACGATCAAGGATCTGTCCACCGTAGATAATGGCATGCGCTCCGCGTGGAATGATGACTATGGTATTGAATTGAAGATTCCTGCCGGCTGGTCGATCGACAACAATCAGATGATCTATGAAGCCAAGGATGGTGCATATCTGCAATGGCGTGTCACTTCGGCGAAGGCAGGTACGACGGTAAAAGACTGGAGCGGCCAACTGGATAAGTGGATGCGCGAGACATTTACACCAGAGAGTTACGAGCCAATTGGCTCATATACGATGGATATCTCGGGAGAGACTGCCGAGGTGAATGAATTCCGTTATAACTTTGGCGGGGGCTGGCAGACCGAGTTCGATGTTCTTTTGCAGAAGAATGGGTATCGATATTATGCAGAGTACACGTTCCCTGAAGAGCAAAGTGCAGATCGGGCATGGTTTGAACGGATTATGAAGAGTGTCGAGATTGATTTTGATACGGTTGCCGATAATTTCGGTCAGCTGGATGAAGATCCTTATTTGACAGACAAAACGAAGACACTTACACGTACGTCCAAACGTTATCATTATAGTGTAGATATTCCGCGTTACTGGACACCTTACAGTGATCGATTCGAATATTCACCTGTGGTGTACACCTTCACGGGCGGAGAATTCTCCATTGCGGCGAGCGAAGACAAGTCGATCGAGATGACGGTCAGCCAACTGAGAGAAGCTTATGCCGAAGCCACCAAAACGCGGAAAAACTTTCAGCTGCTTCGCAGTGAGGAGCTGTCGTTTGCGGGTGTGCCTGCATTTTCCTTTACGTATCATGAGCTGGACAAAGGCGTGCCATATGCGGGTCGCCAGATTGTGTTTGAAAAGGACGGAACAACCTATACGATCACAAGTGGCTTGAATGATGCCAACAAGACAGATGTTCAGGCGGCAGCCTTGGAAAAAGCAGTGAACTCATTTACTTTTATTAAATAATTGTAGTAGAGCCGGAGGGTCAGACGACCTTTCGGTTTTTTCGCTGTGTTGGAAATGAAAATGGTAAACGGTTTTTTCAGGAAAACGTAGAAGAGTCGGTGCAGAAGTGGTACACTATACTAGTTCAGGAGTTATGACTGCTGATCTGGTGAATACGAATGACTGTAAGCTTGGAGTTCAGGCAATACAGACATAATAGATAGATATAGTAAATACCGTGACAATGCAGGTGTACCCGATAAGGTGCAGTCTTAAGCTTGGTATGTTCAGGCGTTTAAGGATATAGGGATGAAATCCGGCGGATAGCCGGCTATGGGGAGGATCTACATGAAAACAGCAACAATACGAAGAGAAGACGTTGAACTTCTGGCACCCGCTGGTGACTGGGATTGTATGCGTTCGGCGGTAGCCAATGGCGCAGATGCAATTTTCTTCGGAGTCGAAAAGTTTAATGCACGGGCACGGGCGAACAATTTCCGCATGGACGAGCTGCCGGAGATTATGGCGTTTTTGCACAGTTATGGCGTAAAAGGTTTTTTGACCTTTAATATATTGATTTTTGAAAATGAATTGACGGATGCCAAAGAACTGATTGATGCATGTGTCGATGCAGGTGTAGACGCTGTAATTGTTCAGGATTTGGGTCTGGTGAAGATGATCCGCGAGATCTCGCCGGATTTCCCGATTCATGGTTCAACACAGATGACGATTACGTCACCGGAAGCGGTCGAGTTTACGAAGCCGTTTGATATGGAACGTGTCGTTCTGGGACGGGAGAACAACCTGAAGCAGATTCAGAAAATCGGTGAACAGGCGAAGCTTCCAATGGAAGTATTCGTTCACGGTGCATTGTGTGTATCCTACTCTGGGCAATGTCTGACTTCCGAAATGTGGGGTGGACGTTCCGCCAACCGTGGGGAGTGTGCACAAGCTTGTCGTCTTCCATACGATCTAATGGTGGATGGAGTGCACAAACCGATGGGTGATGTAGCCTATCTGTTGTCACCGAAGGATCTGGCAGCGATTGATCTGATGCCGGAACTGATCGAAGCAGGAGTGACTTCTTTCAAAATAGAAGGACGTCTCAAAACGCCAGAATACGTAGCAAACGTCGTAAGTAAATATCGTAAAGCGATTGACCGTTATTTTGATGGAGATAACACACCGCCAAGCAAGGAAGAAGTTCGCGAATTGCAGCAAAGCTTCTCCCGTGGATTCACGCATGGTTTCCTGAGCGGTACAAACAACAAAGAACTGGTGGATGGAACGTTCCCGAAAAGCCGTGGTGTTTACCTCGGTCGTGTAGATCAAGTGTTGCGCGATGGTGTGGTCCTGAAGCTGGATGCACCCGTGAAACGTGGAGACGGAATTGTATTTGACGCTGGAGACCCAACGAAGAAGGAAGAAGGCGGACGGGTATACGATGTGCGTCGCAAAGGTGTAAAACTCGAAGGCGAAGCCGAAGAGGGCTGGATCGTTGACGTCGTGCCAGGCCGCAGTGATGTGGATCTGCGCCGCGTGAAAGTTGGCGACAAAGTCTGGAAAACGAATGACCCAGCGCTGGACAAACGTCTGCGTCAAAGCTTCGAGACAGAGAAACCGTTCCGTGTATTCCCGGTGAAGGTGAAAGTTATCGGCAGTCCGGGGCAGCCGCTTAGCACATGGTGGACAGACGTGCAGAAAGGCACAACCGTCCGGATTGATTCCGAGATGGAACTGGACATCGCGCAGAAGCGTCCAATGACACAGGAATTGCTCGAAGAGCAGTTCGGACGTCTGGGAGGCACCGTATTCCAGTTGGAAGGAATGGATGTCAACCTGCACGGTGACGTTATCATCCCGATGCGCGAGTTGAATAACATTCGCCGTCAGGCGGTAGAACAACTCGCGGGCGAACGTCCGAAACCACCCGTCTACGTGAAACGGGCGGTAGATGTGTACGGCGATTCGGTTAAACCGGCATCGCCAGTCGCTCGCGGTCAAGCCGAGTTGACCGCGCTCTGTCGCAGCCTGCCACAAGTGGAGGCAGCGATTGAAGCGGGCATCGGCATGATCTATGCCGACTTCGAGTTTATCAAACAGTTCCCGGCAGCCGTGGAAGCTGTGCATGCCGCTGGTCGCAAGATCGCGCTGGCAACACCGCGTATTCACATGCCTGGGGAGAACGGTTATCACAACAACATCCTGCGTCTGAAGCCGGATGCAGTGTTGGTACGTAATACAGGTGCACTGTACTTCTACCTTCGCCACCGGATGGAGAACCCGGATGCGACGCACCCGGAACTGATCGGTGACTTCTCATTGAACATCGCCAATCACAAAGCCGTTGAATTGTTCCTGGAAGCTGGATGTGACTGGATTACGCCATCCTATGACCTGAACATCCAACAAATGGTTGATTTGCTGGGCCACTCCCGTACAAGTCAGACCGAAGTGGTTATCCATCAGCATTTGCCGATGTTCCACACCGAGCACTGTGTGTATTGTACGTTTATGAGTGAAGGAACGGACTATACGAACTGTGGTCGTCCTTGTGAGGAACAACGTGCATCCCTGCAAGACCGGATCGGCATGTCTCACCCGGTACGTGTGGATGAAGGCTGCCGTAATACGGTATACAACGCAGTAGAACAGTCGGGTGCCGAGTATCTAACCAACTTTATGGATCTGGGTGTATCCCGTTACCGTGTGGAATTCCTGGAAGAGACACCGGAGCAGGTACGCGAAGTCATTGATCTGTACAACCGTGCATTGCGCGGCGAGATCAGTGGTACACAAGTGTGGAAAACACTCAAAGCAACAAATCAACTGGGAGTTACACGTGGTCAATTGGTGAAATAAACAGATTGTATGGTATAACAACAGTTACAAGCATGAAGGAACCCCAATCTCTGCTTCAAGGAGCTCTTGGGGTTTTTTTACATCATGACACAGGAGGCGGAGAAGCGTGGCGCCATTCACAATTATGGATATCAAATTGCTGTGCGGGGTCACGGCATTCAAGCGTGGAGAAGATTATAACCAATCCGGCAGGGTAACCAATCTGGTGGTCAGTAAGGATCAGCTTCATTATGAAGCGCAGGTACGTGGATCGGAGCGCTATCAGGTGACGGTGGATATAGATGAAGCGGGAGAGATTGTGGCAGGCTGCAGTTGTCCGGGTGACGGCAGACACTATGACTACTGCAAACATGTTGCCGCTGTCCTGTTGGCTATTCACGAATGGGGTGAGCAGCAGGAGCGGAATGCCACAGTTGCCTCTGGGAAGCCTCCTCAACCTGCTACAGGCCAAGGAGCCAACACTAGTTCCAACTTAGGTTCCAAGTCCAGGGTCGGGACGTTAGTGGAAGAGAGCGTGTGGGAGCGACCACAGTCTGATTCACAACGAGAGCAACTGAATGATGCTCCAGAGCGTCCTCCAGTTCATTTTGCCCAGGCAGATCGTCCAAGCTCAGCTTCGGGGTGGGGTCGCTCGGCAGATAAACCTTCTTACCGTACGGCGGATCAGATTTTGTCCATGTTTGCCAAGGATCGGAGACCGCTGCATGGAAATGACCGTAAATACACCGCCCCTGTCAACCGATCCTCCCTGCGGGAAGAGTTGCAGGTCCAGTTTATATGCAAGCTGATACAGGTTCATAAGGGTGGGGGGAAACTTGCTCTTGAACTGAAAGTGGGTAACAAACGTCTGTATGTGGTGCAGAAAGTGAAGCAATTCCTGAACTGCATCGAGAAGGGCGAGCCAATGTCATTTACCAAGCTGTTCCACTATGATCCACTGATGCATGTGTTCACTCCGCAGGATCAGGCCATTCTTTCGATGCTTATTCGAATGAGACAGAGTGAGGAGGCCTATCGCCAATCCATCTCCGGTTATCTTGGAGCTTCGGACGGACGGGATATACTGATTGCTCCGCTCGTATGGAAGCCATTGCTGGAATTGCTGCTACAGGCCGACAGTCGGATGGAGGGCACAGGATTTGCCAATGGACCACTCACACTGGGTGAGGGCGTATTGCCTTTATTTTACCGGATCGCCCAGGGAACGAATGAAGGATATCAGCTTGAAATTTCCGGACTGCGTGAACTGATTCTTCTCCCTGCTTATGATGCCGCTGTGGTGGAAGGACAGTTGCATATGTTGGAGCCGATGCAGATGCGAAGTCTGGAGGACTTGAGTGGGGCGCTCACCTCATATGGGATTAAGGAAAGCATCGATATCTCGACTCAGCAGGTGGATGAGTTTGTGCAGCATGTTGTGCCAGAACTGCGTACGCTTGGACATCTGTCCATTGACTCGCAGGTGCGTGAACAGATCGCGGAACCGGAACTAAGACCCAAGTTATACATCGACTTCTATCGTGAACGTATTACAGCACGTCTGGAATTCGACTATGAGGTCATGGTTATTAATCCGCTGGCAGAGTACTTGATAGATGAAGAAGAGAAAAAGGTTATTTTGGTGCGTGATCGATACAAAGAGAGAAACTTGATTGAACGGCTTGATCGATCCTTTCTCGAAAGAGACGGTAGTGTTTGGGCGAGTGAACGCGAAGATGCCATCTATGATGTCATGTACCATCTGTTGCCTGAGCTTGAGAAACAGGTAGATATTTATATGCCAAACGTCGTGAAGGCGATGGTGCAATCCTATCCAACACCGCCGAAAGTACGAGCGGATTTGGGAAGAGGATTGGACTGGCTGGAGATTTCATTCGAGATGGAAGGTGTGGACGAACAGGAACTTCAGGAACTCATGCGCCGCATTGTGGAAAAGAAACCGTATTTCCGTCTCAAGAGCGGTGTCTTTCTCTCGCTTGAAAATGAAGGTGCAGACAGCTTCGCTCACATGGCTGATTCACTGGGAATTGGAGCAGGTGACATCAAGAGCAGCCATATCCGGCTGCCAGCTGTTCGGGCGTTACAGTTGCCGGGCAGGGATGAAGTCTCCGGTCATGTGAAGTGGGGAGGTTCTCTGAAACGTTTCCTCGATGATCTCCGAGATCCCGAGCGGATGGATTTTGCACTGCCGGGATCTCTGACCCCCATCCTGCGGGATTATCAGAATAGCGGATACCAGTGGTTGCGTACCCTCGCTTATTATCGTTTTGGCGGCATTCTGGCGGATGATATGGGACTTGGTAAAACGTTGCAAAGCATCGCCTATATCACAGCGGTTCTTCAGGAGAAGCCTGAGTACAACATTGACCATACGGGCGGTGATAAATACCGGGAGAGCGGATCATTATGGGGTGGTGAAACATTGCCGACTTCCGACATCGATCCCGAAACTGGACTCCCATTGGATAAGATGGCATCAGAGAATACGGATGGTTCATGGTCCACGATGCTGAAGGATGGATTGACGGTCCGAACGAAGGTCATTCATCCTCCGGTACTTGTCGTGGCCCCTGCTTCGCTGACGTATAACTGGGCTAATGAGTTTGCGCGATTCGCCCCGCATTTGAACGTTCTGATCGCAGCCGGTCAGAAAGAAGAACGAGCCAGCATGCTTTCAGGCATGGATGAGGCAGATGTGATTGTGACGTCTTATCCTTTGTTACGCCGGGATCTGGACACCTATCTAGGCCGAACATTCCATACACTCATTCTGGATGAAGCTCAGGCGATCAAAAATGCTTCTTCCCAGACCGCGCAGGCAGTGAAACAAATTCAGGCGCCGCGCCGTTTTGCACTCACAGGAACGCCTGTAGAGAACTCGCTGGATGAATTGTGGTCCATTTTTGAAGCGGTATTCCCTGGTTTGTTTCCAAGCTACAGAAGATTCCGTGACCTTCCTCCAGAACGGATCTCGCGGATGGTGCGTCCGTTTATTCTGCGCCGCCTCAAGAAGGATGTGCTGGAAGAATTGCCTGATCGAATTGAAACGGTACAGCGGTCAGAGCTTACGGTTGAACAGAAGAAACTGTACGCCGCATACCTTTCCCAGCTTCAGGATGAAGCATCGAAGGACATGGAGGATAATGGATTCCAGAAGAATCGTATCAAAATTCTGGCAGGCATCACCCGTTTGCGTCAGTTGTGTTGTCATCCGGCCCTCTTTGTCGAAGGCTATCAAGGCGATTCCGGGAAAATGGAGCAGTTGCTAGAAACGGTCGAGGATTGTTTGGCTTCAGGCAAACGAATTCTGATCTTCTCCCAATTTGCGAGCATGTTGAACCTGATTCGTCAGACGCTGGCGGCACAGGGAAGAAACCTGTTCTACCTCGATGGTCAGACCCCTGCGCAGAGCCGGGTCGAGATGTGCCACAGATTTAACGAGGGTGAAGCTGAACTGTTCTTAATCTCCCTGAAAGCTGGAGGGACAGGGCTAAACTTAACGGGTGCAGATACAGTTATATTATATGATCTGTGGTGGAATCCCGCGGTGGAAGAACAGGCGATTGGCCGTGCCCATCGTATGGGACAGAAACAAGTGGTGCAAGTCATCCGTTTAGTTACCGAAGGTACAATTGAAGAGAAGATTCTGGAGCTACAGCAACGGAAGAAGGACTTGATTGCCGAAGTGATCGAACCGGGAGACGGCGGATCAACAACCTTATCCGAACAGGATATCCGCGAATTGTTGATGGTATAATGGAGTCCAAGCATCGTAGCAATAAGAATCATTAAATATATGAAAATATGTTTCTAGCAAAAGGAGTGGGTTCGTATGCGTATTCGCAAAGCGATTATTCCAGCCGCAGGGCTGGGTACCCGGTTTCTGCCTGCTACCAAGGCGATGCCTAAGGAAATGCTGCCCATCGTGGATAAGCCAACGATCCAGTACATTATTGAAGAAGCTGTCGCTTCTGGTATTGAAGATATCATTATTGTGACAGGTAAAGGGAAGCGGGCTATTGAAGATCACTTCGATTATTCATTTGAGCTGGAGCAGAATCTGGCGGACAAACAGAAGTGGGACTTGCTTAACGAAGTACGCAAACCCTCCGAGATGGCAGATATCCATTATATCCGTCAAAAGGAACCCAAGGGACTTGGTCACGCCATCTGGTGCGCCCGCAAGTTTATTGGCAACGAGCCTTTTGCTGTCCTGTTAGGGGACGACATCGTGGAAGCGAACCATCCCTGCCTGAAGCAGATGATCGATGTCTACGATGAACTTCAATCTCCGATTGTTGGTGTACAGCCTGTTGATTGGAGCGAGGTATCCCGCTACGGGATTGTAGACGGAGAATTGCTGACTCCTACCGATGAACGTGTCTTTCGCGCGCGCCGCTTAATTGAGAAACCAAAGACTGAAGATTCCCCTTCGAACCTTGCTATTATGGGACGATACATTCTTACACCGGATATTTTCGAAATACTAGGTCAGCAATCTGCTGGCGTTGGGGGCGAAATTCAACTCACGGATGCCTTGTCCCGATTGAATGAACAGCGGCAGATTCTTGCATATCATTTTGACGGACTGCGTCATGATGTTGGCGAGAAGTTGGGCTTTATTGAAACGTCCATACATTACGCGTTGCAGCGCCCGGATCTACGGAAGGATCTCTTAAAGTATTTGGAACAGGTCGTAAAGGATCAATAAATGGTTTTCCGCATACCCTTGAAGTCCAGCCGAAGAATGATATCGCGGCTGGGCTTTAATTTATTTTAAGGAAGTGTAAATATGAGGGTTATACAGGCCAATGAACAAACACATGCCCGACACTTTACATATACATAGTCAATATGAAGAAATGATGTCAACAGCAAAACGGAGGGATGTCATGAAGGTACTTCCGCTGTTTATGGATGGTGCTGCCATCTTGGAACCCAAGGTTTATGGTGATCACCGTGGATATTTTATGGAGAGTTATAATGAGCAGGTTCTGCATGAACAGGGGATACAGCACGTCTTTATTCAGGACAATCAATCCTTGTCGGCTGAAGCAGGTGTTCTGCGTGGGCTTCATTACCAGCTTCAGCCCAAAGCACAGACTAAATTGGTGAGGGTTATATCAGGGGCTATATATGATGTGATCGTGGATGTCCGCACGTCATCCCCCACTTTTGGCCAATGGAAAAGTGTCATTCTAAGTGAGTACAACCAGCGGCAACTGCTTGTTCCTCAAGGATTTGCTCATGGATTCTGTACCTTGGTGCCTCATTCCCAGGTAACTTATAAGGTAGACGCCTATTATTCACCTGAACATGACCGTGGAATTCTGTGGAACGATCCGGCGCTCGCCATTGATTGGCCTGTGACGAAACCTATATTATCGGAGAAGGATCAGAAGCATCCTTTATTGAAAGATGCTGAACTGAACTTCGACTAATTAATCAGACTTTTCAGATACTTCTGTATCTGGAGGCAGAGGGAGAGAGACAGCATGAAACTACTGGTTACGGGTGGGGCCGGATTTATCGGCAGCAACTTTGTGCTATATATGCTTCGTGAACATCCGAGTTATGAGATTATCAATGTGGATGCATTAACGTATGCGGGGAACTTGGAGAACTTGCATACGGTAGAGTCCAATCCCCGATATACCTTCATCCAAGCAGATATTGCAGATGTACAGCAGATGGAAGCTGTTTTTTCCCAAGGCATCGATGTGGTTGTGAATTTCGCTGCCGAGTCTCATGTGGATCGAAGTATTCTGTCCCCGGATATCTTTGTGCGTACCAATGTGATGGGTACTCAGGTTCTATTGGATGCGGCAAAGAAATATCAAGTCACCAAATTTGTTCAGGTATCGACAGATGAGGTATATGGATCACTAGGTGCAACAGGTTTATTTACTGAAGATACCCCTCTGATGCCTAACAGTCCTTACTCTGCAAGTAAAGCTGGCGGGGATCTGCTCGTAAGAGCCTATCATGAAACGTTTGGACTGCCTGTAAATATTACACGTTGCTCTAATAACTACGGGCCTTTTCAATTCCCGGAGAAACTGATTCCGCTGATTATATCCCGTGCATTGAATGATGAAGCCATCCCGGTATATGGTGACGGGCTCAATATTCGTGACTGGCTTTATGTCGAAGATCACTGCAGTGCGATTGATCTGGTGATTCATAATGGACAATCTGGAGAAGTATACAACATTGGTGGTAATAATGAACGTACTAATATATACATTGTGGAGAGCGTATTGGAGCAACTGGGTAAGCCAGCGAGTTTGATACAATATGTACAAGATCGGTTGGGACATGACCGACGTTACGGTATAGATCCTACCAAGATACGTACAGAGCTTGGCTGGCAACCTGCACACAATTTTGAGACAGGGATCAAGGAGACGATCCAATGGTATCTGAAACATCAAGATTGGTGGACGAGAATTCAAGCAGGCACATATCAGGACTATGTTCAGCTTCAGTACGGTAAACGGATGGGTGATTCATCCAAATGAACTATAGAGTTATGGTGACTGGCGCAGCGGGACAGCTGGGTTATGATGTGGTGAAGACCTTCCAAGCAGAGGGTCATCAGGTATTGGCCTGTGACAAGAACCAGATGGATATTACCGATCAACAGCAGTGCACAGATATAATTACAACGTTCCGACCGCACATCATTATTCACTGCGCTGCTTACACGGCGGTCGATCAGGCTGAGGTAGATGTAGATACAGCATACGCAATCAATGCATCAGGTACTAGAAATATTGCAGTTGCCGCCGAGAGTGTGAAAGCAAAACTGGTATATATCAGTACCGATTATGTATTTGATGGGAGCGGGACTACACCATACCGAGAATACGATGTAACGAATCCGCAGAGTGTTTATGGCAAGTCGAAGCTTGCCGGGGAACGTCTGGTTCAAAGTTTGTGTACGCAATGGTTTATCATTCGAACATCATGGGTGTTTGGCGTGCATGGCAGTAATTTTGTCAAAACCATGCTGGAACTTATGGCGAAGCGTCCACAACTGCAAGTTGTTCATGACCAACAAGGTTCGCCTACCTACACGGTGGATCTTGCACGATTCATCCATCTCCTTTCCGTAAGTGAAAAGTACGGCATCTATCATGCTTCCAATTCAGGAATTTGCACATGGTACGAGTTTGCACAGGTAATAAGAGAAGAAGCAAGTAAGCAGAGTGGGTTCGAGCCGACAGCTGAACTTACGCCATGCACAACCGATCAGTTTCCGCGTCCAGCCCCTCGTCCTGCATACTCGGTGATGGATCATCTGGCGATTCGAACGAACGATCTGGAACCTCTGAGACATTGGCGTGAGGCGCTGATTGCATTTTTGAAAGAGTTAAGTGTATAGCAAAAGGACTGAGCATCTTGATGGTCCGCGCTTTATCCTAAAAGTCTATCCACCTTTTAACAGCCGCTTTCGAGCGGCTATTTTGTTTTGCACCTCCTCAATTCGGGTAGTTAGCTAACAAAAAGGTACTGAGGATGTGAATGTGATATGAAACGCATTGCTGCCGTGTTAATACTACTGATCGTTACCGTGGGCACACTCTTTTTCGCCTATGAAAGCGAGAGTGAGGAACAACGGGACGGATTTACCGCCTATAGATTAATCGCCCATGCGATGGGCAGCATTCGGGATCAACCATATACCAACGCCTATGAAGCGATGATTGCCAATTACGAGAAAGGCACACGTGTATTTGAGATCGACTTTATGCTGACATCAGATCGCAAAGCCGTAGCCAGACATGAATGGACCGCAAATATGAGCAAAATGTTAGGACAAGACGAAGAACTTTCGGAGGATAAACAGGCCGGGGCGCTGACACATGATGAGTTCATGAATACACCTATTTTGGGTATGTATCAACCCATGGATGCCGATGGCATTATAGATGTACTGGCTAAATACCCGGATATGTATATCGTAACCGACACCAAGGAACAGAAGGATGAGGATATTCAGCAGGTGTTAAGATCCCTCGTGGATGCTGCAAAAGAACATGATCCCTCCGTGCTGGATCGCGTGGTTGTACAGATCTATAACGAACCCATGCTTGAAACGGTGAAAGAAGTCTATGCATTCCCTTCCATTATCTATACGTTATATGCCACACAGGATACAGAAGATCAGGTTGTTGATTTTGTGCAAAAGAATGATATTGATGCCGTGACTATGCCGGAATATAAAGTAAACCAGAATTTCGTCACCAAGCTGAATAGTGCAGGCTCAGTCACCTACGTGCATACCATCAATGACACTGAACAGGTAGCTAACTATGAGAAGTGGGGCGTGTACGGGGTGTACTCGGACGTGCTGACGGAGCAGGAACTGGATGAGATGAATACACGGTTTGCCTGGAAACCGTAAAATGTCGTAATTATAATCATTAAAAAATCAAAATCACAGGCTTTTCCCTACCAGGACCGGGAAATGTCTGTGATTTTCTGTTCCCCTTTTTATACGAACATTGACACTCACTGCCTGCTGACTTAGACTTAGTTTACAAGCTTTCTAGGATGCAGAAGAACCTCTGGAGGAATGTTCGTTGATAGACATGATTAAGCAGTGGAGACACGTATTTAAGCTTGACCCGGATCGGGAGATTACAGACGAAGAACTCGATCTGGTCTGCATGTCGGGGACCGATGCAATTATCGTCGGTGGATCTTCCGGAATTACTTATGATAACACGGTAGACCTGATGTCCCGTGTGCGTCGTTATGAGTTGCCCTGTGTGCTTGAAGTATCCGATCTGGAGGCTGTAGTTCCCGGGTTTGACGGATATCTCATCCCGATGGTCCTGAATGCAACGGACAGCAAATGGATGATTGGGCACCACCAGCAGGCCATAGAGCGTTACGGTTATCTAATCCCATGGGATCTGCTGATTGCCGAGGGTTATATTGTGCTTAATGCAAACTCCACGGTAGCGCGGTTGACCGGTGCAGATACGGATCTGACGACAGGAGCTGCGGTGGCATATGCCCAGGCCGCGGAGCGTCTGCTCCATCTTCCCATTGTATACATGGAGTACAGCGGAACGTTCGGAGATATGGAGCTTGTTGGGGAGACACACAGACAATTGGAGCGGGCACACCTTATCTACGGCGGCGGAATTGATGATCCGGAGAAAGCCGCGCAAGCTGCTCAGGTGGCAGATACCATCGTTGTAGGTAACATCGTGTATAGTGATCTGAACAAAGCACTTGAGACAGTGTTGGCTGTAAAAGGAACCATTTAATCGGTTTAGTTTACCATTCCCCCATTTTCCCCTTATGATCTGTTAAAATAGAACTTTGCCCTTACTAATTAAAGAAGTTATATGACCGTAATGTCGTTTACACGAGAACGAAGAGGAAAGAAGTGAGCTGGAGAAACGGAGTGCTCGTTAAAAGCTTTCTGTAAGAAAGCTAAATCCTAAGCATACTTTTATTACCCGATATTGTTCTTTTTTTACTAAGCAATTCGTATACAGGGACTATGTTTACACAGAAACGGAGAGTACAAAAGCAATCTGAAGAAACGAAGTGTGCTCTCTTGTAATTTCAACTACCCCTAAATATAAGCTAAACTAATTTTTACACGAGAACGAAGAGGACAGAAATAAGCTGGAGAAGCGGAGCGTTCGCCTTTATTACCTGATTTTTACCTCTTACTAACAATTCGTATATAGGCTATGTTTACACGGAAACGGAGAGTGCAGAAGCAATCTGAAGAAACGAAGTGTTCGTATTTATCACCGGATTTTCCCTTTGATAAAGGGAATCAAAAAATCTGGGGATAACGACGATCGGAAGATGCTGCTGCAATCGAAGTCCAAGTGTAACCAATAGCTCCCTTATACCGACTAACCAACCAACGAAAGGAGCATGCATGCATGCAACCTGTAAATATACATGATGCCGTTGCACGGCTTAACACCCCTCAACGGCAAGCCGTCGAGGCGACGGATGGCCCGTTGCTAATTATGGCCGGTGCGGGCTCCGGCAAGACCCGGGTGCTGACACACCGGATTGCCTACCTCATTGCAACACGGAAAGCACCCCCGTGGGGCATTTTAGCGATTACCTTTACGAATAAAGCCGCTCGTGAGATGCAGGACCGGGTTTCCCAACTCGTAGGTGGCTCCCAGGGCCGCGACATTTGGGTATCCACATTCCACTCCATGTGTGTGCGTATTTTGCGCCGTGATATTGAACGTATTGGCTTTACTTCCAACTTCAGTATTTTGGACTCATCGGACCAATTATCTGTTATTCGCAGCTGTATGAAAGACCAGAATATAGACACAAAGAAATTTGAACCCAAAGCAGTTCAGTCGATGATGAGTACAGCCAAGAATGAACTGATTAGTCCGGAGCAATATGAGAAGCAAGCAGGGGACTATTTCGAGGGTATTGTAGCCAAAATATATAAGATGTATCAGAAACGGTTAAGAGCCAACAACTCACTCGATTTCGATGATCTTATTATGCAGACTATTCAACTGTTCAAGGAAGTACCGGAAGTCCTCGACTTTTATCAAAAGAAATTCCAGTACATTCACGTGGACGAGTATCAGGATACGAACCGTGCACAGTACATGCTGTGCCGCATGCTCGCTGACAGCCACCACCGCATCTGCGTTGTAGGGGATAGTGACCAGTCGATCTATCGCTGGCGTGGAGCGGATATCAGCAATATCTTGAACTTTGAGAAAGACTACCCGGAAGCAAATACGATTTTGCTTGAGCAGAACTATCGTTCAACTTCCAATATCCTGAATGCAGCGAATGAAGTGATCGGCCTCAATACAGGGCGTAAACCGAAGAAACTGTGGACGGACAAAGAGGGTGGTTCGAAGATCAAGGTGTACCGTGCGGATTCCGAACATGATGAGGGGTATTTTGTAACCTCCGAGATTAGTAAAAATGTGAAAAACGGCAAATCCTATCAGAACCATGCCATTTTGTACCGTACCAATGCCCAGTCCCGGGTTATAGAGGAAATTTTGATCAAGTCTGATATTCCGTATCAGATTGTCGGCGGCATCAAGTTCTATGATCGTAAAGAGATCAAGGACATTCTGGCGTATCTGCGCCTGTTATCCAACCCCGACGATGATATCAGTCTTACCCGGATCATTAATGTACCGAAGCGTAGCATCGGGGATACAACAGTAGCGAAGCTGGCGGCTGCGGCAGGAGAGCGTGGAATTTCCATTTTCCGAGTACTTCAGGTCGTGGATGATCTTGGTTTTGCTGGTCGTACGCGTAATGCGCTGGTGGAGTTCTATGACATGATCGCTGCGTTGCATCAGATGGTAGAGTATCTGTCTGTAACTGAACTGACCGAGAAGATTCTTGAGATGAGCCAATATCGTCTTGAGATGCAAAATGAAAATACACTCGAATCCCGTGCACGGCTGGAGAACATTGAAGAGTTCCTGTCGGTAACGATGGAATTTGAGAAAAATAATGAAGACAAAACGCTCGTATCGTTCCTCACCGATCTTGCATTGATTGCTGACATCGACAGCATGAACGATGATGAAGAGGATCAAAGCGACGCTGTTACCCTGATGACCATGCATAGCGCCAAAGGTCTGGAGTTCCCGGTTGTCTTTATCGTGGGTATGGAGGAAGGTGTCTTCCCGCACAGCCGTGCCTTTATGGATAATGAAGAGCTGGAGGAAGAACGCCGACTTGCTTATGTGGGGATTACTCGTGCAGAAGAGCAACTTTTCCTGTCGTGTGCCCAAATGCGTACCTTGTTTGGACGTACCACGGCAAATCCACCTTCCCGCTTCCTGGACGAAATTCCGGATGAGCTGAAGGAAGACACCTCCATGGCTCGTGATCGTTACCGTCGTGGCAGTAGCGGAGGTGGCTCTTATGGTGGACGTGGACTAGGTTCCAGTGGAGGAAGTAACTTCGGTGGTGGCACCAAGCTCTTTGATCACCAAAGCAAGAGCGGGTCATCTGCTACCTCATCCACGCCAACTTCGCGTGTGACCACAAGTACTTCCCGCCCAACATACTCTACGCCATCATCTGCTTCCAAGCCTGCAGCTTCGAGTGGTGAAGCGGGATTCAAGGCGGGGGACAAAGTGCAGCATGGCAAATGGGGGACAGGCACGATTGTTGCAGTTAAAGGGACAGGGAATGATACTGAACTGCAGATTGCTTTCCCGGCTCCGGTTGGCGTGAAACGTTTGCTTGCCGGGTTTGCCCCGATTACCAAAGTAGAATAAGAACGAAACCTCCTTTTGTACGATAACGGAGAGTACAGAAACAACTTGAATAAGCAAAGCGTTCGCCTTTATCCCCGGATTTCTACCTTTTAACATGCATTAAAAGAAATCTGGGGATACCAGCGATTGAAAAGTTGTTCTGTCTATCGGAGTTTACGTGCAATAGGAGTGTTCGTTCTACATATATAGATCAAATTAACGGAGGGATGGCCCTGTATGGACCCGATGCACCGGATGGAGCAACTCGTTACCGAGCTGAACCAGCATAATTATCAGTACTACACGATGGATCAGCCACAGATCAGCGATAAGGAGTATGATCTTCTGTATGATGAACTGGTTACGCTGGAACAGGAAAGCGGCATGGTTCTGCCTGATTCTCCAACACAGCGTGTGGGCGGCGAACTGCTCAAAGGGTTTACCCCACATCGCCATTTATCTTCATTATGGAGTCTGGACAAAGCGCAGAATATTGAGCAGCTGCGCAGCTGGAATACCCGTGTACTGAAACTGATTAACGACTATAACAGTAAAAATCCCGATACACCTTTACCGGAACCAGGTTATGTCATTGAATTGAAATTTGACGGATTGACGCTGAACCTGACGTACACCAACGGTGAGTTGGTACAAGCCTCTACACGAGGGAACGGTACCGTAGGCGAAGGTATTTTGGCACAGGTGAGAACAATCAGATCTGTACCGCTCAAAATTCCTTACACAAGCGGCACGATTGAAGTACAGGGCGAAGGTATCATGAATCTGTCTGTCCTGGAGCGATACAACGAGACAGCGGCAGAACCGCTCAAGAATGCGCGGAATGCAGCAGCAGGAGCACTGCGTAACCTGAATCCAAAGGCGACGGCTGAGCGTAGACTGAATGCTTATTTCTATAACGTAGGTTATTCGGATGACATTCAGTTTGCCAATCATCAGCAGATGATGGATTTCCTGCGTGAGAACCGTTTTAAAGTGAATCCATCCATCACCTACTTCCATGAGTTTGATGATGTGATGGAACAATTGGCTGCGATTCAGGAGAACCGGGGTCAGTTAGACTATCTAATCGATGGGGCTGTTATCAAAATTACAGACATGCGTACCCGCGAGGTATTGGGTTATACCGATAAATTCCCTCGCTGGGCGGTAGCATATAAATTCGAGGCAGAAGAGACCACGACAGTTCTTAATGCTGTGGTATGGAACGTGGGCCGTACTGGCAAAGTAACTCCGCTGGCACGTGTAGAACCGGTTGAACTTGCCGGGGTAACGGTACAGAACTGTACCCTGAACAATGTTGGCGATATTGAGCGCAAAAATCTGAAGTTTGCTCTGGGCACTCGGGTCTTTATTCGCCGCTCCAATGATGTCATTCCAGAAATTCTGGGTAAAGTGACTGAGGAAAGTGATGGCGAGGAGATCGTCTTCCCTGAGCAGTGCCCAGCATGTGGATTCCCGCTCGAGCAACGTGGAGCGCACTTGTTCTGTAACAACAGACTGGCATGCAAACCGCAGACGGTGGCACGTATTTCCCATTTTGCTTCCCGTGATGCCATGGACATTGAGACATTCAGTGAGAAAACAGCGATTCAGCTCTACGATGAATTGAACGTGCGTGAGCCTGCTGATCTGTATACGTTACAGTTTGATGATCTGGTGAAGTTGGAACGGTTTGGTGAAAAGAAAGCGAACAACCTTCTCGCTGCGCTAGAGCTCAGTAAAGATCGAGACTTGGCTTCCTTCTTATACTCACTGGGTATTCCGAACACAGGTAAATCCACCACGCGCATGCTTGCGGATCATTACCGGAATCTGCACGCCATTATGAATGCAACCGTGGAAGAACTGGTTGAACTACCCGATGTGGGTGGTATTGTGGCAGAGAGCATCGTAACTTTCTTTGCAGATCCATTTACACAGGCTGCGATTGAGAAAATGCTCAACTTGGGTGTGAAAGCACAGGCACCTGAGGCGTCAGAAGTTGTTGTTGTGGAAGATTCCTTCTTTAGTGGCAAAACCGTCGTCCTGACGGGAACACTGCACCAACTGACGCGGGAAGAGGCTACGCAAAGACTGGAAGCGCTCGGAGCGAAGGTGACAGGCAGTGTGTCGAAAAAGACAGATCTGGTGATTGCCGGAGAGAAAGCAGGTAGCAAATTGACCAAAGCTCATAATCTCGGTATTCCAACGATTGAGGATGAGGACGAACTTGTACGTCTTTTGAATCCACAGGGTTAGAAGATAATCGAACAAAAAAGTTACTAATAAGAAAGCCCCCGAAGACACGGATACGTGGTCGGGGGCTTTTGCTGTTATTTGAATGATTAATACAACGAATGAACGCCACCAGTCTTAACTAAACGGATCATGATCCACTTATATTGTTAGGGATGCGCTGAGATGCGCCTGTAAGCCATGCATCCTTGTCATATCCTCGCTCTTCCCAGTAACCGATATGTTCGCTGGCGATGAGTTCAATGCGATTCAACCATTTTACTGATTTGTATGCATACATTTGAGGAATGACGAGCCGTACCGGACCGCCAAGATCAGCCGGGATGGGTTTGCCATCGTGCATGACAGCCACCATAATATCCTCCATTTGTGCTTGATCCATCGTAATCGCATCTGTATACACACCATCACCGGAATAAAACTTCACACTATGAGCTTCCGGCTTTACCCCCGCTTGTTTCAAAAGCTGTGCAAGTGAGATGCCTTCCCAGGTATTTTTATATACAGACCACCCTGTTACACAGTGGAAATCACTAACCTGTACGGTACGCGCGAGCTTCACGAACTGTTCCCAGTTCCAGACTTGTGCCCGTTCAACCAATCCATCAATTCGGAAAGACCAGTTAGCATTGGAGAAGGACGGTATAGGCGTAACCGTATATACGCGGAAATGACCTTCAGCCCCGCCTCCAATGGGAGGTGAAGAGGCAGACAGCGGTTGTGGCAAAGGAACCATACGGTTAGGATCGTTCTCCAGCATACTATCGATACTGTTATCAATCTTGAGATTTCGTCCTACCCAGGATATAAAAGTAGGTCCAAGCGTGACGGCGAGGCCAACACCTACAGCAGAACGGATGAAAGCTCGGCGTGTATACAGCGGCTGAGGTCGCTCCTCGGGTTTGAGAGAATCTCTCTCGGAACTATGATCAAATTGGGAAGAAGATATAGCAGCCGGAGTTTCTTTTTCATCCGATATTGAATCTGATGGATCAGCTGCATTTTGAGCTTGTGTTGAAGTTGTAGTGGTTTTAACCGCACGACGTGCAGGGTCCTTTAGCCACTTGGTCCGAGTTATTGAGTGATAGATGATATAAGGTAAGCCCACCCAAGTCAGCAGGTCATGGATCAGAAGTGCAGCGTTCGACCATCGAGGTCCAGCTAGCTTGAACTGCCATAACACAATACCCGAGAGTAGCCAGCCTACCAGCAGCGCAAGAACAAAGATGGTGTTCACCCTTTGCCAAGGTCTATTGCGAAGCTGCTTCCAGTGCTTTCCGGCCAAAATCAAGTAATATACCACGGGTGCCAGCATAGCTAGCCCAACGATGATATGTAGCCATTTTAACCAGACACGACCGATCCCGAGTATCTCTCGCCAAAAGCCGCCTACCAGCATAAGACCTGATATAGCAAGGATCACTACAATCCAGGCATTCCAAGCATGGATGGAAACCAACTTTTTGCCGTAACCTTTGCGTCTGTTCTTCAACCATTGTTTCAAGTGCGATCACCCCATATAGGTTAGTAATGAGTTTAACCAGAACTTTGTTATGTAATAGCCAGTTGTGAATGGAGTGCGTGTTATCTGAGTATAGATTCAGGCAGGCGAGATGCTAAACAATACTTCGTAGACTACTTATATAAGTAGAACACTTGATGGCTTAGCCTTATCCCTATATCTATATACCTTATTATAGAGTTTTTGGATCACTTTCTTCAAACCAACAGGAGGGCAGGGCTCATTATCCCCATCGGGGGCTCTAGCTGAGCTTCATCTGGATTCTTATTAATTATGAAATAGAGGTCGTATTATAGAAATAATCTGTTACATTAATATAGGGTAACCTTTAAAGGGTTCCATCTTGGCTTCAGATAAGGTGTTAATATGTCGCATATTGGCCTGAGGGCAAAGGTACCGTTAAGAAGAATTTCATGATAATAGATGGTTGATTAAAAATGCTTGCTAAATAATTCATGACATGATATATTATTTCTTGTCGCTTCAAACGAATGATTGTCATAATCATTTGAAAGGTGACGAAAACAAAGTGTTGACAGTAAGTTAGTTAACATGATACGATAAGATTCCTGTCCGGTTGACAAACGTCAACATATACGGACATACAAGTTCCTTGAAAACTGAACAAATGGATAGTAACTTTTGATTCACAATGAATCGTCAGATTCAAAATGAGCTTATCGCTCTTTTCAATACTTTATTGGAGAGTTTGATCCTGGCTCAGGACGAACGCTGGCGGCATGCCTAATACATGCAAGTCGAGCGGACTTGAAGAGAAGCTTGCTTCTCTGATGGTTAGCGGCGGACGGGTGAGTAACACGTAGGCAACCTGCCCTCAAGTTTGGGACAACTACCGGAAACGGTAGCTAATACCGAATAGTTGTTTTCTTCGCCTGAAGGGAACTGGAAAGACGGAGCAATCTGTCACTTGGGGATGGGCCTGCGGCGCATTAGCTAGTTGGTGGGGTAACGGCTCACCAAGGCGACGATGCGTAGCCGACCTGAGAGGGTGATCGGCCACACTGGGACTGAGACACGGCCCAGACTCCTACGGGAGGCAGCAGTAGGGAATCTTCCGCAATGGGCGAAAGCCTGACGGAGCAATGCCGCGTGAGTGATGAAGGTTTTCGGATCGTAAAGCTCTGTTGCCAGGGAAGAACGCTTGGGAGAGTAACTGCTCTCAAGGTGACGGTACCTGAGAAGAAAGCCCCGGCTAACTACGTGCCAGCAGCCGCGGTAATACGTAGGGGGCAAGCGTTGTCCGGAATTATTGGGCGTAAAGCGCGCGCAGGCGGTCATTTAAGTCTGGTGTTTAATCCCGGGGCTCAACCCCGGATCGCACTGGAAACTGGGTGACTTGAGTGCAGAAGAGGAGAGTGGAATTCCACGTGTAGCGGTGAAATGCGTAGATATGTGGAGGAACACCAGTGGCGAAGGCGACTCTCTGGGCTGTAACTGACGCTGAGGCGCGAAAGCGTGGGGAGCAAACAGGATTAGATACCCTGGTAGTCCACGCCGTAAACGATGAGTGCTAGGTGTTAGGGGTTTCGATACCCTTGGTGCCGAAGTTAACACATTAAGCACTCCGCCTGGGGAGTACGGTCGCAAGACTGAAACTCAAAGGAATTGACGGGGACCCGCACAAGCAGTGGAGTATGTGGTTTAATTCGAAGCAACGCGAAGAACCTTACCAGGTCTTGACATCCCTCTGACCGGTACAGAGATGTATCTTTCCTTCGGGACAGAGGAGACAGGTGGTGCATGGTTGTCGTCAGCTCGTGTCGTGAGATGTTGGGTTAAGTCCCGCAACGAGCGCAACCCTTGATCTTAGTTGCCAGCACTTCGGGTGGGCACTCTAAGGTGACTGCCGGTGACAAACCGGAGGAAGGTGGGGATGACGTCAAATCATCATGCCCCTTATGACCTGGGCTACACACGTACTACAATGGCCGGTACAACGGGCTGTGAAGCCGCGAGGTGGAACGAATCCTAAAAAGCCGGTCTCAGTTCGGATTGCAGGCTGCAACTCGCCTGCATGAAGTCGGAATTGCTAGTAATCGCGGATCAGCATGCCGCGGTGAATACGTTCCCGGGTCTTGTACACACCGCCCGTCACACCACGAGAGTTTATAACACCCGAAGTCGGTGGGGTAACCGCAAGGAGCCAGCCGCCGAAGGTGGGATAGATGATTGGGGTGAAGTCGTAACAAGGTAGCCGTATCGGAAGGTGCGGCTGGATCACCTCCTTTCTATGGAGAATCGTTTCCTGCAACGGAAACATTCAAATATGCAGGTTCATGGAATCTGCAACAGCAACACAGTTACTTATCCATTTGTTCAGTTTTGATGGAATTTGAGGGGCCATAGCTCAGCTGGGAGAGCGCCTGCCTTGCAAGCAGGAGGTCAGCGGTTCGATCCCGCTTGGCTCCACCAAACAATTTCATCTATTTGGCTTGTTCTTTGAAAACTAGATATCGAAACGAAAGTAAATGCGAATTAGAACATTCCTTTTTAGCTGAGCTTGTGTTGAACAAGTTTCAATAAAAACGGTAGATTGCATGAGCGAGTGATCGAAATGGAACGACTTTTGGCTTTGGACGCAGTCCAAAACAAGCGGAGTGACAGCTCGAACACGAGCGATATGGTTAAGCTACTAAGAGCACACGGAGGATGCCTAGGCGCTAGGAGCCGATGAAGGACGTGGCGAACAACGAAACTGCCTCGGGGAGCTGTAAGCAAGCTTTGATCCGGGGGTGTCCGAATGGGGAAACCCAGCTGGGGTAATTTCCAGTTACTCATAACTGAATACATAGGTTATGTAGAGGCATACCAGGGGAACTGAAACATCTAAGTACCCTGAGGAAGAGAAAACAATAGTGATTCCGTCAGTAGCGGCGAGCGAACGCGGAGAAGCCCAAACCAGAGAGCTTGCTCTTTGGGGTTGTGGGACGTCTCACATGGAGTTACAAAGGAACCGGTTAAGCGAAGAGGTCTGGAAAGGCCCGCCAAAGAAGGTAAAAGCCCTGTAGTTGAAAGTCTGTTCCCTCCGAGACGGATCCCGAGTAGTGCGGGGCACGTGAAACCCCGTATGAATCCGGCAGGACCATCTGCCAAGGCTAAATACTTCCTAGCGACCGATAGTGAAGCAGTACCGTGAGGGAAAGGTGAAAAGCACCCCGGAAGGGGAGTGAAATAGAACCTGAAACCGTGTGCTTACAAAAAGTCAGAGCCCGTTTTAGGGGTGATGGCGTGCCTTTTGTAGAATGAACCGGCGAGTTACGTTCCCGTGCAAGGTTAAGGTGAAGAGCCGGAGCCGCAGCGAAAGCGAGTCTGAATAGGGCGATGTAGTACGTGGACGTAGACCCGAAACCGGGTGATCTACCCCTGTCCAGGGTGAAGGTGCGGTAACACGCACTGGAGGCCCGAACCCACGCACGTTGAAAAGTGCGGGGATGAGGTGGGGGTAGCGGAGAAATTCCAATCGAACTCGGAGATAGCTGGTTCTCCCCGAAATAGCTTTAGGGCTAGCCTCGGAAAACAGAGTCGTGGAGGTAGAGCACTGATTGGGTGCGGGGCCCGCAAGGGTTACCAAGCTCAGTCAAACTCCGAATGCCATAGACTTACTTCCGGGAGTCAGACAGTGAGTGCTAAGATCCATTGTCAAAAGGGAAACAGCCCAGACCATCAGCTAAGGTCCCCAAGTGTGTGTTAAGTGGGAAAGGATGTGGAGTTGCACAGACAACCAGGATGTTGGCTTAGAAGCAGCCACCATTGAAAGAGTGCGTAATAGCTCACTGGTCGAGTGACTCTGCGCCGAAAATGTAACGGGGCTAAACACACCACCGAAGCTATGGCTTGATGCTTTGCATCAGGGGTAGGGGAGCGTTGTATAAGGGTTGAAGGTGTACCGTAAGGAGCGCTGGACATTATACAAGTGAGAATGCCGGTATGAGTAACGAAAAGATCAGTGAGAATCTGATCCGCCGAAAGCCTAAGGGTTCCTGAGGAAGGCTCGTCCGCTCAGGGTAAGTCGGGACCTAAGGCGAGGCCGAAAGGCGTAGTCGAAGGACAACAGGTCGAAATTCCTGTACCACCGTAAGCCGTTATGAGCAATGGGGGGACGCAGTAGGGTAGTGACGCGGACTGATGGATGTCCGTCTAAGCAGTGAGGCTGATGTGTAGGCAAATCCGCACATCATTAAGGCTGAGCTGTGATGGGGAGCGAAAATTATAGTAGCGAAGGTCATGATCTCACACTGCCAAGAAAAGCCTCTAGCCAGGTGAAGGTGCCCGTACCGCAAACCGACACAGGTAGGCGAGAAGAGTATTCTAAGGCGCGCGGAAGAACTCTCGTTAAGGAACTCGGCAAAATGACCCCGTAACTTCGGGAGAAGGGGTGCCCCGGTAGTGTGAATAGCACGAGGGGGCCGCAGTGAAAAGGCCCAAGCGACTGTTTAGCAAAAACACAGGTCTGTGCGAAGCCGTAAGGCGAAGTATACGGGCTGACGCCTGCCCGGTGCTGGAAGGTTAAGGGGAGTGGTTAGGAGCAATCCGAAGCTGTGAACCGAAGCCCCAGTAAACGGCGGCCGTAACTATAACGGTCCTAAGGTAGCGAAATTCCTTGTCAGGTAAATTCTGACCCGCACGAATGGCGTAACGACTTGGGCGCTGTCTCAACGAGAGATCCGGTGAAATTTTAATACCTGTGAAGATGCAGGTTACCCGCGACAAGACGGAAAGACCCCATGGAGCTTTACTGCAGCTTG
Organism: Paenibacillus sp. 1781tsa1; assembly: GCF_024159265.1. Classification (NCBI taxonomy): domain Bacteria; kingdom Bacillati; phylum Bacillota; class Bacilli; order Caryophanales; family Paenibacillaceae; genus Paenibacillus; species Paenibacillus sp. 1781tsa1. The sequence continues at coordinate 6,238,940 of NZ_JAMYWY010000001.1, read as the reverse complement.
ATATTGAATTTGGGTACGATCTGTACAGGATAGGTGGGAGCCTTTGAAGCATGAGCGCCAGCTTGTGTGGAGGCAACGTTGGGATACCACCCTGATCGTATCTAGGTTCTAACCTGGTACCGTAATCCGGTGCGGGGACAGTGTCAGGTGGGCAGTTTGACTGGGGCGGTCGCCTCCTAAAGAGTAACGGAGGCGCCCAAAGGTTCCCTCAGAATGGTTGGAAATCATTCGAAGAGTGCAAAGGCATAAGGGAGCTTGACTGCGAGACCTACAAGTCGAGCAGGGACGAAAGTCGGGCTTAGTGATCCGGTGGTACCGCATGGAAGGGCCATCGCTCAACGGATAAAAGCTACCCTGGGGATAACAGGCTTATCTCCCCCAAGAGTCCACATCGACGGGGAGGTTTGGCACCTCGATGTCGGCTCATCGCATCCTGGGGCTGAAGTAGGTCCCAAGGGTTGGGCTGTTCGCCCATTAAAGCGGTACGCGAGCTGGGTTCAGAACGTCGTGAGACAGTTCGGTCCCTATCTGTCGTGGGCGTAGGAAATTTGAGAGGAGCTGTCCTTAGTACGAGAGGACCGGGATGGACGTACCGCTGGTGTACCAGTTGTTCCGCCAGGAGCACCGCTGGGTAGCTATGTACGGACGGGATAAACGCTGAAAGCATCTAAGCGTGAAGCCCCCCTCAAGATGAGATTTCCCAGTATGTAAGACCCCTTGAAGACGACGAGGTAGATAGGCTGGGGGTGGAAGTGCAGCAATGCATGGAGCTGACCAGTACTAATCGGTCGAGGGCTTATCCAATAGCAAGTGATAATTCGCATGTTTCGTTTCGAATCTAGTTTTCAGAGAACAACAACTCTGAATATGCGCTGAACCATTCATCCACACAGCCGTGTAGGACCGAATGGAACGCGAACGCATTTGTTACACAAATGCTCGTTTGGTGGCGATGGCGGAGGGGTTCCACACGTACCCATCCCGAACACGACCGTTAAGCCCTCTAGCGCCGATGGTACTTGGACCGCAGGGTCCTGGGAGAGTAGGACGCCGCCAAGCGAAGAACCACTGCCGATGTTATTCGGTGGTGGTTTTTATTTATTTATTTATTTATTTATTTTAGGGATGCGAAAGCATCTCTTATTTGACTTTGTAGGAATCCTCTGACACACTCAAAGGGGTACATATATCACATATCAGGCCAGATTTGGATTGATAATAACTCTAGCGAATGGGGTGTAGGGCGGTATGGAAATTCAAAAATTGACGGTAGATGATTTTGAACCGGCGATGGCACTCTCCGAATATGCTTTTCAAGTAGTAATGAGTGAAGAACAAAAAGAAAAACGGCGGAGTCAATTTTCGTCACAGGATATATGGGGTGTATATGAGGAAGGGCAGCTAGGAGCCAAACTTCACATTATTCCTTTTCAAACCTATATTCATGGTAGATCGTTCGAGATGGGCGGTATTGCGGGTGTAGCCACCTGGCCAGAGTATAGACGCAAAGGTTGGGTAGCGGGTCTGCTGAAGCATGCGTTGGAAGAAATGAATCGTAACAAACAAAGTATATCGTTCTTGCATCCATTCTCTTTTGGTTTCTATCGAAAGTATGGATGGGAGACGTATGTTGAATTTAAACGGTATAAAGTACCTACAGCTCATTTGCCTATGAAAAAAGCGACACCTGGAACAATTCGGCGTGGAGATCCGAGCCTCAACATATTAAAGGAAGTATACAGTGCTTATGCTGAGCGTTATAACGGAACTCTGGTTCGGGATGATGCAAGGTGGGAGAATTCAGTTTTGGTTAATGGAAGCAGCCAGAAGGCTGTATATTACGATAAAGCTGATGCAGCACAAGGTTATCTTTTATATGAGGTTAAGGAAAATAAGTTTACCATTAAAGAGATCATCTATCTGAACGAAGAGGCTAGGCAAGGACTGTGGACCTTCATTGCTAACCATGATTCCATGATCCAGGAAGTTACGTTGCAGGCACCTGCAAGTGATACGCTTGCTTTCCAATTGGATAACCCGCGGATTCAGCAGGAGATCGTACCTTATTTTATGGCGCGTATCGTTAGTGTGGAGCAGTTTATATCCCAGTATCCTTTTGCAAGCCAGGACTCACCGGTGCAGATTGTTCTACAGGTAGAGGATTCCCACGCTCCGTGGAATGAAGGAGTATGGCAATTGAACGTAGCAATGAATGGAACAGCATCCATATGGAAAACTTCGGAGCCAGTTACTGATGATCAGACTATTAAGGTAGATATTCAAGCCCTTACTGCGGTGCTGATGGGATATCGCAGACCAACGGAAATGGCACGAATGGGAAGAATTCACGGACCGAACACAGCAATCAAGGCTCTGGAACAAGCGATACCTGAACGGGAAACCTATTTACTCGATTTCTTTTGATGACTACTTCCACTGCTCGATTTAACTGGATTAGCTTATATAGAAATAAGGCGTAATTGAAAGACAAATGGACTTCTCCAGCGGTTTTGGAGAGGTTTTTTTGTGTCTGGGGAATATTTCGTGTAAAATCGTAAAAAATGAATAGTGACCCCACTTGGCAAACCCACAAAATATGCTATAATGTATATAAAGTCAAAGAAAGTCAAAGTCAACTAAAGGTTTAATACTTAAGTAGCTTTCTTTCTACAATCTGATGCATGATCGCCAATATACGGGATTCATTACATCGGAGGATCAAGGGAATATTAAAGGACCTTCGTGCTTCCTTCGCTCTCCTGTTGATACCTGTGGAAGCAAGATTCGCTGTTTTCCTGATTGGTTAAATGGGTAGAGAAGGTGTACTCTGTGGGGGCGTGTGGGTCCTTATTGACTTAACGTTTCAGACAGTGGAGGATGATTGGATGCGTAATATCTCTGATATTATCGAACGATATCTGAAGAGTATTTTGCATGAAAGTCCCGAAGGAATGGTTGAAATTCAGCGTAATGATCTGGCAGATCAGTTCTCATGTGTACCTTCCCAGATCAATTATGTCATCAGCACACGTTTTACACTCGAGAAGGGATACCTGGTAGAGAGTAAACGCGGTGGTGGTGGTTATGTTCGCATACAGCGCATTGAATTACCAGCCCATTCAGCTCTGCATAATCATTTGCACCATAGTATTGGTGATGAGATCGGGCAGACAGCTGCCGAAGGTCTGATTTATCAATTGGAAGAAGCACGTTTCTTGAGCAAGCGTGAAGCTGGGTTGATGCGAGCAGCTGTATCTAGAGAGGTTATATTGGTCAAACTTCCTTACCGGGATCAAATTCGTGCCAGAATGTTAAAGGCGATGTTAATATCTTTGCTCGGTAAATGAAAACTATCGGGGTCAAAGGAGGTACATCATTATGCTGTGCCAAGAATGTAATAAACGTCCGGCGACACTACATTTTACGAAGATTGTAAATGGAGAGAAGACGGAATTCCATATTTGTGAGTCATGTGCCCGCGAAAAAGGGGAAATGATTCCTGGAACAGCAGGTGGGTTTTCCATTCACAACTTGTTGTCCGGGTTGCTTGATTTTGATCCAGCCGGCAAAAGTGGATCGGCAGGAACACCACCTGCAAAAGCACTTCAGTGTGAAGAGTGTGGTATGACGTACGCACAATTCAGCAAGATAGGCCGATTTGGCTGCAGTTCATGTTATAAATATTTTGACAGCCGTCTGGACCCTTTGTTCAAGCGGGTTCATGGTAGTACGTCCCATGTAGGCAAAGTGCCTGCACGAGCTGGTGGTCGCATTAAGGTGAAACGGCAAATCGCTGATCTGAAGCGTGAGCTCCAGGAGAGCATCGCCCAAGAGGAATTTGAAGAGGCGGCTCAGATCCGTGACCAGATCAGAGGACTTGAAAAAGGAATAGCTCAGGAGTAAAGTTTGTCATGAGTAGGAGGGATGCGTAATGCCTAATCTGCGCTTTACAGAGAAGGCGCTCAGCGACTGGATGCGCAGTGATGCGGCTGATTCCGAAATCGTCATTAGCAGCCGTGTCCGGATTGCGCGCAACCTTCAGCATGTTCCGTTTCCGATGCTGGCTTCTAATGAGCAATCGGAAGAGGTGCTGAATAAGCTGAGCGAAGTACTTCAATACGATGACGTTCATGCCTTTGGGGATTTTCATACTTTGGATCTGATCGATATTGACGAACTCGACAAACGGGTGCTGGTGGAGAAACATCTCATCAGTCCAAGTCTTGCGAATGAATCCAGGAATGGTGCGGTTATTCTCAGTGAGGATGAGTCTGTCAGTATTATGATTAATGAAGAAGATCATCTTCGTATCCAGTGCCTCTATCCGGGGTTCCAGGTGAAAGAAGCCTGGGAGAAAGCTTCCGCAATAGATGATGCTTTTGAAGCGCACGTGGATTATGCTTTTGATGATCGCAGAGGATACTTAACCAGCTGTCCTACTAATGTAGGTACAGGTGTCAGAGCATCTGTCATGATGCACCTGCCTGCCTTGGTGATGACGCAGCAGATTGGCCGTATTTTAACCGCAGTTTCCCAAGTGGGATTGACTGTAAGAGGGATATACGGTGAAGGCAGCGAAGCTATGGGTAACCTGTTCCAGATCTCGAATCAGATTACACTGGGGCAGACCGAACAGGAAGTCATTGAGAACCTGCATGGTGTTGTTTTACAGATGATTGGTCATGAACGTACAGCCAGAGAACGGTTAATTACCGACTCCAGACTTCGAATTACGGATCGTGTCATGCGTTCTTACGGCATATTGTCTCATGCAGCTATTGTAGATTCCAAGGAAGCTGCACAACGCTTATCGGATGTACGCCTTGGCGTGGATCTCGGCTTGTTGGATGGACTGTCTATCACGGTAATGAATGAGTTGAATGTGATGACACAGCCGGGATTTTTGCAGAAAACATATGGCGAAGATATGCGGACAGATGAACGTGACATCTATCGTGCTCAGTTGATTCGTGATACGATCAATGCAGCGAAGCAGCCCTAGCTTAGCCTGATATTGTATTGAATTATGGTTTCATGCCGCATTGCGGCTTTTATATAATAAGGCATGTACGAATGCCGAATGACTTTATTCGCAGCACGGCTGCAAACAAAAATGATATGAAGAATACGACGGGGATGGTTTGGAACCCTCGTTTTATCCAAAACCATGGAGGTGCAGGAGATATGATGTTTGGAAGATTTACGGAACGGGCCCAAAAGGTGCTCGCACTCGCGCAGGAAGAAGCTGTCCGTCTCGGTCATAATAACATCGGTACTGAGCATATTTTGCTCGGCCTCATTCGTGAAGGCGAAGGCATCGCAGCCAAAGCACTGATCGGCCTGGGACTCGGATTGGAAAAAATTCAGGATGAAGTAGAAACGCTGATTGGCCGCGGCCAAGAGCAACCTACCAACATTGCATATACGCCACGTGCGAAAAAAGTAATTGAACTGTCTATGGATGAAGCTCGTAAATTGGGCCATACCTATGTAGGCACAGAGCATATCCTGCTCGGATTGATTCGTGAAGGCGAGGGTGTTGCAGCACGTGTGCTCAATAACCTGGGTATCAGCCTGAACAAAGCACGTCAACAAGTGTTACAGTTGCTTGGCAGCAGTGAAGCTGTATCCAGCCATAATGGAACACCTGCCAATGTCAGCACACCAACACTGGACAGTCTGGCACGTGACCTCACGGCATACGCCAGAGAGAATAACCTTGACCCAGTCATTGGGCGTAGCAAAGAAATTGAGCGTGTCATTCAGGTGCTCAGCCGTCGTACCAAGAACAACCCCGTATTGATCGGTGAGCCAGGTGTAGGTAAAACAGCGATTGCTGAAGGACTTGCACAAAAAATCATTGCGAATGAGATTCCGGAAACATTGCGTGACAAACGTGTAATGACTCTGGACATGGGTTCAGTAGTTGCTGGAACCAAATATCGTGGTGAGTTCGAAGATCGTCTGAAAAAAATCATGGATGAGATTCGCCAAGCAGGTAACATTGTCCTGTTCATTGACGAATTGCATACCTTGATTGGCGCAGGCGGAGCTGAAGGTGCCATCGATGCTTCTAATATTTTGAAACCGGCTCTGGCCCGTGGAGAATTGCAATGTATCGGTGCGACAACACTGGATGAATATCGCAAATACATCGAGAAGGATGCAGCGCTTGAGCGTCGTTTCCAACCGATTACTGTAGATCAGCCTTCTCCGGAAGAAGCGATTCAAATTTTGCACGGCTTGCGTGACCGTTATGAGGCGCATCACCGCGTGAAAATTACGGATGAAGCGATTGTGCAGGCGGTTAAGCTGTCTGACCGTTACATCACAGACCGTTTCCTGCCAGACAAAGCGATTGACCTGATTGACGAGGCGGGTTCCAAAGTAAGATTGAACTCTTACACGATCCCACCAAACCTGAAACAACTGGAAAGCCGTCTGGAAGATATTCGCAAGGAAAAAGACGCTGCAGTTCAAAGCCAGGAGTTCGAAAAAGCAGCCGCTCTGCGTGATACGGAACAAAAAATCCGTGAAGAGCTGGATGTAACGAAGAATCAATGGAAAGAAAAACAAGGTCGCACGGATTCCGAAGTAACACCTGAGGATATCGCACAAGTGGTAGCCAACTGGACAGGAATTCCGGTGAACAAGCTGAAAGAAGAAGAGACGCAGCGCCTGATGAATCTGGAATCGATTCTGCATGAACGTGTTATCGGCCAGGATGAGGCTGTGAAGTCGGTCAGTCGTGCGGTTCGTCGTGCACGTGCTGGATTGAAAGATCCAAAACGTCCGATGGGTTCATTTATCTTCCTCGGTCCTACAGGGGTAGGTAAAACAGAACTTGCTCGTGCTCTGGCTGAAGCGATGTTTGGCGATGAAAATGCAGTAATCCGTATTGATATGTCCGAATATGGTGAGAAGCATTCGACTTCCCGACTCGTCGGAGCGCCTCCAGGATATGTTGGATATGAAGAAGGTGGCCAGCTGACAGAGAAAGTTCGTCGCAAACCATATTCCGTTGTCCTGCTCGATGAAATCGAGAAAGCACATCCGGAAGTATTCAATATCTTGCTGCAAGTGCTTGAGGATGGTCGTCTAACGGATTCCAAAGGTCGCGTTGTTGACTTCCGGAATACGCTGATTATCCTGACATCCAACGTGGGTGCTGAAGCGATCAAACGTAACTCTACACTGGGCTTCACAGCAGTTGTGGATGCAGGTGCGGATTATGATAACATGAAGGGTAAAGTCATGGATGAGCTGAAGAAAAGCTTCCGTCCAGAGTTCCTTAACCGGATTGATGAAATTATCGTATTCCACTCTCTGGAACAGAAACACATTGCAGAGATTGTTACCCTCATGAGTGAAGAGCTTCGCAAACGACTGCGTGAATACGAGGTTGACTTCGAACTCACCGACAATGCCAAGGATTTCCTGGCCAAAGCCGGCTTCGATCCAGCTTACGGTGCGCGTCCGCTTCGTCGGGCGATTCAGAAGCATATCGAGGACAAATTGTCTGAAGAGCTGCTTACAGGTAACGTAACCAAGGGCGATTCATTACTCATTGACGAAGAGAACGGAGCACTGTCTGTAACGAAAAAAGACGTGATTGTTCCTTCTAATGAGGAAATCGAAACCAAATAATATGTAGCAAGCTATGGAGATGAACTTCAGCTTGTATTGATTCATAATCCTTCTCGGCTTCGGCCGGGGAGGATTTTTTGCATTTTGGACAGAAGACGGACATGATTATGTCAGGAACATGTGTAAAGTTTGCGATAATCCTTTACGAAAAATCTCAAACAATGGTAAACTTTTAGTAACCCTGCACGTCAGGGAGTTTGGGCAAAATTCGTCGAATAATGCAAAATGCTGTTATAAAACTAAATTATAGGAGTGCTGAAGTGGCCAAAGTTAAAACCAAGTTTCAATGTACGGAATGCGGCTATGAAGCCCCCAAGTGGTACGGCAAGTGTCCGGGTTGTCAGTCATGGAATTCAATGGTGGAAGAAACAGAGACGGTGGTCAAAACACAAGGGAGAAATTCTCCTCTGTTTGACAGTAAAGATAAACCGCTTCCTATCATAGATATAGATAGCGGTCAGGAACCGCGTGTACAGACTGGAATCGGAGAGTTGAACCGGGTATTGGGTGGCGGAATCGTTCCAGGTTCACTCGTTCTGGTGGGTGGAGACCCAGGTATCGGTAAATCAACGTTGATGTTGCAGACGTCCCATGCTTTGACGCATTCGGGTCTACGTGTGTTATATGTTTCAGGTGAGGAATCAGTCAAGCAAACCAAATTGCGGGCGGATCGTCTCGGGGCACTCTCTGCCGAGTTGTATGTGCTGTGTGAAACCAATATGGAACGTGTAGAGGAAGCGGTGGATCAGATCCAGCCGCATTTTCTTGTCATCGACTCCATTCAGACGGTGTATCTTCCCGAAGTTACCAGTGCGCCAGGTAGTGTAGCACAGGTAAGGGAATGTACGTCAAGGTTCATGCGGATTGCCAAAGGCAGAGGCATTGCAACGGTTCTTGTGGGGCATGTTACCAAAGAAGGTGCCATTGCCGGTCCACGTATGTTAGAACATATGGTGGATTGCGTGCTTTATTTTGAAGGCGAACGCCATCATACGTATCGCCTGCTGCGTGCGGTGAAGAACCGTTTTGGTTCCACCAATGAGATTGGCATTTTTGAAATGGGCGAGGATGGACTTCGTGAGGTGGGCAACCCGTCTGAACTGTTTTTGTCGGAACGCCCACTGGGTGTAGCGGGTTCTACGGTAGTTGCCAGTATGGAGGGCACACGTCCTCTGCTCGTGGAATTGCAGGCGTTGATCTCGACCACCCATTTCCCTTCTCCACGCCGTATGGCAACAGGGGTAGACCTGCATCGATTAAATCTGATCATTGCAGTGCTGGAGAAGCGGATGGGCATGTTTTTACAAACCCAGGATGCATATCTTAACGTGGCTGGTGGAGTAAGGCTCGATGAGCCCGCGGTAGATTTGGCGGTTGCGGTCAGCATTGCATCCAGCTTGAGAGATGTACCGACCAAGCCGGATGACGTCATCTTTGGCGAGATCGGTCTCACAGGTGAAGTTCGAGCCGTATCACGAGCCGAACAACGAGTGAAGGAAGCCGCGAAGCTGGGCTTCAAGCGTGTCATTTTACCAGAAAAAAGCTTAAAGGGCTGGAAACATCCTCGCGGGATACAACTGATCGGTGTGAATACCGTGGCAGATGCACTAGCGGTTGCTTTAGATTAGGGGGCATAACAAGATGAAAGATTCGAGCCAACTGGATAATATGAATGAATTATTAAGGCTGATCGCACCAGGTACACCTTTCCGCGAAGGTCTGGAAAATGTGCTGCGCGCCAAGACGGGCGCACTGCTTGTTGTAGGATACAGCCCTGAAGTCATGGAAGTGGTGGATGGGGGATTCTCGATTAACTGTGATTTCTCCCCCAACTATCTGTACGAACTCGCCAAGATGGATGGTGCCATCATTCTTAGCGAAGATCTGAAGCGTATTCTTTACGCCAATACCCAGTTAATCCCGGACTCTTCGATCTCTTCATCAGAGACGGGGATTCGTCACCGGACGGCAGAGCGTGTAGCAAAGCAAACGGGTAAATTGGTCGTATCCATATCACAGCGCCGGAATATCATTACCTTGTATCAGGGAACACTTCGTTATTCCCTCAAGGAAATCGGGGTTATTTTGACCAAAGCGAATCAAGCGATTCAAACCCTGGAGAAATACAAAGCTGTATTAACACAGTCCCTTACAAATCTGAGCGCCTCTGAATTTGAGGAACTGGTGACGATTCCTGAAGTGGTTAATGTGATTCAGCGTACCGAAATGGTGATGCGGATCAAAACGGAGATCAAACGATACATTCATGAACTCGGGAATGAGGGACGACTCATTTCCATGCAAATGGAAGAGCTTGTGGGTACAACGGAAGAAGAAGCCTGGTTGCTGTATAAAGACTATGCCCGTGACGACAGTGATGACAAAATCCGTGAAATTATCGTGGGACTGAAAAGATTGTCGGACGATGAATTGCTGGATGCACACCATATTGTCCGTCTGCTCGGTTATCCTTCATCAGCGGCCACTTCAGAGGATTCGGTTGCACCTCGTGGATTCCGGGTATTAAATAAGATCCCCCGCCTGCCCAATGTCATTATCCATAACCTGGTGGATCAATTCGAACAATTGCCTCATGTTATTATGGCTACAATTGAAGAACTGGACGAAGTGGACGGTATTGGTGAAGTTCGTGCCCGGACCATTAAGGAAGGCCTCAAACGTTTGCAGGAGCAGATGTTTATCGACAGGCAGATGTAAGGGTTTGCCTATATAAAGGCTTGAAATGGATGAGGTGAAACAACGATGCTAACCAGATTCATTCCGAATCTCTTTACCCTGGGTAATCTGTTTCTTGGAATGATGGCAATTTTGCTTGCGATTGATGGAAATTACAGTTTGGCTGCCATTATGGTCATTGTAGCGATGCTGCTGGATGGTCTGGATGGCAGAGTGGCACGTGCACTCAATGCCCAAAGCGAATTCGGCAAAGAACTGGATTCCTTGTCTGATATGGTTTCCTTTGGTGCAGCACCAGCCCTGATCATATTTATGGTGTCGTTTCAAGATTCGATGCCGATTCTCGCCTGGATCGCAACAGCGGCTTTTCCGATCTGTGGAGCCATTCGTCTTGCCCGGTTTAATGTTCGTCCGGGAATCCCCGGGTACTTCACAGGTTTGCCGATTCCGGCAGCCGGCGGAGTGTTGGCCACATTGTCCTTGTTTAACAAGGATATCGGTCCGGTCAGCATGATGATTGCTACGTTGCTGTTATCATACCTGATGGTGAGTTCGCTTAAGTATCCCAATTTCAAAAAGGTTGGTTTGCCGCGTAAGGCAATCTGGATTGCCCCATGGGTTGTGTTATTTGCGATAGCCGTAGCCGTGATTTTCCCGGAGCAGTTATCCAAATTGATTTTTATTCCGCTGGTGTTATACGCCTTGTATGGGATGAAGCATAACGTGCGAACAGCGGCCTCGCGTAGTCGGGCGAAAAAGCGCAAGGATGAGAAATCTTCACGTCCTTCCGATCGTTAAGTAACATTGGTGACAGACAATATACAAAGAAAGCACGTACTCTCCTGAACTGGAGAATGCGTGCTTTTTGTTTATTCAGATCTATTTACGGTAAAAGAAACCCTTGCGAACGACATACATATCTTCTTACGACAGATTAAACATCCCTAACGTTGAACACTTCTGTGATTCGTGATTTACGACCTCTTCCATGTTAATGTCCAGCAGATTGCAGAGAGCCGACATGTAGAACAGGTTCCGCCCTAGCTCAGAGCTAATGACCTCTCTGCAGTTCTCACACAACTCACCCTCCACATGCGTTTCCAGCAAACCCTTGGTTTGAGCGATGTCGCTCTCCGGGGCATATTTCTGCTTGGTGGCGTGCAGCTCGATGCAGCCGCATTCGGTAATGGCTTTGGACACGGCACGGTTAACAGACGCTCCGGCTTGTCCCGTTTTGGACAGTACATCAATCAGGCTGCGATGACGCAGCAACAGTTCAGAAACTTGATCCTGGAAAGCCTGTAAACTTAGCGTACTCATTTTGCCACTCACCTCGGGATATGAATTGAATTCATTATATGCCAATAATTTACCTACTTTCAACTGACGATTGCAACATTTCCAAAAAGTTCTTCCGGAAGGGATTAGCAATTCAGGAATTGGATCATACTGGATATCAAGATCAAGATACATTGAAGGAGGTGCAGGGACTAATGTGGAAAAAAGGCATTTTAACTTTTACAGGATTGTGCGGTGCATGGTTCGGCTACACGGCATATCATCTGGCAGGAAAATCGGTCCCATGGATGGCGGAGTGGATTCAGTCCGCAGGATTACTGGGAGCTGGTATATCGACGCTGCTGGGAGCTGTAATGTTTATGGCTGTATGTAATATTGGTGGAACATTGATGGCAGACAGGCTGCATAGTGGAATCGATTCATTGGCAAAAGTACCTATGAACGAACTGGCTGCAGGTGCCGCAGGTACCGTTGCTGGGTTGCTGGTGGCCTTATTGCTCTACCCTGTTGTGGGATGGATGGGAACGGCAGGAGAAGTGCTGCAAGTGGCGCTAACGGTGATTAGTGCTTATTCCGGCTACACCCTTGCCATGGCGAAGAAAGACGATCTGGGGGCCTTCTGGATGTCTGGGCGATGGGGTCATCCCGAGGTGGACGAGGATAGACGGATGGAAGAACATAAAATTCTGGATACCAGTGTTATTATCGATGGGCGTATCGCTGACATATGCAAAACCGGATTTATTGAAGGTACGATCGTAATCCCGGAATTTGTTCTGGAGGAGCTGCAGCATATTGCCGATTCATCGGATCTGCTCAAGCGGAACAGAGGACGGCGTGGACTGGACATTTTGAACAAAATCCAGAAGGAACTCGATGTAAAAGTCCTCATCTACGAAGGGGATTTCGAGGAAATTTCCGAGGTGGACAGCAAACTTGTCAAACTGGCTAAAGTGCTTCAGGGCAAAGTGGTCACCAATGACTTTAACCTAAACAAAGTGTGCGAACTCCAGGGTGTATCTGTGTTAAACATTAATGATCTCGCCAATGCGGTGAAGCCGGTTGTTCTGCCAGGTGAGGAGATCATGGTGCAGATCATCAAGGATGGCAAGGAGCATGGTCAAGGTGTAGCCTATCTGGATGATGGCACAATGATCGTTGTGGAGGGCGGACGCGAGTATATTGGCATGATGATGGAAGTGTTGGTAACCAGTGTGTTGCAGACTTCAGCGGGACGAATGATTTTTGCCAAGCCTAAACTGTTGGAAAAAGCCCAATAAAGCGGTATGATGGGTAGTGTATCGTTGAATGATATTGTATATCTTTGGACGATAAACTGACAGACAAGGCAGGGATTGCGGCATGGATAAAGGGTGGGGCGTTGTCATTGTGGCAGCAGGTCGCGGAACCCGGATGGGGACGACCGAGAGCAAACAGTTTCTGTTGCTGCAGGACAAGCCCGTTTTCATACATACGCTTGAGGTATTTGCTGCGCTGGACGAGATCCGCGAGATGGTGCTGGTCACAGGAGCTGCAGATGTTGAACGCTGCCAGGATTGGGTAAAAGAATACCAACTGGATTCACGTGTCCGTGTTATCCCCGGAGGGAAAGAGAGACAACATTCTGTCCATAAAGGCCTTGAGGCACTTGGGACGGATTGGGTTCTCGTTCACGACGGGGTACGTCCTTTTGTGAACCATGAGCAGATCAAGGGATGCATGGCGGCTGCCACATCCAGTGGTGGAGCTGCTGTACTGGCGGTTCCCGTGAAGGATACGATCAAACAAGTGAATGCGGAGGGAGTCGTTACGGCGACACCAGATCGTAGCAGTCTGTGGAGCATTCAAACCCCGCAGGCTTTTCGTCTTTCTTCCCTGCTCTCCGCCTACGAATCAGCCGAGCAGGACGGATTTCTGGGAACAGATGACGCCATGCTGGCTGAACGTCAGGGTATGTCGGTCAAGGTTGTGGAAGGCAATTATACGAATATCAAATTAACAACGCCGGAAGATTTGCAATACGCTGCGTTTTTGCTGGGGGGAGAGAAGAAGCGATGATACGTGTAGGACAGGGATTTGATGTTCATCAGCTGGTAGAGGGACGACCGTGTATTATTGGCGGAGTAACGATTCCTTATGAAAAAGGACTGCTGGGTCACTCGGACGCAGACGTGCTGTTGCACGCGATTAGTGATGCCATTTTGGGTGCGCTGGCACTCGGGGATATTGGCAAGCACTTCCCGGATACTGATCCGGAATTCAAGGATGCCGACAGCCTGAAATTGCTGGAGCATGTATGGCAGCTTGTGAAGGATCGCGGATATAAGCTGGGAAATATCGATTCAACGATTATTGCCCAGAAGCCGAAGATGGCTCCTTACATCCCACAGATGGCTGAGTTGATTGCCAAGGCACTGGAAGCGGATGTAACACAGGTGAACGTGAAAGCAACAACAACAGAGCAACTGGGATTCCCGGGACGGGGAGAGGGCATTGCCGCTCAATCCGTTGTTTGCCTTGTTCGTGTGTGATATCATCAATTAATTCGTGACGGAGGGGATCATATGAGCACGGAAATTCGTGTGCGTTACGCGCCGAGCCCAACAGGACACCTGCATATCGGGAATGCCCGTACGGCGCTGTTTAACTATCTATATGCCAAACATAATAACGGTAAATTCATTATTCGTATTGAAGATACGGACGTAAAACGGAATATTGCCGGTGGTGAAGAAAGCCAGCTGAAATACCTGAAATGGCTCGGAATCGAGTGGGATGAAAGTATTGATGTGGGCGGAGAATACGGACCATACCGTCAAACGGAACGTCTGGACCTCTATCGTAAATATACGCAGGAATTGCTGGATAAAGGTCTGGCGTACCCTTGCTTCTGCACGGAAGAAGAATTGGAGCAAGAGCGCGAGGAGCAGTCAGCACGTGGAGAAACGCCGCGTTATTCGGGCAAGCACCGTGATCTGACTCCAGAGCAGATTAGTGCGTTTGAAGCGGAAGGCCGCGTAGCGAGTATTCGTTTCCGGGTGCCGGAAGAGCGGATATATACGTTTGATGACATGGTTAAAGGTACAATCTCGTTCAACAGCAAGGAATCCGGTGACTTCGTCATTGTGAAAAAAGACGGCATTCCCACTTACAACTATGCTGTTGCTGTGGATGATCACTTGATGAAGATCTCCCACGTCCTGCGTGGGGAAGATCACATCTCGAACACGCCACGTCAACTGATGATCTATGAAGCGCTTGGCTGGGAGCCGCCGCAATTCGGTCATATGACGCTGATCGTGAATGAAAATCACAAGAAGCTGAGTAAACGGGATGAATCCGTTATTCAGTTTATTGAGCAGTATGATCAGCTCGGCTATTTGCCTGAAGCGATGTTTAACTTCATTTCCCTGCTCGGCTGGTCGCCGGAAGGGGAGGAAGAGATCTTCTCGCAAGAGCAACTGATCTCCATTTTTGATACGAAACGTCTGTCCAAGAGCCCGGCGGTATTTGATACGCACAAGCTGGCTCACTTGAACAACCACTATATCAAACATGCTGACCCGGAACGGATTGCCGAAATGGCCATTCCGCATCTGCAAAAGGCTGGACTTATTTCTTCCGAGCTGTCTGCTGAACAAAAAGAATGGGCTTATACGCTCGTACATCTCTATCAGGAACAGATGAATGCCGCATCCGATATCGTAGAATTGTCGGAAGTGTTCTTCCGTTCGGAGATTGAGTTGGAAACTGAAGGTGCCGCAGTTCTCGCTGAAGAGCAAGTGCCGACCGTGCTGAAGGCATTTGCGGATAAAGTGCAGGCAAGTGAAGAGTTCACGCCAAGCAAAATGGCTGCATTGATCAAGGAAGTACAGAAAGAAACGGGCTTTAAGGGCAAACAGCTCTTTATGCCAATTCGTGTAGCCTTGACTGGACAGACGCATGGACGGGATCTGAATCAAACGATCGTGCTTCTGGGTCGTGATACGGTGATCGAACGATTGCTCGCGCAAGTAAAATAAGATTATTCGAGGGCATTCCGTTTATTCGGAATCTCAACACAGTCCTATGATGTATGGATTACGTAGGAGGCTGTTGTCAGTCTGAGGCCTTTTCGCTATAATAACAACACAACGAATAATTGATATGATTTATCTAATAGAACAGCAAAGATCGGGAGGAGTAGACTGACCCGGACAGATTCAGAGAGGATGGTCCCGCAGCAAAGAAAGATTTCTTTGGTTGCGGTGGCTGTGAACCATCCGCTGTCCATTAGTCGAAATGCGCCCGTGAGCTGCACAGCCGAATCCAGCCCCGCCTTTGTCGATCATGACATGGGAAAACGTTAGGATAGGTTGTGACGATTGGTTTCCGTTACCAAACCGCTTGAGGGCTCATTCTATTTAAGAATGGACCGAGCAGAGTGGGACCGCGATAAACGCCTCTGCAGCTAAATGCTGCAGAGGCGTTTTTTGTTTAGGCGAGTGTGCAGTACACTACCAAGGAACGCGCCGTCCGGTAAGCCGGAGGACGAGAACCTGAACAAGAGGGGAACGAGCATGTTCAAGAAGATCAGATCAGATATCCAGGCGGTGTTTGAAAACGATCCGGCGGCCCGAGGTTGGTTTGAAGTGGTACTAACCTACTCAGGGCTGCATGCGATATGGGCACACCGGATGGCTCATTTTTTATACAAGCGAAGATGGTTCTCGGTGGCCAGGTTCATTTCGCAGGTTAGCCGTTTTATGACAGGGATTGAGATACATCCTGGAGCTACGATCGGGAATCGGTTGTTTATTGACCATGGAATGGGCGTCGTTATTGGAGAAACATGTGAGATTGGCGATGATGTTGTTATCTATCAGGGGGTTACGCTTGGCGGAACAGGGAAAGAAAAAGGAAAGAGACATCCGACCATTGGTAATAATGTGGTTATCTCATCCGGAGCAAAGGTGCTGGGTTCATTTAGCGTGGGGGATCAATGCAACATTGGTGCGAACTCCGTTGTGCTTAAGGAGGTCCCTTCCAATAGTACCGTGGTAGGTATACCGGGCAGAATTGTTAAACAGGATGGCCGACGGGTAGATCGCCTCAGTCAACAATTGCCCGATCCGGTCGTTGACTCCTTGCGTAGTATGCAAAAAGAACTTGAACGATTGCAGGAAGAAGTACGTACACTGCAGAATGCCCGCGCAAATGAGACTGTGCATGATACGTGATACAATAAATAAAGGCAGTATAGGATGAAAGGATAAGTGACCATGACGCTTCAGATTTATAATACGATGAGTCGTACAAAAGAAGAATTTGTTCCCCAAGAGCCAGGCAAAGTAAAAATGTACGTCTGCGGACCAACGGTATATGACTATATTCATATTGGCAATGCACGCCCGGTTATCTTTTTCGACACGGTTCGTGGATACCTGGAACAGACAGGACATGATGTAAACTATGTGGTGAACTTCACGGATGTGGACGATAAGCTGATTCGCAAAGCGGAACAACTTGGAACGGATGTTCCTCATGTCGCGGAGAAGTTTATTGCAGCCTATTATGAAGACCTTGAGGGATTGGGTATTCCTAAGGCAAGTAGCAACCCGAGAGTAACGGAAAACATGCCGCTCATTATTGAGTTTATCCGTGAGTTGGTTGAAAAAGGTTTCGCATACGAAAATGGCGGTGATGTCTATTACCGTACAGGCAAATTCAGCGAGTATGGCAAGCTCTCGAAACAAAATTTACAGGAGCTGCAATTCGGAATTCGTGTAGGTGTGGACGAGCGCAAAGAGCATCCCGAAGATTTCGTACTGTGGAAGGCTGCAAAACCAGGTGAGATCTATTGGTCCAGTCCTTGGGGCGATGGTCGACCAGGCTGGCATATTGAGTGCTCTGCCATGGCTAGGGAGTACCTTGGGGATACACTGGACATTCACGGGGGTGGACAGGATCTACAGTTCCCGCACCATGAGTGCGAATGCGCCCAATCCGAGGTATTAACAGGTAAACCACTTGCGAACTACTGGATGCATAACGGATTCATCCGGATTGATAACGAGAAGATGTCGAAATCCCTCGGTAATGGTGTTCTTGTTAAAGATTTGCGGAATCAATATAAACGCGAAGCGATTCGTTATTTTATGTTGTCTACCCACTATCGTAATCCGTTGAATTTCACGGATGATACGATGGAGCAGGCACAGAACAGTGTGGACCGGATTGCGAATGCTGTAGGTAACCTGAACCATCGTCTGAACGCAGTAACCGTAGATCAGGATATCACAGCAGAGTTTGCGGCAAGACTCGACCAAATTCGTCAGCAGTATCACGAGAAGATGCAGGATGATTTCAATACTCCTGATGCGATCACTGCTATGTTTGAGTGGGCAGGGGAAGCCAACCAACTGTTGCAGCAAGAAGTTGTCAATGCGGCAGACATTCGTGCGCTCCTCGAATTGTTCAGTGAATTGAATGCTGTGCTGCGCATTTACACGGATGCAGAGCCCGAACTTCTGGATGAGGAAGTCGAACATCTGATTGAAGAGCGTGTAGAAGCGCGCAAGTCCAAAAACTGGGCAAGAGCGGATGAAATTCGCGATGAGTTGTCTGCACGTGGCATTCTGCTTGAAGATACGGCGCAGGGCATGAGATGGCGGCGCAAATGAGCGAAGGACATCCAAATACACCAAAACAACAGGAGCAGGTCACGGAGGGAGGGTGGTTTCCGTATCCTCCATCCAGACCTGCGAGGTTGATTCCACCTATTGCACTGGCCTATATTGGTGATGCGGTATATGAGGTAGCTGTTCGTCAATATCTATTGTCGAAAGCCAACATGCGTCCCAATCATCTGCACCGTAGTGCAACTGGGTTGGTATCAGCGAAGGCGCAGAGCCGCATACTTACAACGATTGAGGCTGAACTGACAGAGGAAGAACGTGATATCGTCCGGCAAGGGCGGAATGCCAAGTCGGGTAGTGTACCCAAAAATGCAGATGTGTTGGAGTACAGACATGCCACAGCTTTTGAATGTCTTATTGGTTATCTCTACAGCAGTGGTCATCATGATCGCATGATTGAACTGATCGGGCTTGGCATTGAGCACGCGGAACAACAATCGCCATCGCCGACAAAAAAATAGAAATTTCAACAAAACAACGCATTACAGAGAGGATCGAACAACGATGGAAGAAGAATGGATCGCCGGTAAACACTCCGTGACGGAGGCGCTGCGTTCAGGCCGGACCATTAATAAAATATGGATTGCCGATACAGCACAGAAACATCTGACTCAACCTATTATCTCGGAAGCTAAAAAACTAGGTATTGTCATTCAACACGTGGACAAGCGTAAGCTGGATCAAACGGTACCAGGCATTCAGCATCAGGGGGTAGTTGCACAAGCTGCACCTTACGCTTATGTGGAGGTAGAAGACATTCTTGCTGCAGCGAAAGCGAAGAACGAGCATCCTTTCCTGATTCTACTGGATGAGATCGAAGATCCTCATAACCTGGGGTCGATTTTGCGGACAGCAGACTGCAC
This sequence comes from Paenibacillus sp. 1781tsa1, assembly GCF_024159265.1. Taxonomy (NCBI): domain Bacteria; kingdom Bacillati; phylum Bacillota; class Bacilli; order Caryophanales; family Paenibacillaceae; genus Paenibacillus; species Paenibacillus sp. 1781tsa1. Next base: position 6,219,757 of record NZ_JAMYWY010000001.1, on the reverse strand, counting down.
GGGTGCGCATGGCGTCATTGTACCCAAACGTCGCTCGGCAGCGGTAACCGTAACGGTATCCAAAACGTCAGCAGGCGCCGTGGAGTATGTGCCAGTGGCTCGTGTAAGTAATCTTGGCCAGACCATCGATCGCCTCAAAGAGGAAGGTGTATGGGTTGTAGGGACAGATGTCACTGCTCATGAAGGTGTCTTTGGTAATGGAGTCTTTACTGGCCCTGTGGCATTGGTAATCGGAAATGAGAACAAGGGAATGGGACGACTTATTCGTGAGAAATGCGACGTACTGATCAAATTACCGATGCAAGGTCAGATTAATTCCCTGAATGCTTCCGTGGCAGCGGGTGTTGTCATGTATGAAGTGCTCCGCTCGCGTCAAGCGCAGGAATAGAAGGTATGGCTGATTCCCGTGATGTGCTTCTTGTAGACGGGTATAACATGATTGGCGACTGGCCGGAATTAACCAGACTGGCGGAAAGTGGACTCGAAGAGGCGCGCAACAGGCTCCTCTTTCGTCTTGCGGACTACCAGGCGTTCTCCGGCCGGCGAGTCATTGTTGTGTTTGACGCCTACCTCGTGCCTGGACTCGGTAAATCCTTTACTCAGAGCAAAGTGCAGATTTATTTTACAAAGGAAAAAGAGACGGCAGACGAATGCATTGAGAGACTCGTTCGGGAACTAAGCATGCGAAGACGCCAAATCTATGTGGCTACGAGCGATATGGTAGAGCAACATGTCATTTTCGGACAGGGAGCGCTACGCGTATCTGCAAGGGAATTGCTAATTGAAGTTGAGCAGAACGAAAAAGAATTAAAAAAACGACTGGAAGAAGATCAGGCGAAGACCACGCGTAACACACTCGGGGGCAAGTTGAGTCCAGATGTATTGAAAGAGTTTGAGCGGTGGCGCCGGGAATAACAGCTCGGTTTTACAAAAATTAGAATATTGAAACTCTTGACATTTATGTTATTGATGTTCTTTTTTAGGCAGAGCGTGGTTGACGGTGTGAGGTACCATCATATATACTGATCCTATATTTCATAGAGTAGAGTAACGGGGTACCTTGCGTTGCAGCCGGAGGGATTGTCTGTGAGTGTCGACCTCAAAGATATCATGTTATCTAAGTATGATTACCAAAGTGACGAAGACATTGTCGAAGCTTTCCGTGAAGGCGAAAGCGAAGCGTTAGAGTTTTTGATTAACAAATATCGTAACTTTGTACGCGCCAAGGCTAGATCTTATTTTCTGATTGGGGCAGACCGGGAAGATATTATTCAAGAAGGAATGATTGGCCTCTATAAATCCATTCGAGATTTCAAAGGGGACAAGCTGGCTTCGTTCAAGGCTTTTGCTGAACTCTGTATTACAAGACAGATTATCACGGCGATTAAGACAGCAACACGTCAGAAGCATATTCCGCTTAATTCTTATGTATCTCTGGACAAGCCTATTTATGACGAAGAGTCTGATCGTACGTTACTCGATGTGATTTGTGGAACCCAGGTCAGTGATCCGGAAGAATTGATCATCAATCAGGAAGAGTTTGTGGGCCTGGAAGATAAAATGTCCGAGATTCTGAGTGATCTGGAGCGTAAAGTATTGATGTTGTATCTGGACGGGAGATCTTATCAAGAGATTGCAGTTGATTTGGACAGACATGTGAAGTCCATTGATAATGCACTTCAGCGCGTTAAGCGCAAACTTGAAAAGTACCTGGAAGTTCGAGATAATTAAACACATGTTGTCGTTGAAGGAAAAGGCTCGGTGTTTGAGTCTTTTTTTACTGTCTCAAGTTTATAAAATCAAAGAATGTTTATACTAGTAATCGCTCGGTCCATGTAGGAGAAGAGAAAAACAGAGATGCGAAACGAATGTACGTTGTACGGAAGTAATACCCAATGAATGAAAGGCTATTCTTTCGTTGACATGGTTATACCCTTGTGATAAAGTGTTTTAGGTAGGCCTAAATTTATGGCTTTTTTTCAGGATCAATTTAGAGACTCTGCTTGAATGTGGAAGTCTTCGGGAGGTGTACATCATGCGGGTAATTATTACTTTGGCTTGTACTAACTGCAAACAAAGAAATTACACTACGACAAAAAACAAGCGTAATCACCCCGACCGCATGGAGATGAAGAAATTTTGCAAGTTTTGTAACGAGCAGACTTCTCATCGCGAAACCAGATAGTTTTTGGAGGTGTCGGCGTGAAACGAAGTTTCAAATCTCTGATTTCCTTTTTCTCAGAAAGCTGGGCTGAACTTAAAAAAGTTCGCTGGCCTAATCGTAAAGAGCTGACCAACTACACATTGATCGTACTTGGTACTGTTGTGGTTATGACGCTGTTTTTTTGGGTCATTGACATTGGCATCTCCTTTGTGATCGAAGCGATTATTTAAGAAGGGTTCCGGTGGCTTGATATGGAAAAAAGATGGTACGTCGTTCATACCTATTCAGGGTATGAGAACAAGGTCAAGGCCAATTTGGAAAAACGCGTCGAGTCTATGGGCATGGAAGACAAGATATTCCGCGTTCTTGTTCCTATGGAAGAAGAAGTGGTAAACAAGGACGGTAAGAAAAAAACCGTTATGCGTAAAGTTTACCCTGGTTATGTCTTGGTGGAAATGGTACAGACGGATGACTCTTGGTATGTTGTTCGCAACACACCAGGTGTTACAGGATTTGTCGGTTCGACAGGTTCTGGGTCCAAACCAACTGCTTTGTTGCCTGAAGAAGTGGAACAAATTCTGAAGCACATGGGTATGGTTGAACCTAAGCCGAAAATTGAGTTCGATATTAAGGAATCCGTACGTATTAAAGTCGGTCCTTTTGCGAATTTCGTAGGCTCCGTGGAAGAAATTTTGGTAGACAAAAGCAAGTTGAAAGTGCACGTGAACATGTTTGGACGGGAAACACCGCTTGAGTTGGAATATACGCAAGTGGAGAAGATATAGTTTCTTCAAGTTTCTTGTGGGAGGGCTGGAAGGCCCGTTAACCACTATTTTGCAAGGAGGTGTCAATCATGGCAAAAAAGGTAATCAAAATGGTAAAACTGCAGATTCCAGCAGGTAAAGCAAATCCAGCGCCACCAGTAGGTCCAGCTTTGGGTCAAGCAGGTGTCAACATCATGGCATTCTGTAAAGAATTCAACGCTCGTACAGCTGATCAAGCAGGATTGATTATTCCAGTTGAAATTTCTGTATTCGAGGACCGTTCCTTTACTTTCATCACTAAAACTCCACCAGCAGCAGTTCTGTTGAAAGTGGCAGCTAAAGTTGAAAAAGGATCCGGCGAACCGAACAAGAAAAAAGTTGCTACTGTTAAACGTGATGCGGTTCGTCAAATCGCAGAAACAAAAATGCCTGACCTGAATGCAGCAGACGTTGAGTCCGCTATGCGTATGGTCGAAGGTACTGCCCGCAGCATGGGTATCACCATCGAAGACTAATTTTCATAAGAAACATGGCTTCGTAAAACCGGTCGATTCGCGACCGGTTGATGTGGGAGGTATATCCGCTAACACCACAAAGGAGGAATAAAACATGGCTAAACACGGTAAAAAATACCTGGAAGCTGCTAAGCTGATTGACAGCGAAGCAACTTACGAGCCTTCAGAAGCTGTAGAGCTTGTGAAAAAGGCAGCTACTGCAAAATTCGATGAAACAATCGAAGCAGCAGTTCGTTTGGGTGTAGACCCTCGTAAGCAAGACCAGGCTGTACGTGGTGTTGTTGTCTTGCCACACGGCACAGGTAAAACACAACGCGTATTGGTATTTGCAAAAGGTGACAAAGCGAAAGAAGCGGAAGCGGCTGGCGCGGACTATGTTGGTGATGCAGACATGATCAACAAAATCCAACAAGGCTGGTTCGAATTCGACGTCTGCGTAGCGACACCAGATATGATGAGTGAAGTAGGTAAATTGGGCCGACTGCTCGGCGGTAAAGGTCTGATGCCTAACCCTAAAGCCGGAACGGTAACTTTCGATGTAACTAAGGCTGTTCAAGAAATTAAAGCCGGTAAAATCGAATATCGTCTGGATCGTGCAGGTCAAATTCATGCACCGATTGGTAAAGCTTCTTTCTCTTCTGAGCAACTTAATGAGAACTTCAAAGCTCTCATGGAAGCTCTGAATCGTGCTAAACCAGCGGCAGCAAAAGGTGTTTATCTGAAGAATGTTAGTCTTTCTTCCACGATGGGCCCTGGCGCACGCGTGAACGCAGCAGCTTTTAGATAATATCTATTGACAGGCTTGTCCTGTTTTGATAAGATATAAAAGTTGTGAGTCCGAGTGACTGACCGTTGACATTTGAATATGCTTGCCGTAGACAGTAGGTGCCAATTGGCTTAATTTCCTGCCGAGGTGTGATTATAGAACTTAGAACGATGCAAATCGGTTGTGAGTATATATCAAGCCTTCGTGATTCTACGGAGGCTTTTCTTAATGGGATAAATTTGATCAGGAGGTGTACAGATTGGCAAACGCAAAAGTGATTCAAGCAAAACAAGAGTCCGTTGATGCAGTAACAGCAAAATTGCGCGAGAGCGTTACAACTGTTGTTGTTGACTATCGCGGATTGAACGTTGCCCAAGTAACTGAGTTGCGTAAGCAACTTCGTGAAGCAGGGATCGAATTCCAAGTGCTGAAAAACTCGTTGCTTCGCCGTGCAGCTGCAGCAGCAGAACTGACAGAACTCGATAGTGTTCTTACAGGTCCTACTGCAATTGCATTCAGCGTAGATGACGTTGTGGCTCCAGCTAAAATTCTGAACGACTTCGCGAAAAAGAACGATGCATTGGAATTGAAAGGTGCTGTCGTAGAAGGTCGCGTAATCGGAGTACAAGAAGTTAAGGCGTTGGCAGAATTGCCATCCCGCGATGGACTCCTTTCCATGCTCCTCAGCGTGCTTCAAGCGCCAGTGCGCAACTTCGCGCTTGCGGTTAAAGCAGTTGCAGAAAAAGAAGAACAAGGCGCGTAAGCAACTTGATCTGAACGCTGCTTAGGCGGCAATTGAATTAAAAAAAATAATATTATATATGGAGGTTCACTCATGAGTAAAGAGCAAATCTTGGAAGCAATCAAAGGCATGACTGTACTGGAATTGAACGATCTTGTTAAAGCAATCGAAGAAGAATTCGGCGTAACTGCTGCAGCTCCAGTAGCTGCTGCAGGTGCAGTAGCTTCTGCTGAAGCTGAGCAATCCGAGTTCGACGTAATCTTGACTAACGCTGGTGCTTCCAAAATCAACGTTATCAAAGCAGTTCGCGAAATCACAGGTCTTGGCCTGAAAGAAGCAAAAGAACTGGTTGACAACGCTCCAAAAGCATTGAAAGAAAAAGTTGCTAAAGAAGAAGCAGAAGCGGTTAAAGCTAAGCTTGAAGAAGCAGGCGCTACAATCGAAGTTAAATAATTTAGCTTTTATAAGCTAGATGAACAAAACAACAAACCCCTTGACTTATATCAAGGGGTTTGTTGCTGTAATTGTAAATGGAAAGTGAGTGAGGGCATGTCCAATCATTATTATTCGGACAAACCGCAAGTAGCACATGATCGTAGAGCAACTGAAGCGGTTCTTCGCGGTTTCAGTCTGCGATTCGTGACGGACGCCGGTGTGTTTTCCAAAAACGGAATCGATTATGGCAGCAGAGTATTGATTGATGCGATAGAGTTGCCATCAGGGGCTCATGTTCTCGATGTGGGTTGTGGATACGGACCGATGGGTCTTACAGCAGCCAAACTTGTACCGGATGGGCATGTCACCATGATCGATATCAACGAGAGAGCCGTTGAACTTTCCAGGGAAAATGCAAAAGCGAACGGAATTAACAATGTTACTGTATTGCAAAGTAATCTACTGGCTGAAGTAAAAAAGCAAGATTTTGACGTTATCTTAACCAATCCGCCTATACGGGCTGGGAAAGAGACAGTTCATACTATTTTCGAACAGGCACATCGCCATCTGAAGGTAGGCGGTTCGTTGTGGATTGTCATTCAGAAAAAACAAGGGGCCCCATCAGCAAAAGCGAAATTGGAATCTTTGTTTGGAAGAGTGGAAGAAGTGACGAAGGATAAAGGCTACCGGATTTTCAAAGCGATGAAATCGGAAGAGGGTTCTACTAAAAGCTGAATCCGAGTTTGTAAAGTAAGCAGGGGATCATTTTTTTTGCAATAGGACTATTGACATGAAATTCAGGCCGTGGTATTATTGTAAAATGTCAGTATTAAGATGCCCTACTTGGCTTTAGCTAACTAAAAATGTCAACCTTTTTTTACGCCGAACGGGCTTATTATGCCTACGTTTGGCGTATAATATGTACATTTTGGGCAAACTGGGGATAAGAATGTTTTGGAAAGACATCCGCCGATCAAAGTTGCTCTTTTTTCGAACGACATTTCGAGTAAGGGCTTTTCTTTATTTGTGGATGCATTGCTTTGCTCTGTATGTGTACCATTATAAGGTTACAAACAGAGGTTCGCAACGAAATTTTTAAAGTGAGTAGACATTGAGGGGTGAGTTTAAGTTGGCAGGACATCTTGTTCAATATGGTCGACGCACTCGGCGCAGTTATGCACGAATTAACGAGATACTCGAAGTTCCTAACCTGATTGAAATCCAACAAAAATCTTATGATTGGTTTTTGGAGGAAGGGTTGCGCGAAATGTTCCAGGATATCTCGCCGATCCAGGATTTTACAGGTAACTTGATTTTGGAATTTATCGATTACAGTCTCGGTGAACCGAAGTATACAGTAGACGACGCGAAAGAGCGTGACGTTACTTATGCAGCACCGCTTCGGGTCAAAGTCCGGCTCATTAATAAGGAAACCGGCGAAGTCAAAGAGCAGGAAGTATTCATGGGAGATTTCCCGCTGATGACCAACACGGGCACATTTATTATTAATGGTGCGGAACGGGTTATTGTCAGCCAGTTGGTTCGCTCTCCTAGCGTTTACTTCAGTACCAAAGTAGATAAAAACGCCAAAAAAACGTATACCGCTACAGTTATTCCTAACCGCGGCGCTTGGTTGGAACTGGAGATGGACGCGAAGGATGTTGTTTACGTCCGGATCGACCGTACACGTAAAATACCGGTTACGGTTCTCCTGCGTTCACTTGGTTTTGGCACAGATGCTGAGATTCTGGATCTGCTCGGTAATGACGAATATATCCGCAACACACTGGACAAAGACAACACGGATTCCACGGAGAAAGCACTCATTGAGATCTATGAGCGTCTTCGTCCGGGCGAGCCACCAACGTTGGATAATGCGAAAAGCTTGCTCGTAGCACGTTTCTTTGATCCAAAACGTTATGACCTGGCTAATGTAGGTCGTTACAAAATGAATAAAAAACTTCACATCAAAAACCGTTTGTTTAACCAACGCTTGGCTGAATCACTTGTTGACGCTGAAACAGGTGAAATCATTGCTGAAGCAGGCCAAATGGTTGATCGTCGTTTATTGGATGAAATCATGCCGTATCTGGAGAAAAGCGTTGGATTCCGCACGTATCACGTGGGTAACGGCGTTTTGGATGCCAATGATATCCCTATGCAAACGATTGATGTGTTCTCACCAACTGAAGATGGTAAAGTGGTCAAACTGATTGCCAATGCAAACATTGACAAGTCCGTTAAAAACGTGACACCGGCGGATATCATTTCGTCCATCAGTTACTTCCTTAACCTTCTGCAGGGAATTGGTAGCACGGATGATATCGATCATCTGGGCAACCGTCGTTTGCGTTCGGTGGGTGAACTCCTGCAGAATCAGTTCCGTATCGGTTTGTCCCGTATGGAGCGTGTGGTTCGTGAGAGAATGTCCATTCAGGATGCCAACGTCATTACACCACAGGCATTGATCAACATACGTCCTGTTATTGCATCAATTAAAGAGTTCTTTGGTAGCTCTCAGTTGTCACAGTTTATGGATCAAACGAACCCACTGGGTGAGTTGACACATAAACGTCGTTTGTCCGCACTCGGACCCGGTGGTTTGACGCGTGAGCGCGCAGGTATGGAAGTGCGTGACGTCCATCCATCCCACTATGGCCGTATGTGTCCAATCGAGACTCCAGAGGGACCAAACATCGGTTTGATCAACTCCTTGTCTACGTTCGCCCGTGTGAATGAATATGGCTTCATTGAAGCTCCATATCGTTGGGTTGATCCGAAGACAGGTATTGTGACCGAGCAAATTGATTACCTGACAGCGGACGAAGAGGACAACTATGTCATCGCGCAAGCGAATGCGAAGTTGAACGAAGACGGTACATTTGAAGAAGAAGCGATCATTGTACGTTACAACAAACAGTCGGATAACATCCTTACGATGCCGAGTGAACGAGTTGACTACATGGACGTATCTCCTAAACAGGTTGTATCCGTCGCTACAGCGCTTATCCCGTTCCTTGAGAACGATGACTCCAACCGTGCACTCATGGGATCTAACATGCAGCGGCAGGCGGTTCCACTCTTGATTCCTAAAGCGCCACTTGTAGGAACAGGTATGGAGCACAAAGCTGCAAAAGACTCTGGTGTATGTATTGTCTCCGATTATGACGGAATTATTGAACGTTCTTCTGCGAACGAAATTTGGCTCCGTCGTGTTGAAGAAGTGGATGGTCAGGAAGTCAAAGGCGATATCGTTAAATATAAATTACACAAATTTATGCGTTCGAACCAAGGAACATGCATTAACCAGCGTCCGATTGTCAAAAGAGGTGCTGCTGTTAAAGCTGGCGATATCCTCGCTGACGGTCCTTCAACGGAAATGGGTGAATTGGCTCTGGGACGTAACGTCGTTGTTGCCTTCATGACTTGGGAAGGTTACAACTACGAGGATGCGATCTTGCTCAGTGAAAAACTCGTTAAAGAAGATGTATACACATCCATCCATATCGAGGAGTATGAGTCAGAAGCACGTGATACCAAGCTCGGACCTGAAGAGATCACACGTGATATCCCTAACGTTGGGGAAGAAGCGTTGCGTAACTTGGATGAGCGCGGTATTATCCGAATCGGTGCTGAGATCAGTGCTGGCGACATTCTGGTAGGTAAAGTAACGCCTAAGGGTGTAACAGAGCTGACAGCAGAAGAACGTCTCCTGCATGCAATCTTTGGTGAGAAAGCACGTGAAGTACGTGATACTTCCTTGCGTGTACCACACGGTACTGACGGTATCGTAGTAGACGTGAAAGTATTTACCCGTGAAAACGGTGATGAACTGCCTCCAGGTGTTAACCAACTCGTTCGTGTATATATCGCTCAAAAACGGAAAATTTCCGAGGGTGATAAAATGGCCGGACGTCACGGTAACAAAGGGGTCGTGGCCCGCATCTTGCCGGAAGAAGATATGCCTTTCCTGCCAGACGGTACACCGGTTCAAATCGTTCTTAACCCACTGGGCGTACCTTCCCGGATGAATATCGGTCAAGTACTTGAGGTTCACTTGGGTATGGCCGCGATGCAACTGGGTATTCACGTAGCAACTCCTGTATTCGACGGAGCGAAGGAGTATGACGTCTTCGATACGATGGAAGAAGCAGGAATGCAACGTAATGGTAAAACTGTCCTGTATGATGGTCGTACAGGTGAAGAGTTCGAACGTGAAGTTACCGTTGGTGTCATGCACATGATCAAATTGGCACACATGGTTGATGATAAAATCCATGCCCGTTCCACGGGTCCTTACTCACTTGTTACGCAACAGCCATTGGGTGGTAAAGCCCAATTTGGTGGACAGCGTTTCGGGGAGATGGAAGTATGGGCGCTTGAGGCGTACGGTGCTGCTTATACGCTGCAAGAAATCTTGACTGTTAAATCCGATGATGTTGTTGGTCGGGTTAAAACATATGAATCCATCGTCAAAGGCGAGAATGTTCCGGAACCAGGTGTTCCTGAATCATTCAAAGTATTGATCAAAGAGCTGCAAAGCTTGGGTATGGACGTTAAGATTTTGAGTGAAGATGAGCAAGAGATTGAAATGAGAGAAATGGACGATGAAGATGACGCTGCGAGCGATAAGCTCAGCCTCAACCTTGAGGGTACAGAGGTCGGAGCGGAATAAACCGCTTCGAGCGCATGATGACCGGCGTTTTTCATCAGGCTCGCGTCTTGCTCCGGCTTCGGCCGGAGAGGGCGTAACCTAGAATACAGGAATTGGTTAAGGAGGGTTGCTCCTTGTTGGACGTCAACAATTTCGAATACATGAAGATCGGGCTTGCTTCCCCAGAGAAAATTCGTTCTTGGTCCCGCGGAGAAGTGAAAAAACCGGAAACGATCAACTATCGTACGTTGAAACCGGAAAAAGAAGGGCTGTTCTGCGAAAAGATTTTTGGCCCTACAAAAGACTGGGAATGTCATTGCGGTAAATACAAACGCGTCCGTTATAAAGGCGTTGTCTGTGATCGTTGTGGCGTTGAAGTAACACGTGCGAAAGTACGCCGCGAACGGATGGGCCATATTGAGCTCGCTGCTCCGGTATCGCATATCTGGTACTTCAAAGGTATTCCGAGCCGTATGGGTCTTGCTCTGGATATGTCTCCAAGATCTCTTGAAGAGATTATTTATTTTGCATCATATGTTGTAACAGATCCAGGAGAAACTCCACTGGAGAAAAAACAGCTGTTGTCCGAGAAAGAATACCGCAGCTACCGTGAAAAATACGGTTATGGTTTCCAGGCTGGCATGGGCGCAGAAGCGGTTAAAAAATTGCTTCAAGACCTTGACATAGACAAAGAGCTCGAGTTCCTGAAAGAAGAGCTCCGGACTGCGCAAGGACAACGTCGTAATCGTGCAATCAAACGTCTGGAAGTTATCGAAGCATTCCGCAACTCCGGCAACAAGCCAGAGTGGATGATCATGGATGTACTTCCTGTTATCCCGCCGGAACTTCGTCCGATGGTACAGTTGGACGGTGGACGTTTTGCAACGTCTGACCTGAATGACTTGTATCGCCGTGTAATCAACCGGAACAACCGTCTGAAACGTCTGCTTGATCTGGGCGCGCCAGATATTATCGTGCAAAATGAAAAACGGATGTTGCAGGAAGCTGTTGACGCATTGATCGATAATGGTCGTCGCGGTCGCCCGGTAACGGGTCCTGGTAACCGTCCATTGAAATCTCTCAGCCACATGCTGAAAGGTAAACAAGGACGTTTCCGTCAGAACTTGCTCGGTAAACGGGTTGACTATTCTGGTCGTTCCGTTATCGTTGTCGGACCTTACCTGAAAATGTATCAGTGTGGTCTGCCGAAAGATATGGCACTTGAATTGTTCAAGCCTTTCGTTATGAAAGAGCTTGTAAATAAAGGGCTTGCCCACAACATCAAGAGCGCGAAACGTAAAGTTGAGCGTGTAAGTCCTGAAGTATGGGATGTTCTTGAAGAAGTAATTAAGGAGCATCCGGTTCTGTTGAACCGTGCCCCTACGCTTCACAGACTCGGTATTCAAGCGTTTGAACCGATTCTCGTTGAAGGTAAAGCAATTCGTCTTCACCCACTCGTATGTACGGCATACAATGCCGACTTTGACGGTGACCAAATGGCCGTGCACGTTCCGTTGTCCGCTGAAGCTCAAGCGGAAGCACGTATCCTGATGCTTGCATCAGGTAACATTTTGAACCCGAAAGACGGTAAACCGGTTGTTACTCCTTCCCAGGATATGGTGCTTGGTTCTTATTACCTCACTATGGACAACAAGGAAGAAAAGGGCACAGGTATGATCTTGCGTACAGTTAACGAAGCTGTATCTGCATACCAACGTGGTACTGCTGGTCTGCATGCTCGTGTAGCTATTCCGGTTAAGGCGCTTGGTAAAACAAGCTTCACGGAAGAACAACAAGAAGGCATGTTGTTGACAACTGTTGGTAAAATTATCTTCAATGAAATTTTCCCGGCAAGCTTCCCGTATATCAATGATGCGACTCGTGCGAACCTGTACCAAGGTACTGCAGATCACTCATTTGTATATGAAAAAGGTGCTGACCTAAGAGAGGCTATTATGAATGCTCCTCTGGCTGGCGGTGTCGGCAAAGAATACCTCGGCTCCATCATTGCGCGTTGTTTTGAAATTTATCACACAACGGAAACTGCCGTTATTTTGGATAAAATCAAACAGCTTGGATTCACCTACTCTACTCGTGCCGGTATCACGGTTGCGGTATCTGATGTTATTGTTCCGCCTGAGAAGTTTGAAATTCTTAGACAGTCTGAGGATAAAGCACAAATCGTTACGAATCAGTACCGTCGTGGTCTGATTACGAATGAAGAGCGCTATGACCGTATCATTGATATCTGGTCAAAATCCAAAGATGACATCACTGAGATTCTGATGAAGTCCATGGATCGTTACAACTCGATCATGATGATGGTAGACTCCAAAGCACGGGGTAACAAATCGCAAATCACCCAATTGGGCGGTATGCGTGGTCTGATGGCCAACCCATCTGGTCGAATCATCGAACTCCCAATCAAATCAAACTTCCGTGAAGGTCTGACGGTACTCGAGTACTTTATCTCCACTCACGGAGCGCGTAAAGGTTTGGCGGATACAGCCCTGCGTACAGCCGATTCAGGTTACCTGACTCGTCGTCTCGTAGACGTAGCCCAAGACGTAATCGTGCGTGATGATGATTGTGGTACAGATAAGGGCTTTACGGTAAGTCGTATCCAGGATGGTAAAGAAGTTATTGAAGATCTCTACGACCGTATTGAAGGCAGATACTGCTTCGAGACAGTTCGTCATCCGGAAACAAAAGAAATCATTGCAGGTCGGAATGAATTGATTGACTCCGATAAAGCAGAAGCGATTATCAAAGCGGGAATCACCAAATTGCAAATCCGCTCCGTACTCAGCTGCCGTGCAAGTCATGGTGTCTGCAAGAAGTGTTATGGTCGTAACCTTGCGACAGGTAAACACGTGGAGATTGGTGAAGCAGTTGGAATTATTGCAGCACAATCCATTGGTGAGCCAGGAACACAGCTTACAATGCGTACGTTCCATACCGGCGGTGTAGCCGGAGACGATATTACGCAAGGTTTGCCGCGTATCCAAGAGTTGTTTGAAGCTCGTAATCCTAAGGGTCAAGCAACGATCAGTGAAATTGATGGTGTAGTTAAAGAGATTCGCGAAGCGAAAGATCGTCGTGAAATTGAAATTCAAGGTGAAGCGGAGTCCAAAGTATACTCTGTTACCTACGGTTCCCGTGTGCGCGTAAGCGAAGGCATGGAAATTGAAGCTGGTGATGAGTTGACAGATGGTTCCATCGATCCAAAAGAAATGCTGCGCATTAAAGGCGTACGTGGCGTACAGAACTACATTTTGCAGGAAGTACAGCGCGTATACCGTAACCAAGGCGTAGAAATCAATGACAAACACGTTGAAGTTATGATCCGTCAAATGCTGCGTAAAATCCGCATCGTAGATGCAGGTGATACAACGCTGTTGCCAGGATCGTTCGTAGATACGCATGAGTACGAAAGAGCTAACAAAATTGCGATTCTTAGTGATAAAGAGCCAGCGGTTGCTAAACCAATCCTGCTCGGTATTACGAAAGCATCCCTGGAAACAGACTCGTTCCTCTCGGCGGCTTCGTTCCAAGAAACTACACGTGTACTGACAGATGCAGCGATCAAAGGTAAAGTCGATCAGTTGCTCGGTCTGAAGGAAAATGTAATCATCGGTAAATTGATTCCTGCAGGTACAGGTATGCACCGTTACCGCAGCATCAAATTTGCTGAGCCAGAAGATGGCCAATCTTCAGTAGAAGAACTCGAGCCAGTTTCGGTTGATTAAATAGATTTCTCCTCATTTAGAGGGAATGAAAGTTTTGTACGTCAGGAGGCGGACGCTTGTATAGTGCAGGCGGACGAATCCTGATGTGCGTAAACTTTTATAAAATCTTTTAGGATTAGCATTGACAATGCTTGCGCTAGATGCTAATATATCAAAGGTGCGTGGGCAGCTGATTGTACATGGTTCTATTCGGAGGAATGCACAATGTCTAATGAAAAAGCCTTGCAAGATGCTCATGTCAAAATAGGTACCAAACAGACCATGCGGATGGTGCAGACAGGTATGGCTTCCGAAGTCTATGTCGCAGAAGATAGTGATCCGCAGCTCACTTCCAAAATCATTGCTTTGTGTGAACAACACAATGTGAAGTACACGAAAGTGGATACAATGAAAAATCTCGGCAAAGCTTGCGGGATTGGAGTGGGAGCAGCTATGGCTGCTGTCGTAAAATGATAGTGTAAGGAACGTTTTTGTCCGAGAACTTTTAGGGATTCTCCAAGGCAAAAACTTTTCATTTGTCTTTTTATGAACCGCCTGGGTCTGTGGACTTAGCGAAAAGAGGTTTATAAAGAAACATGAATATTTGAGGAAGGGGGTGGCAATCACATGCCAACTATCAATCAACTGGTTCGTAAAGGACGTCAAGCAAAAGTTGAGAAGTCAAAATCTCCAGCTTTGCAAAAAGGATTCAACGCTTTGAAACGTGAATCCACTAACATCAGTGCCCCACAAAAACGTGGTGTCTGCACTCGTGTAGGTACAATGACTCCACGTAAACCAAACTCTGCACTTCGTAAGTATGCCCGTGTTCGTTTGACGAACCGTCTCGAGGTAACTGCTTATATCCCGGGAATCGGACATAACCTTCAAGAGCACAGTGTGGTATTGATCCGCGGAGGTAAAGTTAAAGACCTTGCAGGGGTTCGTTATCACATCGTTCGTGGAGCTCTCGATACTGCAGGCGTAAACAACCGTATGCAAGCTCGTTCGAAATACGGTGCAAAACGTCCAAAAGCTAAAAAAGCCTAAACCATTATAAGCGGAGAACCTGAAAGCCTTCTGGCTTAGGTCTGGAAGGTACAGGGTCTGCTGAACAAGAAAGAAAGGGGGATATCCATGCCACGCAAAGGTCCAGTTACGAAAAGAGACGTGTTGCCAGATCCGGTATACAACTCCAAGTTGGTTACTCGTTTGATCAATCGCATCATGCTCGACGGAAAACGCGGTGTTGCTCAAAGCATTCTGTATAATGCGTTCAAGTTGATTCAAGAACGTACGGGTAATGACCCGATGGAAGTATTTGAAGCAGCAATCAAGAATATCATGCCAGTCCTGGAAGTTAAAGCTCGCCGTGTCGGCGGTGCCAACTACCAAGTACCAATCGAGGTAAAACCAGAGAGACGTACAGCTCTGGGACTACGTTGGCTCGTGAACTACTCCCGCAACCGCGGTGAGAAAACAATGGAAGAGCGTTTGGCGGCTGAGATCATCGACGCTTCCAACAACACAGGCGCTTCCGTTAAAAAACGTGAAGATACGCACAAAATGGCTGAAGCGAACAAAGCGTTTGCTCACTACCGTTGGTAGGATTCAGTTCACAATAAAAAACTTCTATTTTGAAGGGAGACCCATTTCATGGCTAGAGAGTTCTCCTTAAAAAATACACGTAATATCGGGATCATGGCTCATATTGATGCGGGTAAAACCACGACAACTGAGCGGATCTTGTTCTACACAGGACGTACGCACAAAATCGGTGAAGTACACGAAGGCGCTGCGACAATGGACTGGATGGAACAGGAACAGGAGCGCGGAATTACGATTACTTCCGCTGCGACTACCGCTGCTTGGAAAGGCCACCGCGTTAATATTATTGATACCCCGGGACACGTTGACTTCACTGTTGAAGTTGAACGTTCCCTTCGTGTATTGGACGGAGCAGTTGGTGTATTCAGTGCGAAAGAAGGCGTTGAGCCTCAGTCTGAAACTGTATGGAGACAGGCTGACAAGTACGGCGTACCTCGTATCGCATATGTAAACAAAATGGATATCATCGGTGCTGACTTCCTGAATGTTGTATCCGACATGCGTGATCGCCTTCAAGCGAACGCTGTTGCGATTCAGCTTCCAATTGGCGCTGAAAATGATTTCATCGGTATTATCGATATCGTTGAACAAAAGGCTCATATGTACAAAGATGACCTTGGTCAAAATATCGAAGAAACAGAAATTCCTGCGGAATTCAAAGAGCAAGTTGAAGAACTCCGTAATGAATTGATTGAGCGTGTTGCAGAACTGGATGAAGAATTGACAATGAAATACCTGGAAGGCGAAGAAATCTCTATTGAAGAGATCAAAGGCGCTCTCCGTAAAGGTGTTGTAGATGTTAAGATCTTCCCGGTTATCTGTGGATCCTCATATCGTAACAAAGGTGTTCAACTGATGTTGGATGCTGTTATCGACTACTTGCCAGCTCCAACAGATGTACCATCAATCACTGGTCATCTTGAAGATGGAACTGAAGCAGTACGTAAGTCCTCTGATGAAGAGCCATTCTCCGCATTGGCATTCAAAATCATGACTGACCCTTACGTTGGTAAATTGACATTCTTCCGCGTATACTCCGGTGTTCTTCAATCCGGTTCATATGTATTGAATGCAACTAAAAACAAACGTGAGCGTATCGGTCGTATCCTTCAAATGCATGCGAACAGCCGTCAAGAGATCACTGAAGTTTACTCCGGTGATATTGCAGCTGCCGTAGGTTTGAAAGATACGGGTACAGGTGATACACTATGTGATGAGAAAAATCCGGTTATCCTGGAGTCAATGAACTTCCCTGATCCGGTTATCGAAATCGCCGTTGAACCTAAAACCAAAGCTGACCAAGATAAAATGGGTGTTGCTCTCGGTAAGTTGACTGAAGAGGATCCAACTCTTCGTGCTCATACTGACGAAGAAACAGGTCAAACAATCTTGGCAGGTATGGGTGAGCTTCACCTTGATATCATCATCGACCGTATGCGTCGTGAGTTCAAGGTTGAAACTACTGTGGGTAAACCACAAGTAGCTTACCGTGAAACATTCCGTGCTCCAGCGCGCGTTGAAGGTAAATTCGTACGTCAATCCGGTGGTCGTGGTCAATACGGTCACGTATGGGTTGAATTCGAACCTCTCGAGCCGGGTACAGGCAGCCAGTTCGAAAGTAAGGTTGTCGGTGGTTCCGTTCCTAGAGAATACATTCAACCTGCACTGTCAGGGATTGAAGAGCAAATGAAAAACGGCGTTATTGCAGGCTTCCCGCTTGTTGACGTTAAGGCTACAATCGTAGACGGATCTTACCATGATGTCGATTCCAATGAGATGGCATTTAAAATTGCCGGATCTATGGCGCTTAAAGCGGCTAAAGACAAGTGTAAACCAGTTCTGCTTGAGCCTATCATGAAAGTAGAAGTAACTGTTCCAGAAGAGTACATGGGTGACGTAATGGGTATGTTGAACTCCCGTCGTGGCCGCATCGAAGGTATGGATTCCCGTAGTGGAGCTCAAATCATCCGTGCGAAGGTACCTCTGTCTGAGATGTTTGGTTACTCTACAACTCTTCGTTCAGGTACTCAAGGACGCGGCGTATTCTCCATGGAACTCTCTCATTATGAAGAAGTTCCTAAGAGCATCGCTGAAGAAATCGTTGCTAAAACAAAAGGCACCGAGTAGTTTTCTCACACTGGATGCAAGTGCATAAGAATTTATTTCGAAGCACTTCATTCAGTGAAAACATAAAATTATAATTTTAAGGAGGCCACGTTCAAATGGCAAAGGCTAAATACGAACGTAATAAACCCCACGTTAACATCGGTACTATCGGTCACGTCGATCATGGTAAAACAACTCTGACTGCTGCAATCACAACTGTATTGTCCAAAACTTACGGTGGTGCTGCTGTAGCATTCGACCAAATCGACAAAGCTCCAGAAGAGCGCGAGCGCGGTATCACTATCTCCACAGCACACGTTGAGTACGAAACTGACACTCGTCACTACGCTCACGTAGACTGCCCAGGTCACGCCGACTATGTTAAAAACATGATCACTGGCGCGGCACAAATGGACGGAGCTATCTTGGTAGTATCCGCAGCTGACGGCCCAATGCCACAAACTCGTGAGCACATCTTGCTCTCCCGTCAAGTAGGCGTACCTTACATTGTTGTATTCTTGAACAAATGTGACATGGTTGAAGACGAAGAGTTGTTGGAATTGGTTGAGATGGAAGTTCGCGACCTTCTTAACGAATATGAGTTCCCAGGTGACGATACTCCAATCACTCGTGGATCTGCTCGTGAAGCACTGGCTAACCCAGATGGCGAATGGGCTCAAAAAATCGTTGAGATGTTCAAAGAGATCGACACTTACATCCCACTGCCTGAGCGTCAAACTGACAAGCCTTTCTTGATGCCTGTCGAGGACGTATTCTCCATCACTGGTCGTGGTACTGTTGCTACTGGCCGTGTAGAGCGTGGTACTGTTAAAGTCGGCGAAGAGATCGAAATCGTTGGTATCACTGAAGAAACTAAAAAATCTGTTGTAACAGGCGTTGAGATGTTCCGCAAATTGCTGGATTCCGCTCAAGCTGGTGACAACATCGGAGCACTTCTTCGTGGTGTTGACCGTAACAACATCGAGCGTGGCCAAGTTTTGGCTAAACCGGGTTCTGTTAAGCCTCATACAGAATTCACAGCTCAAATCTACGTTTTGACTAAAGAAGAGGGCGGACGTCACAAACCATTCTTCACTGGTTACCGTCCACAGTTCTACTTCCGTACAACTGACGTAACAGGCATCATCAACTTGCCTGAAGGTACTGAAATGGTAATGCCTGGTGACAACATCACAGTTACTGTTTCCCTGATCTCCCCAATCGCGATTGAAGAAGGAACTAAGTTCTCCATTCGTGAAGGCGGACGTACAGTAGGTGCCGGTTCCGTAGCATCGATCCAAAAATAGTTCGGCATAACGCTGAATAAACAATAAGCAACAGTGTACTGGAACGAGTAACATTGTATTGTAACGAAGCTTCGGAAGAGTTCTTTATCCGACATCGGATAAAGAACTCTTTTATTATGTGTAAAGTTTCGGAACCTGCGTCATACAAAATGAACATCATTTACGAGTTTAGAAGGATTGGCAAGGCAGCCTGGATATTAAAGATAAACACTGCAATAAACGAAGTCATTTCATTAGAAAAGATAAGTTTAAATGTTTTTCTTAAATATGCTTGCAATACGCCTATCTTTTCTATATAATAATGAATGTTGTTCTGTGACGTTGCGATGATGTGAGAGGTTACTGGCACACCCGGCCCCTTTGCCATGGGACAGTGGCTAGAAAATTTTCACGGAGTATGTCCGATAAAAAATTGGGCGATAGAAGGAGGGACTAAAATGGCAAAGCAAAAAATTCGTATTCGTTTGAAAGCTTACGACCACAGAATTCTTGATCAATCCGCGGAGAAAATTGTTGAAACAGCAAAACGTTCGGGTGCAGGTGTATCCGGTCCGATTCCGCTTCCTACTGAAAAACAAATCATTACTATTCTTCGTGCGGTGCACAAGTACAAGGATTCTCGGGAACAATTCGAACAACGCACACATAAGCGTTTGATCGACATCGTTAACCCGACTCCACAAACTGTGGATGCCTTGATGCGCTTGGATCTGCCGTCCGGTGTAGATATCGAAATTAAATTGTAATACAAGCTACAACAAAGACCATGTATAGAGGAAAAGAGGTGTCAACATGAAAGCAATCTTAGGAAAAAAACTCGGAATGACTCAAGTATTTACTCCTGAAGGTAACGTTGTTCCAGTAACGGTTATCGAAGCAGGCCCTTGTGTTGTTTTGCAAAAGAAAGACATTGAGAACGATGGCTACGAAGCAATTCAAATCGGTTACTCCGATAAGAAAGAGAAAAATGCTAACAAGCCAGAAGCAGGTCACGCCAAAAAAGCGAACACTGCCCCTAAGCGCTACGTTCGTGAAGTTCGCGGTATCAACATCGCTGAATATGAAGTTGGCCAAGAACTGAAAGCTGACATTTTCGCTGAAGGCGAATTCGTTGACGTAACGGGTGTTTCTAAAGGTAAAGGTTTTGCCGGCGTAATCAAACGTTGGGGACAAAGCACTGGACCTATGTCACACGGTTCGCGTTATCACCGTGGCCCGGGTTCGATGGGTTCGATCCAAGCTAACCGCGTTCCTAAAGGCAAACGCCTGCCAGGACACATGGGACATGATACAGTTACAGTACAACGTCTTGAAGTAGTTAAAGTAGACGCTGAACGTAACGTGTTGCTCGTGAAAGGTTCCATTCCTGGACCGAAAAACAGTCTCATTAAAGTTAAAGAAACGGTGAAAAAATAACCACTGAAGAAAGGAGGAACACAAAATGCCAAAAGTATCAGTTTACAATGTAGATGGTAGCCAAGTAGGCGAAGTTGAATTGAACGATGCGGTTTTCGGAATTGAGCCGAACCAACACGTTCTGTACGATGCAGTTCTTATGCAACGCGCTTCCCTTCGTCAAGGTACCCACAAAGTAAAAGGACGTTCTGAAGTACGTGGCGGCGGACGTAAGCCTTGGAAACAAAAAGGTACAGGTCGCGCTCGTCAAGGTTCAATTCGTTCACCACAATGGAAAGGCGGCGGTATCGTATTTGGTCCAACACCACGGAGCTATGCGTATAAACTGCCTAAGAAAGTTCGTCGTTTGGCGATCAAATCAGCCCTTTCATCTAAAGTGCTGGACAATGACATTATCGTTTTGGACGCTCTCACGTTGAGCACGCCTAAAACTAAAGAATTCGCAGCCATCTTGAACAACTTGAAAGTTGGACGCAAAGCTTTGATCGTAGCTCCTAGCTATGATGATAATGTAGCTCTTTCCGCACGGAATATTCCAGGCGTGAAATTCGTAGCTGCTGACGGCAT
Source organism: Paenibacillus sp. 1781tsa1 (assembly GCF_024159265.1). NCBI lineage: Bacteria > Bacillati > Bacillota > Bacilli > Caryophanales > Paenibacillaceae > Paenibacillus > Paenibacillus sp. 1781tsa1. The sequence goes on along the minus strand of NZ_JAMYWY010000001.1, from coordinate 6,198,985 downwards.
TAATGTTCTTGACGTGCTTTCGCACGACAAATTGATCATTACGAAAGAAGCAGTTCAGAAGGTAGAGGAGGTGCTCGCGTAATGAAGGATCCTCGTGATATTGTAAAACGTCCGATTATTACGGAACGTACTGCTGACATGATGAACGACTTGAAATATGTATTTGAAGTCGATATCCGTGCAAACAAAACCGAGATCAAAAAGGCAGTAGAAGCTATTTTCAACGTAAAAGTGAAAAACGTGAACACGCTTCGTGTTCCAGCTAAGCCAAAACGGTACGGACGTTATTCCGGATATACTAGCGAATGGAAAAAAGCGTTTGTAACGCTGACAAAAGACAGCAAAACGCTTGAGTTCTTTGAAACTGTATAATTGAATTTTTGAAGTAAGGAGGGAAACCCAGTGCCAATCAAAAAGTATAAACCAACATCCCCGGCAAGACGGAACATGTCCGTTTCTACATTTGAGGAAATCACCACAAATCAGCCGGAGAAATCGTTGTTGGCCCCGTTGAGCAAACAAGCAGGCCGCAACAACCAAGGTAAAATTACAGTTCGTCACCATGGTGGTGGACATAAACGTAAATACCGTATCATCGACTTCAAACGTACTAAAGATGGAATACCGGGCCGCGTTGCTACGATTGAGTATGACCCGAACCGTACATCTAACATCGCTCTGATTCATTATGCTGATGGTGAGAAACGTTATATCATCGCTCCTAAAGGTTTGAAAGTTGGAGATCAAGTATTCTCCGGACCTGAATCAGACATCAAAATTGGTAACGCACTGCCACTCGAAAACATTCCAGTAGGTACCGTTATCCACAACATCGAGTTGAAACCAGGTAAAGGCGGACAATTGGTTCGTGCTGCTGGTACAGAAGCTCAACTGCTTGGTAAAGAAGAAAAATACGTTTCCGTTCGTCTCTCTTCCGGAGAAGTTCGCCGTATTTTGAAAGTTTGCCGCGCGACAATCGGATCCGTTGGTAACCAAGACCACGAGCTCATCAAAATCGGTAAAGCCGGTCGTAGCCGTTGGTTGGGTAAACGTCCTGAGGTTCGTGGTGTAGTAATGAACCCTAACGATCACCCACACGGTGGTGGTGAAGGTCGTGCTCCAATCGGACGTAAATCGCCAATGTCACCATGGGGTAAACCTACTCTTGGTTACAAAACGCGTAAGAAAAATAAAGCTTCTGATAAATACATCATTCGCCGCCGCACGAAGTAATACACACTGTGCATAACTTCGTGAGGCATCTGCGGATGCATAATAGCTACGTTTGAAGGGAGGATCTCCACATGGGTCGCAGTTTGAAAAAAGGGCCATTCATTGATGGCTACATGCTCAAAAAGGTAGAAGAGATGGAAGCTTCAGGTAAGAAGAACGTTATCAAAACCTGGTCCCGTCGTTCTACAATTTTCCCACAATTCATCGGACACACATTTGGCGTTTACGATGGTCGTAAACACGTGCCAGTGTATGTAACTGAGGACATGGTCGGACACAAACTGGGTGAGTTCGCTCCAACCCGTACGTACAAAGGCCATACTGATGATGATAAGAAAACAAGAAGATAAATGAACATCTTTAATGTTTGAGAGGAGGTTACACAATGGAAGCAAAAGCACATGCTAAGTTTATCCGGATTGCTCCTCGTAAAGTTCAACTCGTTGTTGACTTGATTCGCGGCAAGCAAGTAGGTGAGGCGGTTGCCATTCTCCGTCACACTCCGAAATCCGCTTCTCCTATCGTTGAGAAGTTGCTTAACTCCGCTATTGCGAATGCGGAACATAACTATTCTTTGGATGTTAATAACTTGGTTATCTCGCAAGCTTACGTGAACCAAGGACCGACAATGAAACGTTTCCGCCCTCGTGCAATGGGACGTGCAAGTCGTATTAACAAACGTACTAGCCACATCACTTTGGTGGTATCTGAGAAGTAGAAGGAGGGGAAATGTGTGGGCCAAAAGGTAAATCCAGTCGGACTCCGTGTCGGAATTATCCGTGACTGGGAATCTAAGTGGTATGCAGGCAAAGACTTCGGTGATCTTTTGATGGAAGACGTGAGAATTCGTGAATTCCTGAAAAATAAATTGAAAGACTCCGCTTTATCTCGTGTGGAAATTGAGAGAGCGGCTAACCGCGTAAACGTAACGATTCACACTGCTAAACCAGGTATGGTTATTGGTAAGGGTGGTTCGGAAGTTGAAAATCTTCGTAATCAAATTACGAAAATTGCTGGCGGTAAAAAAGTACACATCAACATTTCTGAAATTAAGAACCAAGACTTGGACGCTATTCTTGTAGCTGAAAGCATTGCACAACAATTGGAACGTCGTGTTTCTTTCCGTCGTGCTCTGAAACAAGCAATTCAAAGAACTATGCGCTCCGGTGCTAAAGGTATCAAAACTCAAGTAGGCGGACGTCTTGGCGGTGCTGAGATCGCACGTTCTGAAGGCTACAGCGAAGGAACTGTTCCACTGCACACACTGCGTGCTGACATTGACTATGGTACAGCAGAGGCTCATACTACTTACGGACGTATCGGCGTAAAAGTATGGATCTATCGTGGAGAGGTTCTTCCTACGGCTAAGAAACAAGCTGCTAAGGAAGGAGGCAACTAATCATGTTGGTACCAAAACGCGTAAAACACCGTAAGCAACAACGTGGACATATGAAAGGCCAAGCTAAAGGCGGAACGACTCTGAACTTTGGCGAATACGGTCTGCAAGCTACGGAACCGGCTTGGATTACGAACCGTCAGATCGAAGCGGCTCGTATTGCGATGACTCGTTACATCAAACGTGGTGGTAAAGTTTGGATCAAAATTTTCCCAGACAAACCAATCACTCAAAAGCCTCTCGAGGTTCGGATGGGTAGCGGTAAAGGTAACGTAGAAAAATGGGTTGCAGTAGTGAAACCAGGTAAGATCATGTTTGAACTTGCTGGTGTACCGGAGGAAATTGCTCGCGAAGCAATGCGTCTTGCCGCTCACAAACTGCCAATCAAAACGAAGTTCGTGAAACGTGAAGAATTGGGTGGTGAAGCAAATGAAAGCTAGTGAATTTCGCAACCTAACCTCTGCTGAAATCGAGCAAAAGATTGCCGGATTTAAAGAAGAACTCTTTAACCTCCGCTTTCAATTAGCTACCGGTCAGCTGGATAACCCGACTCGCATCCGTGATGTGCGGAAAGAAATAGCTCGTGCTAAAACCATTATCCGTGAGAGAGAATTGGGAATCGGTTAATTAGGGATAGGATGTACAGTCCGTCCGTAATCAGGAAGGAGGCCAACAATGAGCGAAGAACGTAACGCACGTAAAGTGCAAACTGGTAAAGTGGTCAGCGATAAAATGGACAAAACGATTGTTGTTGCTGTAGAAACTTACAAAAAACACAACTTGTACCATAAACGCATTAAGGTTACTAAAAAATTCAAAGCGCATGACGAAGAAAACACTGCGAAAATCGGTGACACGGTGAAAATCATGGAGACTCGTCCGCTTTCGAAAGATAAACGCTGGAGACTTACTGAAATCGTAGAAAAAGCGGTTATCATCTAATGCTCAGCAGCACTGCTGAAAGGAGGAATACTAAATGATTCAACCATTTACACGTTTGACTGTGGCTGACAACTCCGGTGCGAAGGAACTGATGTGTATTCGCGTACTCGGCGGTACGGGACGTCGTACAGCTCAAATCGGTGATCTGATCGTTTGTTCTGTTAAACAAGCAACACCAGGCGGCGTTGTCAAAAAAGGTGATGTAGTTAGAGCGGTTGTCGTTCGTACGAAACGTTCTGTACGTCGTAAAGACGGTTCCTACATCGGTTTTGATGAAAATGCAGCGGTTGTTGTAAAAGACGACAGAAGCCCACGTGGAACACGTATTTTCGGACCAGTTGCTCGCGAACTTCGCGATAAAGACTTCATGAAAATCGTTTCCTTGGCTCCAGAAGTTATCTAAAGCTTAATCTCGTGATGTTAGAAACAGGAGGTGTACGAAATGCCAAGAGTGAAAAAAGTTCTGGAATCCCATAACAACAAACTTCACGTTAAAAAGGAAGATACGGTTATGGTGATCAGCGGTAAAGACAAAGGTAAAAAAGGCCGTGTCATCGCTGCTTATCCTCGTGAGAACCGCGTCCTTGTGGAAGGTGTTAACATGGTGAAAAAACACCAGAAGCCTAACCAGCAAAATCCGCAAGGCGGCATTATCGAGAAGGAAGCTCCGATTCACGTTTCCAACGTAATGCACATCGATCCGAAGAGCGGAAAAGTAACCCGTGTAGGTTACAAAGTTTTGGATAACGGAAAGAAAGTGCGCGTTGCTAAACGTTCCGGAGAAATTATCGACTAATTGAACCGAATGAGAAAGGAGGGCTATGATTCATGGCATCAAGAATGAAAGAACGTTACCTGCAAGAAATCGCTCCTGCTTTGATGCAGAAGTTTAACTATACAACGGTAATGCAAGTGCCGAAAATCGAGAAAATCGTTATCAACATGGGTGTGGGCGACGCTGTCCAAAACTCCAAAGTGTTGGATTCCGCAGTAAACGATTTGCAACTGATCGCAGGTCAAAAACCTGTAATCACTCGTGCAAAAAAATCTATCGCAGGATTCAAACTGCGTGAGAATATGCCTATCGGTGTGAAAGTAACATTGCGCGGCGAGCGTATGTACTTCTTCCTCGATAAACTGTTCAACGTTACGCTTCCTCGTGTCCGCGACTTCCGCGGTGTATCGAGCAAAGCTTTCGACGGACGTGGTAACTACACACTGGGTCTGAAAGAGCAATTGATCTTCCCAGAGATCGAGTATGATAAAGTTGATAAAGTCCGCGGTATGGATATTGTCATCGTAACAACGGCGAAAACAGACGAAGAGTCCCGCGAATTGCTCACGCAAATGGGAATGCCTTTCGTTAAGTAATGTTGGCATAACGTTTCCGGGTGTCTGGAAAGACTCCCTTTTCTCCGAAATTATTTAGGAGGTGTCAGGCTAAGTGGCAAAAACTTCGATGAAAGTTAAACAACAACGTACACCAAAGTTTAAAGTACGTGCATATACACGCTGTGAGCGTTGCGGACGTCCACATTCGGTCCTGCAAAAGTTCAAAATTTGCAGAATTTGCTTCCGTGAATTAGCTTATAAAGGCCAGATCCCTGGCGTGAAAAAAGCAAGCTGGTAAAAAGTCCTGAACGGGAAGGAGGTTAACTCACAATGACTATGTCTGATCCAATTGCAGATATGCTTACTCGTATTCGTAACGCGAACACTGTTCGTCACGAAACGGTAGAAATGCCTGCTTCGACAATGAAAAAACAAATCGCCGACATCCTGAAGCGTGAAGGTTTCATCCGTGACGCTGAAGTTATCGATGATAACAAACAAGGGATTATCCGTGTTTTCCTGAAATACGGTCAAAATAACGAGCGCGTTATCACTGGTCTGAAAAGAATCAGTAAACCTGGTCTTCGTGTTTACACGAAAAGCAACGAAGTACCTCGTGTACTTGGTGGCCTGGGAATCGCGATCATCTCGACATCTAAAGGTATCATGACGGACAAAGAAGCTCGTCAATCGAAATCCGGCGGAGAAGTCGTTTGCTACGTTTGGTAATATAACGTCACAAGATAGGAGGTGCAACATATGTCTCGTATTGGTCGCAAACCAATCACAGTACCAAGTGGTGTAGACATCACCCTGGACAACACCGTTATTACGGTAAAAGGACCAAAAGGAACTTTGACTCGTGAGCTTCATAAAGACATGAAGGTTACAGTTGAAAATAACGAAATCACAGTTGTGCGTCCTTCCGATAACAAAACTCACCGTTCTTTGCACGGCACAACGCGTAGCGTTGTAAACAATATGGTGAGCGGCGTTACTGAAGGATTCGCGAAATCTCTGGAATTGGTTGGGGTCGGATATCGTGCAAGCAAATCCGGAGATAAAATCGTTCTGAACGTTGGTTACTCTCACCCGGTTGAAATTACACCGGAAGCGGGAATTGAATTCGAAGTACCTTCGAATACAAAAATCATCGTTCGCGGAATCGACAAAGAGCGTGTAGGTGCTTACGCTGCTAAAATCCGTTCCGTACGTGAACCTGAGCCGTACAAAGGTAAAGGTATTAAATATGAAGGCGAGCGTATCATCCGTAAGGAAGGTAAAGCCGGTAAGAAGAAATAAGATTTCTCTTACCGCCTTTGCGCGGCTTTCGGCTTGCTTGCTTCGTGTGTTTCTAATATACCCCGTGGCTTCTGTTTTGAAGCCAGCGAGGTAACCTGAAAGGAGTGAATCTTTGAGATGATTACGAAACAAGATAAAAACAAGGCTCGTCTGAAAAGACACCTGCGTGTTCGTAAGAAAATCCAAGGAACGGCAGCACGTCCTCGTTTGAACGTATTCCGTTCTGGTAAACATATGTATGCTCAAATCATCGATGATGTTGCTGGTGTAACAATCGCTTCCGCGTCTACTGTAGACAAAGAATTGAGCACTGACATCAAAAATGGTGCATCTGTTGAATCAGCTCGTAAAGTTGGCGAACTCGTTGCTAAACGTGCGAAAGACAAAGGTGTTTCCAACATCGTATTTGACCGTAGCGGATATCTGTACCATGGTCGTATCGCAGCTTTGGCTGAAGCGGCTCGTGAAGCAGGACTTGAGTTTTAAGATATTTTTCAAAAGGAGGTTAACGACTTGCGTGTAGATCCGAATACTTTGGAACTGACTGAAAGAGTTGTAAATATTAATCGCGTAGCTAAAGTAGTAAAAGGCGGACGCCGTTTCAGCTTTAGCGCACTGGTTGTAGTCGGCGACGGCAACGGCTGGGTTGGAGCTGGTATCGGTAAAGCGGGCGAAGTACCTGATGCAATTCGCAAAGGTATTGAAGACGCTAAGAAAAACCTTGTACACGTTCCACTCGTAGGAACATCGATTCCTCACTTGGTAACAGGTAAGTTCGGCGCAGGACGCGTGCTGTTGAAACCAGCATCTGAAGGTACTGGTGTTATCGCTGGTGGTCCTGTACGTGCGGTTCTCGAACTTGCTGGTGTGGGTGACATTTTGACAAAATCTCTGGGTTCTTCGAATTCCATGAACATGGTCAATGCGACTTTGGAAGGTTTGTCCCGTTTGAAGCGTGCTGAAGACGTGGCTAAACTGCGCGGAAAATCCGTCGAAGAGCTTCTGGGTTAAGGAGGGAATTCTCATGGCTAAATTAGAAATTACCCTCGTCCGCAGCTTGATCGGACGTCCGGAGACGCAAAGAACAACTGTGAAAACATTGGGTTTGCGCAAAATCAATAGCAAAGTGGTACAAAACGATAATCCTGCCATCCGTGGTATGATTAACAAAGTAAGCCACTTGGTTGCTGTTAAAGAAGTAGAAGCTTAAAAACGGGTTAATCCCACAAATCTTTAAGGAGGTGCAACGAACGATGAAGTTACATGAGCTTTCACCATCTCCTGGATCCCGCAAAGAACGTAAACGTCTTGGTCGCGGTCCAAGTAGTGGTACAGGTAAAACATCAGGTCGCGGTCACAAAGGACAAAACGCTCGTTCTGGCGGTGGAGTACGTCCAGGCTTCGAAGGTGGACAAAATCCATTGTATCGTCGCTTGCCAAAACGTGGTTTTGTAAACCCAACTCGCAAAGAATATGCAGTTGTGAATACTGAAGACCTGAACAGTTTTGCTGCGGGTACTGAAGTAACTCCAGAATTCTTGATGACGAATGGCGTAGTTAAAAACGCTAAATCCGGAATCAAAATCCTGGGTAACGGTGATGTCACTGTGAAGCTGACTGTTAAAGCTAATAAGTTTTCTCAATCTGCTATTGAGAAAATTGAAGCTGCCGGCGGTACAACTGAGGTGATTTAATGTTCAAGACCCTAAAGAATATCTGGCGGGTTGAAGATCTGCGCAAAAGGGTATTATTTACCCTTTTTGTACTGATCATTTACCGCATCGGATCCTTTGTTCCCGTACCGGGAGTTAACAAAGATGTGTTCGAAGCGACAAATTCTGCGGGTAAAGAAGTTTTTGGACTTCTCAATACGTTCTCGGGTGGAGCGCTCTTCCAGTTCTCGATATTTGCGCTCGGGATCGTGCCTTACATCACTGCGTCTATCATAGTACAGTTGCTTTCCATGGACGTTATTCCTAAATTAGCGGAATGGGCAAAGCAAGGTGAACAAGGTAAGAAGAAATCTGCACAGTTGACCCGTTATTTAACCATCGGGCTGGCATTGATTCAAGCGTTTGGTACGTCGATCGGATTCAACCGCTTGTACAATACAGAGATGGTGCCTAACGCTACATTTGCAGATTATATCTTGATCGCGATTGTACTTACGGCCGGTACTTCATTCCTGATGTGGCTTGGTGAGCAGATCACCGAGAAGGGCATAGGAAACGGGATATCGATCTTGATCTTTGCGGGTATCCTATCAACGGTGCCTAATATTATCAAACAAACCATCGAATCCGACTTCATTCAACCTGATCAACTGTTTATGAATATTCTTAAAGGTGTAATCATCGCAATTGTTATTGTGCTGATCATCATAGGGGTCATTTACATTCAGCAGGCGATTCGGAAAATTCCGGTACAGTACGCTAAACGTGTCGTAGGTAACAAAATGTACGGTGGACAGAATACACATATCCCGCTGAAAATTAATGCAGCAGGTGTTATCCCTGTCATCTTTGCTTCATCGCTGTTGATGTTCCCAACGATCATCGCCAACTTCTGGGCAGATCGCCTCTGGGCACAGTGGATCGGACAGAATCTGACTACACACAAACCTCTTGGTATGTTACTGTATGTTGTGATGATCTTCGGTTTCACATTCTTCTATACTTTCGTACAGATGAATCCACAGCAGATGGCTGATAATATGAAAAAGAACGGCGGTTACATCCCAGGCATTCGCCCGGGTAAAGCAACCGAGAAATATCTGACCCGTGTCATGACTCGTTTGACAATGGCCGGAGCCATTTTCTTGGCAGTCATTTCCGTTCTGCCTGTATTCTTAGGGGCACTTTCTGGTTTGCCTCAATCTGCGCAAATTGGAGGAACATCCCTCCTGATCGTTATCGGTGTTGCGCTGGATACGATGAAGCAAATCGAAAGCCAATTGATCAAACGCCACTACAAAGGTTTTATCAATAAATAGGCAATAGGTACCGGTCGAGTGAAGATTTACTTGCCGGCACCTATTGTGCTGTTTGTTGATGTAGGGTAGTCTTGGAGGGAGTGACATAACGTGAACATCCTATTCATGGGCCCTCCTGGGGCAGGAAAAGGAACGCAAGCAGACGTCATCGTGAAAGAGTTCGGTATTCCCCATATTTCAACAGGCGATGCATTTCGTCTCGCGATCAAACAGGGAACTCCCATTGGCCTGAAAGCCAAGGAATATATGGATCAAGGATTGCTTGTACCAGATGATGTAACCATTGGCATCGTTGAAGAACGTTTGCAGCAGCCTGACTGCAGAGAAGGTTTCCTCTTGGACGGATTTCCAAGAACTCTTTCGCAAGCAGAAGCGCTCGATGGCATTCTGGATCGATTGAACTCAGGTCTCGATCATGTAATCAACCTGAAAGTGGATCGCAACAAATTGCTCGCTCGTTTGACGGGTCGTCGAATTTGTAAAAACTGTGGTTCCACTTATCATGTGGTATTCAATCCGCCTAAGCAGGAAGGTATTTGTGATAAATGCGCTGGTGAGTTGTATCAACGCTCTGATGATAATGAAGAGAGTGTAGGTACACGACTGGACGAGTATATCAACAAAACAGCACCACTCCTCACGTTCTATGAGACTAAAGGTCTTCTTCGTCAAATGAACGGAGAACAGGATATCGATCAAGTTTCTCAAGAAATCGTGTCCTTACTGAGAGGTTAATTGATGATCATTGGTAAGTCCGAAACGGAACTGGGCTTGATGAGGGAAGCAGGGAGAATTGTTGCGGAAACGCATCGTCTCTTGGCAGAGCATATCGCTCCCGGTATTACGACTGGAGAACTTGACCATATGGCTGATCAATATATCCGCAGTCAAGGAGCTGTGCCGTCTTTCAAAGGTTATAACGGTTTCCCTGCCAGTGTGTGCGCTTCAGTAAATGAAGAGTTGGTACATGGATTTCCCGGCAAACGCAAGTTGAACGAGGGCGATATCGTTACGTTTGACATTGGCGCGCAGTACCAGGGGTATCATGGAGATTCCGCCTGGACTTATCCGGTCGGCCGTATTTCCGAAGAAGCCCGTCGTCTTCTGGACGTTACCGAGGCTTCGTTATACGCAGGTCTGGCGCTGGTAAAACCGGACGTTCGCTTGTTTACAATATCTCATGCGATTCAGAAATATATTGAAGATGAAGGGTTCTCCGTAGTTCGTGAATATGTCGGTCACGGCATAGGCGCAGATCTGCACGAAGAACCACAGATTCCGAACTATGGTCTTCCTGATCGGGGACCACGGCTTAAAGCGGGCATGGTGCTGGCCATAGAGCCGATGGTTAACGTAGGTAGACGGTATGTGAAAACGTTGGAAGATAACTGGACTGTCGTCACGGTTGATGGAAAGTTATGCGCCCACTTTGAACACACCGTAGCAGTTACACCAGATGGTATGGAAATTTTCACGAAACTGAATGCGTAGGTGATGAGGCATGAACAGTCAGTCTAATCCGCAGCTCGGTCAACTTGTGAAGATCCGTAAAGGCCGCAATGCGGACCAAGCCGCAGTAATTGTTGCTATAGCGGACAGTAAGTTCGTATATATCGCGGATGGAGACAAACGAAAGTTTGATCAACCCAAGAAGAAGAATCTTCTTCATCTTGAACTCCAGCCCATGATTAGCAGCGAGGTTGTGAACAGTTTAAACGAGAGTGGTCGGGTGACAAATGGAAAGCTCCGCTATGCGGTTCATTCATTTCTGGAATCCACCAACATTCAAGCTGAAGAGAAAGGAGACTGACTAATGGCCAAGGAAGATGTCATTGAAGTGGAAGGTACGGTTCTTGAACCGCTGCCGAATGCAACATTCAAGGTTGAGCTTGAGAACGGTCATCAAATTCTCGCTCACGTTTCCGGAAAACTACGGATGCACTTTATTCGTATCCTGACTGGAGACAAAGTAGTTGTTCAGTTGTCGCCTTATGATTTAACAAAAGGTCGCATAACTTACCGTAAATAGTAGTAGACAGTTGCAATGAACTGTGAAGCTTATGAAGCGGGTTTTGCCCGGCAAAACTTGCGAAAGCTTCGAAGCCGGTTTTACAATAGTAGAACAAGGTCAATGCTTACGAAGAGGGTTTTGCTTAGCAAAACTTTGAGGAGGTAATTCACATGAAGGTAAGACCTTCGGTCAAGCCGATTTGCGAAAAATGCAAAGTCATTCGCCGCAAAGGGAATGTTATGGTTATCTGTGAAAATCCGAAACACAAACAAAAACAAGGTTAAAGAAGGGGGTGTAGCGTAAAATGGCACGTATAGCTGGTGTGGATTTGCCACGTGATAAGCGCGTTGAGATCGCCTTGACTTATATTTTCGGAATCGGTAAAACGACTTCCCAGAAAATTCTGAGCACAACAGGCATCAATCCGGACACTCGTGTTCGTGATTTGACGGAAGATGAAGTCAGCAAATTGCGTGAAAGTATCGATAAAGAGGTCAAAGTAGAAGGTGACCTGCGTCGAGAAATCTCTTTGAATATTAAACGTTTGACGGAGATCGGTTGTTACCGTGGAGTTCGTCATCGTCGTGGTCTGCCTGTTCGTGGACAACGTACGAAAACGAATGCTCGTACTCGTAAAGGTCCTCGTCGTACAGTAGCGAACAAGAAGAAATAATAAGGGGGGATAAGAGAAAATGGCTAAACCGAAAAAAGTCGTACGTACTAAACGTCGTGACCGTAAGAATATTGAATCTGGCGTGGCGCATATCCGTTCCACTTTCAATAACACTATCGTTACTATTACGGATCCTCACGGAAATGCAATTTCGTGGGCAAGCTCCGGCGGTCTCGGATTCAGAGGTTCCCGTAAATCGACTCCGTTTGCTGCACAAATGGCTGCTGAGACTGCTGCCAAAGCTGCAATGGAACATGGGATGAAAGCCGTTGAGGTTATGGTTAAAGGACCAGGCGCAGGCCGTGAAGCAGCGATCCGCTCTTTGCAAGCTGCTGGTCTTGAAGTTAACCTGATCAAAGACGTAACTCCAGTCCCGCATAACGGATGCCGTCCTCCAAAACGTCGTCGTGTCTAATGAGATTTGCCCCTGCGTGTGGTATATTTCCGGCACAATCTGCTAATAATGGTTGTTTAGGCATACTACTACATGTTTTCGCAAGAGAAGGTAAATGTTTCATAGAGGACCGACGTTTTGAAGGAGGGGTATTGCAGTGATTGAAATCGAAAAGCCGAAAATTGAGACGGTAGACGTCAACGATGATGGCACCTATGGGAAATTCGTAGTAGAACCGCTTGAGCGCGGATACGGTACGACGCTTGGAAACTCGCTTCGCCGAATCTTGCTCTCGTCACTGCCGGGTGCGGCAGTGTCTTCGGTTCAAATCGATGGCGTTCTGCATGAATTTGCTACAGTTCCTGGCGTAATGGAAGATGTTACGGAGGTTATTCTTAACCTGAAAGCTTTGTCGCTTAAGATTCATTCGGATGAGGAGAAAGTGCTCGAGATTGATGCTGAAGGCGAAGGAGCAATTACGGCTGGAGATATCCGTGCTGACTCCGATGTGGAAATCCTTAATCCGGATTTGCACATTGCTACGCTCGGACCAGGTTCGAGACTTCACATGCGTATTTTTGCCAATCGCGGTCGCGGCTACGTCCAGGCAGATCGGAATAAACGCGATGACCAGCCGATCGGCGTCATCCCAGTCGATTCCATCTTCACCCCGATCAGTCGCGTTAACTACGCTGTGGAAAATACGCGTGTCGGTCAAGTGACCAACTATGACAAGCTCACGTTGGAAGTTTGGACTGATGGAAGTATTCGTCCTGAAGAGGCTGTAAGCCTTGGCGCTAAAATTTTGACTGAGCATTTGATGCTCTTCGTGGGTCTTACAGACGAAGCGAAAGATGCAGAGATCATGGTCGAAAAAGAAGAAGACAAAAAAGAAAAAGTACTCGAAATGACGATCGAAGAGCTGGATCTCTCTGTTCGTTCCTACAACTGCCTCAAACGTGCTGGTATTAATACCGTGCAAGAGCTGACTACGAAAACGGAAGAAGACATGATGAAAGTCCGTAACCTCGGACGCAAGTCTTTGGAAGAAGTTCAAGAGAAGCTTGAGGAACTTGGTTTGGGACTCCGTACAGAAGAATAGACAGCCGAGTGCTTGAAGTGAAGGAGGGAAAACAATGGCATACCAAAAGTTGGGCCGTAATTCCAGCGCACGTAAAGCTTTGTTCCGTGACCTGGTAACCGACCTGTTCTTATACGAACGCATTCAGACAACTGAAGCGAAAGCAAAAGAGGTTCGCTCTATTGCTGAAAAACTGATCACTAAAGCGAAAAAGGGAGATCTTCATGCCCGTCGCCAAGTGGCAGCTTATGTTCGCCGCGAAACTATCGATGGTGAGCAAGATGCAATCCAAAAACTGTTTAGCGAATTGTCCGGTCGTTACGCTGAGCGTCCAGGTGGATACACTCGTATCCTGAAACTGGGACCTCGTCGTGGTGACGCAGCGCCAATGGTTTACTTGGAACTGGTAGACCGCGCGTAAAACAGATGAGATGAGGAAAGGGGACAGAATCAACGATTCTGGATTAACCCTTTTTTTCTCTTCATTTCGGAATTCGTGCTGTAATAGAAGCTCCGTAAGGGGCTTCTTTTGCTGTTCGGGATAGGGATATGTATAGTATGGAACAAAGGTGTGGTATTAATGCGGAACTTATGTATGACGTTAACTTATGATGGCACTGCCTATTACGGCTTTCAAGTACAGCCGGGTGGGAATACCATTCAGGATCATCTTGAAGATGCGATTCGTGCTTTAACCGGTGAGAAGGTTAAAATTACAGGTTCAGGCCGAACAGATGCAGGTGTTCACGCTCGCAGACAGATCTTCAATTTTCCTACGGAATCCCAGATCCCGATTGAACGTTGGTGTATTGCGCTCAACTCCAGATTACCCTCCGATATTGTTGTTATTGATGCGATTGAAGTTTCGGCTGATTTTCATTCTCGCTATGCAGCGAAAAAGAAAACATATCGATATACAGTCAATGCGAATCAATTTCCGGATGTATTCAACAGAAGACTGCAGTATCATCATCATGCGAAGCTTGATATTATGGCAATGCAGGAGGGCTTACGGCATTTCATAGGGACGTATGATTTTACCTCTTTTGCTTCACGCAAGTCTCAGAAAGAGAATCATGTCCGTTCGGTATACGAAGCATGGATGGAAGTGGACCGATCAATGTGCAGAGACCATCCGCGCGATCAGGGTGTCATTCACATTTATGTGAGTGGTAACGGCTTTTTGCAGCATATGGTTCGTATTATTGTTGGGACACTGCTGGAGATCGGAGAGGGCAAACGGAAAGCCTCTGATGTACCGAATATGATTGCTGCATGTAATCGATCTGCTGCAGGACCTACTGCAGTTAGCTGCGGTTTAATGCTCTGGGATCTTGAATATACAAAAGATTAAATTTGGTGAGTGAAAAGCTTAATTAACACTTGCGATTTAATCGCCTATCATGTAATATAAAAGTTGTGTTTTCTTAATGGCTTTCCCACAGCCCCAATTAAGAGGTTCACATCAAATTTACAATCCATCAACACCTAAAGTTATAACTTAACGAACGAAGATAAATGAAAATGATGATTTTGAACATTTTAAGGAGGAACTTTTCATGCGTACTACGTACATGGCGAAGCCTAACGAAGTTGAGCGCCAATGGCACATCATTGATGCTGAAGGCAAAACCCTCGGACGTTTGGCGAGCGAAGCAGCTGCTTTGATTCGCGGCAAACACAAGCCACAATTCACTCCACATGTGGACACTGGCGATTTCGTTGTTATCATCAATGCTGAGAAAATTGTATTGACTGGTAAGAAAATGCAAGGTAAAAAATACTACCGTCACTCAATGCACCCAGGTGGTTTGAAAGTAACTACAGCTGAAGAGATGGTTAAAAACAAACCTGAGCGTATGTTGGAATTGGCTGTTCGCGGTATGCTTCCTAAAACTCGCATGGGCGAGAAAATGAAGTTGAGACTTAAAGCGTACAGAGGCACTGAGCATCCACATGCAGCACAAAAACCAGAAGTTTACGAACTTCGCGGTTAATTAAAAGGAGGACAGTTTCATGGCACAAGTACAATACTATGGGACAGGTCGTCGTAAACATTCGGTAGCACGTGTTCGCCTTGTACCGGGTGAAGGACGCATTGTCATCAATAAACGTGATATTAATGAATACTTCGGTTTGGAAACACTCAAACTGATCGTAAAACAACCACTGAACTTGACAGAAACGCTCAACAACTATGACGTTCTTGTTATTGCTCATGGTGGCGGAATTTCCGGTCAAGCCGGCGCAATCCGTCATGGTATCTCCCGCGCTCTGTTGAAAGCAGATCCGGAATACCGTGCATCCCTGAAAAAAGCAGGATTCCTGACTCGTGACCCACGTATGAAAGAGCGTAAAAAATACGGTCTTAAAGCGGCTCGTCGCGCACCTCAGTTCTCCAAACGTTAATATTAAAAGCCTTTGGCCTCGGCCAAAGGCTTTTTTATATATTCATGAAGGTTCCGCATATATATATCCGCTTGTACGATAGCTCTCATATCTCTCCGCATGTTTTTACATTGTCGCTTCATATATGTTAAGTATCTATGCTCTATGCATGTTAAGTATCCTCATTAATGTTCCTCAATACAGTTTTACATATGTGTGTTAATACTTCTTTCGGGACCTCACTAATCGTTTTTGATCATACGATTTGCTCTTT
Organism: Paenibacillus sp. 1781tsa1; assembly: GCF_024159265.1. Classification (NCBI taxonomy): domain Bacteria; kingdom Bacillati; phylum Bacillota; class Bacilli; order Caryophanales; family Paenibacillaceae; genus Paenibacillus; species Paenibacillus sp. 1781tsa1. The sequence continues at coordinate 6,182,967 of NZ_JAMYWY010000001.1, read as the reverse complement.
CCCATCGTTTTCCACACGTTCTATAACAAATCCTTATAAAATCATCCATCAGCGCTCACACAAAGTTTCTTGAATGTATTCGGTTTACTGTTTTGTACTGATTTCTTTACTGTAAGTCTCATCAGTATTTCTTATGGAAACGATAAAAGTCCCTTACATATCATTTGTTATATGTTGTCACTCTGATCCCATTATAACTTCTTCTTCTCTTTCGTTATTTTTAATCGATGAGTGATATTTGATGCTTTTCTTGGCGATATAAACTCTCCAAAGCCAGCAGCAGCAAAGCTTTCCGAGGCTAAGATATATATTTTAACTTGCCCAATGACTTGGACCAACATCATTGTTTTTATCTCATGAAGAGAGATATGGATAAATTGAACCAAATTATTGTGTAAGAGCAATGATCAACGAAGGGCAGAAACTGATTTATTTTACCATATGGAAGGCATTGACATACACAATGAAAGATTTATACTAAACATAATTCATATTAGATTAGTCGGCTTTAGGTTCCATTGAAATGCAGAATGGGGGAAACACAGATGAACTTGTTGGAGAAAGAAGAATTGGCACGGACGAAGGCTGAGGAACTGGAGCATGCTAGTCCAGAGGATATTATTCGGTATGCTATTGAAACATTTCCTAATATCACTTTTGCTTGCAGCTTTGGAGCAGAAGATGTTGTACTTGTAGATATGTTGCAGAAGATCAGCCCATCGACAGATATTTTTTATCTGGATACTGATTTTCACTTCAAAGAAACATACGAAACACGTGACAAGATGCAGGAGAACTACAATCTTGAATTTGTACGTGTATCACCTAAGATTACTCCGGAAGAGCAGGCAGCTCAACACGGTGAAGAGTTGTGGAAGTCTGATCCCAATGGCTGCTGTAACATTCGTAAAGTTGAACCCTTAACACGTATTCTTTCTCAGTATGATGCATGGATTACAGGTATTCGTAGAGATCAAGCACCAACTCGTGCTAATTCGAAAAAGGTTGAATACGATTCTAAATTTGGTCTGATGAAGTTTAATCCAATTGCACACTGGACGTCAGATGATGTATGGCAATATATCCGTGACAATAACGTAGTATATAACCCTCTTCATGATCAGAACTACCCGAGTATTGGCTGTGAGCATTGCACACGTCAGGTTATGCCTGGTGAGGACCCTCGTGCTGGACGTTGGTCTGGTAATGATAAAACGGAATGTGGCCTTCATAAATAATAGATACACAAGGAACTGACAAGATGACATCGATTCTGTCACATGTAGGTACGCTGGTTCAGCGTATCGTACAAGGAAAAGAACGGGAGCAATTCTTGCAAGACAGTAGAAACTTATCCTGTTAGCTTATAAATACCTGGACGATATATGATTTGGATCTGATTGGTGTTGGTGCGTTCTCACCACTTCAAGGTTTCTTAAATGAGGAAGATTACCTTTCGGTTGTGTCTCGCATGCGTCTCGCTGATGGAACGGTCTGGAGTATACCAATTACACTTGCTGTTGACGATAAACAAGCCGCACCCCTCCAGATTGGTGAACTTGTGAAACTTGTTGGTGATCAAGATGGAGTAACTTATGGACTGCTCGAAGTCCAAAGTATATACCAGGTGGATCAGGGTGTAGAAGCCCAGCGTGTATTCAAAACAGATGATCTTGAGCACCCTGGTGTTAAAAAACTATTGGAGCGCCCTGCAACATACGTAGGAGGTCCAATCCAAGTCTTGAACCGTCCAAAACCTTCGAAATTCGAGGAGTTCTATTATGATCCTGCAGATACCCGGAAGATTTTTCAGGAGAAGGGTTGGAAGACGGTAGTCGGTTTTCAGACGCGCAATCCGGTCCATCGGGCTCATGAGTACATCCAAAAGAGCGCTATGGAGATTGTAGATGCACTCTTCCTGAATCCGCTCGTTGGAGAGACGAAGTCGGACGATGTTCCTGCAGATGTTCGGATGAAGAGTTATCTGGTATTACTGGAGAACTATTACCCGGCTGATGTGCCCTCCTCCTGAATTTACACGTCCTGAGGTAGCTGAGGTGCTGATTGAAGGAATGGCGGAGCAAGTCCGCTCCTAGCGGTATAATTGTCCATCTTGTCCCATATAGATGATTAGAGTCATTTATAGGGACGAGGTGGTTTTTTTATGCGTAAAAATATGGGGAAACACTTTGTAGTCTGGATTAGGTTAAAAACAATCAAAAGGGTCATGCTGAGCCTCTGTCTGCTGGCCATGTTAGTGGCGGTCATGTCATATGAGCTACCTTCCGCCAAGACGTCAGGCTACTGGAGTTTGCCGATGGCAGGAAAAGTCATTGCTATTGATGCAGGACATGGAGGTCCAGATGGAGGAGCGGTAAGTAAACAGGGGGTTATTGAAAAAGATATCAACCTGGCTATCGCCTTGTATGTGAGAGATTATTTGCAACAGGCAGGGGCCTTAGTGGTGATGACACGAGAAATAGACACTGATTTGGCAGAATCGGACACCAGGGGGTACTCCAAACGCAAGACGGAAGATCTGAAACAAAGAGTACGGCGGATAGAGGATAAGCAAGCGGATCTCTTTATTAGCATTCACATGAACAGTGTCCCATCAAACCGCTGGAGTGGAGCGCAGGTTTTCTATACACCTAACCATCCGGATAACGAAGGTTTGGCTAATCTGCTTCAACAAGAGATGGTTCGTAATCTGGAGAATACAGATCGGATCGCCAAAACGGTAAATACGGTTTATCTGTTACAGGCTCTGAAGATTCCTTCAGCACTGGTAGAAGTGGGCTTCCTTTCTCATCCAGAAGAGGCACGTATGCTTGCCGATGAAGCTTATCAACGCAAGGTAGCTGCATCGATCTATAATGGGATTCTCAGATATTCCTCAGGAGAACGGCCTAAAAGTTAGTCAGAATAAGAAAGGTAATGATATAATTGGATCAGCATACCTAATTACATGCCAATAGATAAAGCTGAGGTGCTGTCTGATGTTATCAAAAGAACAGATACTTGAACTATTACAGCCATTACAAGAACCACAATTGGGAGTAAGTCTGACCGAACTGGAATGGGTTCGAGATATTATGGTGAAAGAAAATCATGTGGCTCTGACCATAGTGACACTGGAAAATCGATCTGAGGATTCAACAGCCTTGAGTGATGCAGCGCGTAATCTATTGTCCCAGCACGGACTGAAGGATGTACATATTCGTGTGCGTGCAGCTTCTGAGCATGATCGTGAGAGCCTGAATATGGGACAACCCGATGAAGAGCAGGATCGGGACGAAGTGCTCGTAAAAGGTCACGCAGCGGGCCTAGATGGACATGAGCTGTTAAGTCCTGAATCAGGTGTTCGTTTTATTGCAGTGGCCAGTGGTAAAGGTGGCGTTGGTAAATCAACGGTGACCGTTAATCTCGCTGCTGCCTTGGCTCGTCAAGGCAAGAAAGTGGGCTTAATTGATGCGGATATCTACGGCTTCAGTGTACCCGACATGATGGGGATTGAAGAATATCCGGTCGTTGAAGATGGCGTTATCCAAACGGTTGAACGTTTTGGAGTCAAAGTCATGTCCATGGGCTTCTTTATTCGGGAGAACAATCCAGTGATCTGGCGAGGACCCATGCTCGGTCGAATGCTGCGTCAATTCTTTACCGATGTCCAGTGGGGCGAATTGGATTATATGTTACTGGATTTGCCACCAGGTACGGGAGATGTCGCTTTGGATGTGCATCAGTTGTTGCCACAGAGTAAGGAAATTATTGTTACCACGCCACATGCAACAGCAGCTTTTGTCGCAGCACGTGCGGGTGCGATGGCCATTCAGACCGATCATGAGTTACTTGGTGTGATTGAGAACATGGCTTACTATGAATGTGGCAGTTGCGGCGAGAAGGATTATGTCTTTGGTCGTGGAGGCGGGGGAAGACTTGCGGAAAGTCTGCATACAAGCTTGCTTGCCCAAATTCCATTAGGCACGCCGGATAACCATCCTTCCGAGCCTGATTTCTCACCTTCTGTTTACAAAGCAGATTCTCGTATAGGGGCTATCTATGATGAAGTTGCCCGGTCCATTGAATCCAAATTCTAATGGTATGAGTGTGATAAATACAAGTAAAGCCTGCGTCCACTTGGATGCAGGCTTTTCAGTATCTGAGGTGTGTATTAACACCTGTATTAACACCTACTGTTTATGATCCTCCGCTGCCCGAATCTCCACTGCTTCCACCATCTCCGCCATCACTACCACCTTGGCCCTGACCGTCCTGCTGTCCGTCTTTCTCTTGCCCTTGTTGCCCGCCGCTTTCTACTTTTGGTTGCAATTCGTCCTGCACAACCTTCTTGAGCAAAGTGAGTACTTCCATGCGGAACAACGGGTTTTGCATCACTTCCTGCATGACAGTCATCGTCTGTTTACGATAATCCGGAGTCTTCGTCATATCCATGAACATTTTGGATACCTCTGGTGACTTCATGATGTCTTCAACAGACTTTTGATATGTGGGATCTTTAATCAATTGCATATGAAGTTGTTTACTTTGTGCGTTGATCACTTTGGCAAATTCACCTGCAAACTGCGGATCAGTCATGATCTTTTCGAATTCCTTCTTATATTCGGGAGCTGTGATGGTATCTTTTACTGCAATACGTATTTGTTCCGAAGATTGCACAGGCATTAACATTTTCATACCAATGGATCCCGAAGCACCACCCGAACCGCCACCTTCTTCCGAACCGCTGCTTCCGCTGGATGAGCTCTGACCTGTAAGAGCTTCCTCCACCGCTTTCTTGCCTTCGTCACTTTTCAAAATATCTACAACCATTGTTTTCATCTCTTTATAACTGCCCTGAGGAGGCGAAGAACTCTGATCTGAACCGCAGCCAGCAAGCATGACGGATAGCCCCAGTACGACACAGCATAGCTGCCACAAAGGCCGTTTCATGTGTACAATCCCTCCTTGATTAGATACTGGATGTAGTATGTGATGGGAAAGGGGGAAATATGTTGAGCAATGATGGTTTTTTGCTGAGAAGGTTGGTAAAATAAACACTCGGGGGTGGAAAACATTTGAATTTACGTAAATGGTTTTTCCTGTTTTGGACAGCCTTGCTTATTGGGGCCGCGGGAGCATTAGGTACAGGATTGATTATGATGCTGGTGAACGGGGAGAAAACAAATGGATTAAATGATTTTCTTCTGTATCTTTTGATCCTATTTGGATCAGGGGTTATGATCAGCGTGTATTCACAAATGGGTTTCTTTGCATATCTGATATTGAATTACATGGGTAAAGGTGTATTTCCTAAGCGTAGTTGGCAGATCGTGCAGATTGTACTAACGGTTCTAGCGCTGCTTGACGTGATGTTTTTACGCCTGTTTGTTGGCGGAGACCGGGAGCGTATGTCGGATATTGTATTGGGTATCATTATTTTGGCAGCTGCAATTGTTACCGCTTACGTTAAAGTAAAGCTGACTCATCTCTCCGCGCTTGTACCTACACTCTTTTTCATGATTGCCGTCACCATAGTTGAGACGATTGGCGTACTGCGTATTGATGTGAATGCGGCAACCATATTTATTGTGGTTCCCTTGCTCTTATGTAATGCATACCAAATGCTGATATTGCACAGGCTTGTGGATGTATCAACGAAGCACAGCGTAAGTGGAAAGGCAGAACAGCTGAAAGAAAGTCGAGCATAAATTTCGTTTAGTATAAAACATACCAAAAAGAGCTAACCTGGTTAGCTCTTTTCAAATTTTAAGCTCGTATAGAGGCTTTAGATCCAGCAATTTGCCAATTATTGACCACTGGCTTGATCACGAACTTCCTTACCTTCCACACTGGAATGGTTAAGCAATTCAGATACAGTTACGAATTCATAGCCCTGATTTTTTAATTTGTCGATAATGACAGGAAGTGCCTCATGAGTTTGTTTGGAAGAATCGCTTGCATGCAGCAGTACGATGTCCCCTGGATGTGCTTTGCTTACTACGCGATCAACAATGGTCTGTACTCCGGGGTTTTTCCAATCCAAAGAGTCGGTATCCCACTGAACAACCTGATAATTCAGACTATTGGCGACCTGAAGCACACGCTTGTCAAAGTCTCCATTGGGCAGACGAAGTAATTTCGGTTCTTTTCCCGTTAAATCGGTTAAAATGCTATGAGCTGTCGAAATTTCTTTGCGAATTTCTTCCTCGGTCAGGCTGCTGTAGTTCTCATGTCTGTGACCATGGCTGCCAATTTCATATCCTGCCTCTTTGATGGCAGTAACAATTTCGGGGTGTGTCTTGCTCCAGGGGGAGGAAAGGAAAAAGGTGGCCTTCTGCACTTTATTCTCCTGAAGAACTTTCAGAATCGGCTCTGTCCGTTTATCTCCCCAGCTAATGTCAAAGGTAAGTGCAATTACCTTCTTCTCGGTTGGAACGCTGTAGACGGCTGATGGTGCTTCCTCCGAGAATACGGAGACATTGCCACTCTCCAGATAAATAATACCGATCGCAAAGATGGCAGCAACGAGGACAATCAGGTACCGTTTAATCTTTTTGCCGCTAAATACATAGAACGAGTTCATTTCAATAAGCGCCCCTCTCCCATAAGAAATGCTTGTTTACTCTCCAATGTATGCTCGTACTCCCCAGTTATTCGTAACGGCAACTTGTTTGTCCATCATTTTAGATTCTACAGGAGGTTATTATGTTAAAATTCAGTACATTTCTTAGAGATCTTGGTTCCATCCGCAGTGCATTAATCTGGTCCGTGGTATTGTTTGCTGTTGGAATAGGGGCAGGATGGGTGAGTACAGGGCCACTGGAAGAACTGTTGTTGAATCAAATCGGAGGATTACGGGAAGTCAGTGAACGGCTGGAGCAGGGGGGCAATGTGCAATGGAACTTCTTCCTGTTTATCTTTTTCAATAATGCCATCAAAAGTGTACTTGTTATCTATGCCGGTATATTCTTCGGTATTCTGCCTGTCATTTTCCTGTTAATCAATGGGATGGTCCTTGGATTTGTAGTGCACACCACCATGAATTATGGCGCAAGTTTCTATGATATTGTGGTTAAAGGCTTGCTTCCGCATGGCATTATTGAGATTCCAGTCATTATTATTGCTTGCGCATTCGGACTGAAGTTTGGTGGTCTGGTTATTAAAAGTCTTGTACAACTTGGAAGTGATAAACGAAACACGTTGGGTACCCGGTGGAAAGCATTCATGAATAGGACGTTAACGGCATCCTTCTGGGTTGTCATCTTGCTTCTTGTTGCAGCAATCATCGAAAGCACACTTACGTATACTCTGGTGAGAGGATAAAATTTTGTCATGGTTGGCATTCATAAATTTTCAGAAAGTTGACCATAACAATAAAACGGGTTCCAGCAGCACTCACAAAAAGCGATTGCACGGGGTGCTGTATGGAACTTGTGTAAGTGTGATAAAGAGGCTATGCACAAAAAGGAGAACTCTAATGCTGGGTATGTTGTTTAACGAGAAGGAATGCAAAGAACTAGACTATGTGCTGCGTAAAGAATTAGATGAAATGCTGTTCGATCTGAGTGATAATCGTCTTGACCAAGAGATCAAATATGCTATCGCGAGCCGATATAAGACTGTGTTCCGCATGTATGCGCGCTTTGCCCCGCCAAAAGAGTTGTCCAAGTATGCAAGAGGTGGGAAGCTGAAAAAGTCGAAGCCTTAGTGCTGAAGCTGGTCATATATTCGATTTACAGTAGTGGAAGTGAGGTGCAGCTCTTCATAGTGGGTGCTGTGCCTCTGAACCATGAAAATGTGAAATTATTGAGGGGTTCATACTTTTTGTCGAAAAAGGGTTGACCTTTCTAAGTTCATATGGTAAATTAATTTTCGTTCCTTTTTTAGGAGCGGTTCACCAAAACAAGCATGAAAATGAAGCGATTGAAAATAATCGAAAAATAATGCTTGCAAAGAGAACTTCAACATGATATATTATAAAAGTCGCCGCTGAAACGACGACAACATGAAAAACAGCACTAAATTGAATGTTTGATCTTTGAAAACTGAACAACGAGTGAGTAAACATTCTGCTTGCAGAATGAACGCGAAAGTTTGAAACAAGCCTTGGCTTGAATCGGCTGGAGCACAAATGAGATTTTTAATCTCGTCAGATTCAAAATGAGCTTATCGCTCTTTTCAATACTTTATTGGAGAGTTTGATCCTGGCTCAGGACGAACGCTGGCGGCATGCCTAATACATGCAAGTCGAGCGGACTTGAAGAGAAGCTTGCTTCTCTGATAGTTAGCGGCGGACGGGTGAGTAACACGTAGGCAACCTGCCCTCAAGTTTGGGACAACTACCGGAAACGGTAGCTAATACCGAATAGTTGTTTTCTTCGCCTGAAGAGAACTGGAAAGACGGAGCAATCTGTCACTTGGGGATGGGCCTGCGGCGCATTAGCTAGTTGGTGGGGTAACGGCTCACCAAGGCGACGATGCGTAGCCGACCTGAGAGGGTGATCGGCCACACTGGGACTGAGACACGGCCCAGACTCCTACGGGAGGCAGCAGTAGGGAATCTTCCGCAATGGGCGAAAGCCTGACGGAGCAATGCCGCGTGAGTGATGAAGGTTTTCGGATCGTAAAGCTCTGTTGCCAGGGAAGAACGCTTGGGAGAGTAACTGCTCTCAAGGTGACGGTACCTGAGAAGAAAGCCCCGGCTAACTACGTGCCAGCAGCCGCGGTAATACGTAGGGGGCAAGCGTTGTCCGGAATTATTGGGCGTAAAGCGCGCGCAGGCGGTCATTTAAGTCTGGTGTTTAATCCCGGGGCTCAACCCCGGATCGCACTGGAAACTGGGTGACTTGAGTGCAGAAGAGGAGAGTGGAATTCCACGTGTAGCGGTGAAATGCGTAGATATGTGGAGGAACACCAGTGGCGAAGGCGACTCTCTGGGCTGTAACTGACGCTGAGGCGCGAAAGCGTGGGGAGCAAACAGGATTAGATACCCTGGTAGTCCACGCCGTAAACGATGAGTGCTAGGTGTTAGGGGTTTCGATACCCTTGGTGCCGAAGTTAACACATTAAGCACTCCGCCTGGGGAGTACGGTCGCAAGACTGAAACTCAAAGGAATTGACGGGGACCCGCACAAGCAGTGGAGTATGTGGTTTAATTCGAAGCAACGCGAAGAACCTTACCAGGTCTTGACATCCCTCTGACCGGTACAGAGATGTACCTTTCCTTCGGGACAGAGGAGACAGGTGGTGCATGGTTGTCGTCAGCTCGTGTCGTGAGATGTTGGGTTAAGTCCCGCAACGAGCGCAACCCTTGATCTTAGTTGCCAGCATTTCGGATGGGCACTCTAAGGTGACTGCCGGTGACAAACCGGAGGAAGGTGGGGATGACGTCAAATCATCATGCCCCTTATGACCTGGGCTACACACGTACTACAATGGCCGGTACAACGGGCTGTGAAGCCGCGAGGTGGAACGAATCCTAAAAAGCCGGTCTCAGTTCGGATTGCAGGCTGCAACTCGCCTGCATGAAGTCGGAATTGCTAGTAATCGCGGATCAGCATGCCGCGGTGAATACGTTCCCGGGTCTTGTACACACCGCCCGTCACACCACGAGAGTTTATAACACCCGAAGTCGGTGGGGTAACCGCAAGGAGCCAGCCGCCGAAGGTGGGATAGATGATTGGGGTGAAGTCGTAACAAGGTAGCCGTATCGGAAGGTGCGGCTGGATCACCTCCTTTCTATGGAGAATCGTTTCCCGCGTGGAAACATTCAAATACAAAATCTAGCCAGGTCGGCTAGTTACTCACTCGTTGCTCAGTTTTGAGAGCTCAAACTCTCAAACGTTTGGTGGCGATAGCGAAGGGGTTCCACACGTTCCCATCCCGAACACGACCGTTAAGCCCTTCAGCGTCAATGGTACTTGGACCGCAGGGTCCTGGGAGAGTAGAACGCCGCCAAGCGTAACCCATTTTGGGTTCAAATAGTATATATAATGTGGGCCCTTAGCTCAGTTGGTTAGAGCGCACCTCTGATAAGGGTGAGGCCGGTGGTTCGAGTCCACCAGGGCCCACCATCTATATCTTTAAATTTCATATGGGGCCATAGCTCAGCTGGGAGAGCGCCTGCCTTGCAAGCAGGAGGTCAGCGGTTCGATCCCGCTTGGCTCCACCAAAAATGATTTACAAGTTTGTTCTTTGAAAACTAGATATCGAAACGAAAGTAAATGCGAATTAGAACATTCCTTTTTAGCTGAGCTTGTGTTGAACAAGTTTCAATAAAAACGGTAGATTGCATGAGCGAGTGATCGAAATGGAACGACTTTTGGCTTTGGACGCAGTCCAAAACAAGCGGAGTGACAGCTCGAACACGAGCGATATGGTTAAGCTACTAAGAGCACACGGAGGATGCCTAGGCGCTAGGAGCCGATGAAGGACGTGGCGAACAACGAAACTGCCTCGGGGAGCTGTAAGCAAGCTTTGATCCGGGGGTGTCCGAATGGGGAAACCCAGCTGGGGTAATTTCCAGTTACTCATAACTGAATACATAGGTTATGTAGAGGCATACCAGGGGAACTGAAACATCTAAGTACCCTGAGGAAGAGAAAACAATAGTGATTCCGTCAGTAGCGGCGAGCGAACGCGGAGAAGCCCAAACCAGAGAGCTTGCTCTTTGGGGTTGTGGGACGTCTCACATGGAGTTACAAAGGAACCGGTTAAGCGAAGAGGTCTGGAAAGGCCCGCCAAAGAAGGTAAAAGCCCTGTAGTTGAAAGTCTGTTCCCTCCGAGACGGATCCCGAGTAGTGCGGGGCACGTGAAACCCCGTATGAATCCGGCAGGACCATCTGCCAAGGCTAAATACTTCCTAGCGACCGATAGTGAAGCAGTACCGTGAGGGAAAGGTGAAAAGCACCCCGGAAGGGGAGTGAAATAGAACCTGAAACCGTGTGCTTACAAAAAGTCAGAGCCCGTTTTAGGGGTGATGGCGTGCCTTTTGTAGAATGAACCGGCGAGTTACGTTCCCGTGCAAGGTTAAGGTGAAGAGCCGGAGCCGCAGCGAAAGCGAGTCTGAATAGGGCGATGTAGTACGTGGACGTAGACCCGAAACCGGGTGATCTACCCCTGTCCAGGGTGAAGGTGCGGTAACACGCACTGGAGGCCCGAACCCACGCACGTTGAAAAGTGCGGGGATGAGGTGGGGGTAGCGGAGAAATTCCAATCGAACTCGGAGATAGCTGGTTCTCCCCGAAATAGCTTTAGGGCTAGCCTCGGAAAACAGAGTCGTGGAGGTAGAGCACTGATTGGGTGCGGGGCCCGCAAGGGTTACCAAGCTCAGTCAAACTCCGAATGCCATAGACTTACTTCCGGGAGTCAGACAGTGAGTGCTAAGATCCATTGTCAAAAGGGAAACAGCCCAGACCATCAGCTAAGGTCCCCAAGTGTGTGTTAAGTGGGAAAGGATGTGGAGTTGCACAGACAACCAGGATGTTGGCTTAGAAGCAGCCACCATTGAAAGAGTGCGTAATAGCTCACTGGTCGAGTGACTCTGCGCCGAAAATGTAACGGGGCTAAACACACCACCGAAGCTATGGCTTGATGCTTTGCATCAGGGGTAGGGGAGCGTTGTATAAGGGTTGAAGGTGTACCGTAAGGAGCGCTGGACATTATACAAGTGAGAATGCCGGTATGAGTAACGAAAAGATCAGTGAGAATCTGATCCGCCGAAAGCCTAAGGGTTCCTGAGGAAGGCTCGTCCGCTCAGGGTAAGTCGGGACCTAAGGCGAGGCCGAAAGGCGTAGTCGAAGGACAACAGGTCGAAATTCCTGTACCACCGTAAGCCGTTATGAGCAATGGGGGGACGCAGTAGGGTAGTGACGCGGACTGATGGATGTCCGTCTAAGCAGTGAGGCTGATGTGTAGGCAAATCCGCACATCATTAAGGCTGAGCTGTGATGGGGAGCGAAAATTATAGTAGCGAAGGTCATGATCTCACACTGCCAAGAAAAGCCTCTAGCCAGGTGAAGGTGCCCGTACCGCAAACCGACACAGGTAGGCGAGAAGAGTATTCTAAGGCGCGCGGAAGAACTCTCGTTAAGGAACTCGGCAAAATGACCCCGTAACTTCGGGAGAAGGGGTGCCCCGGTAGTGTGAATAGCACGAGGGGGCCGCAGTGAAAAGGCCCAAGCGACTGTTTAGCAAAAACACAGGTCTGTGCGAAGCCGTAAGGCGAAGTATACGGGCTGACGCCTGCCCGGTGCTGGAAGGTTAAGGGGAGTGGTTAGGAGCAATCCGAAGCTGTGAACCGAAGCCCCAGTAAACGGCGGCCGTAACTATAACGGTCCTAAGGTAGCGAAATTCCTTGTCAGGTAAATTCTGACCCGCACGAATGGCGTAACGACTTGGGCGCTGTCTCAACGAGAGATCCGGTGAAATTTTAATACCTGTGAAGATGCAGGTTACCCGCGACAAGACGGAAAGACCCCATGGAGCTTTACTGCAGCTTGATATTGAATTTGGGTACGATCTGTACAGGATAGGTGGGAGCCTTTGAAGCAGGAGCGCAAGCTTCTGTGGAGGCAACGTTGGGATACCACCCTGATCGTATCTAGGTTCTAACCTGGTACCGTAATCCGGTGCGGGGACAGTGTCAGGTGGGCAGTTTGACTGGGGCGGTCGCCTCCTAAAGAGTAACGGAGGCGCCCAAAGGTTCCCTCAGAATGGTTGGAAATCATTCGAAGAGTGCAAAGGCATAAGGGAGCTTGACTGCGAGACCTACAAGTCGAGCAGGGACGAAAGTCGGGCTTAGTGATCCGGTGGTACCGCATGGAAGGGCCATCGCTCAACGGATAAAAGCTACCCTGGGGATAACAGGCTTATCTCCCCCAAGAGTCCACATCGACGGGGAGGTTTGGCACCTCGATGTCGGCTCATCGCATCCTGGGGCTGAAGTAGGTCCCAAGGGTTGGGCTGTTCGCCCATTAAAGCGGTACGCGAGCTGGGTTCAGAACGTCGTGAGACAGTTCGGTCCCTATCTGTCGTGGGCGTAGGAAATTTGAGAGGAGCTGTCCTTAGTACGAGAGGACCGGGATGGACGTACCGCTGGTGTACCAGTTGTTCCGCCAGGAGCACCGCTGGGTAGCTATGTACGGACGGGATAAACGCTGAAAGCATCTAAGCGTGAAGCCCCCCTCAAGATGAGATTTCCCAGTATGTAAGACCCCTTGAAGACGACGAGGTAGATAGGCTGGGGGTGGAAGTGCAGCAATGCATGGAGCTGACCAGTACTAATCGGTCGAGGGCTTATCCAATTGCAAGTTTGAATTCGCACACTTTCGTTTCGAATCTAGTTTTCAGAGAACAACACTCTGAAATGTAAGCACAGCTATGCGTTTGGTGGCGATGGCGGAGGGGTTCCACACGTACCCATCCCGAACACGACCGTTAAGCCCTCTAGCGCCGATGGTACTTGGACCGCAGGGTCCTGGGAGAGTAGGACGCCGCCAAGCGAACTCTTTCATCATACATAGAAAACAGGCTCTGCATGTGGACGTTGTACGATGAATTGCATTTGCCCTGCAAATGCATATTATTCCCTGATAGCTCAGTTGGTAGAGCACTCGACTGTTAATCGAGTTGTCACAGGTTCGAGCCCTGTTCGGGGAGCCATTTGCTCTCATAGCTCAGTAGGTAGAGTGCATCCATGGTAAGGATGAGGTCACCGGTTCGATCCCGGTTGAGAGCTTTGGAAATGGGGCCCGTTGGTCAAGGGGTTAAGACACCTCCCTTTCACGGAGGTAACAGGGGTTCGAATCCCCTACGGGTCATATAGATGGAGGCTTAGCTCAGCTGGGAGAGCATCTGCCTTACAAGCAGAGGGTCGGGGGTTCGATCCCCTCAGCCTCCACCATATAATTTATTGGGGATTAGCCAAGCGGTAAGGCAACGGACTTTGACTCCGTCATGCATAGGTTCAAATCCTATATCCCCAGCCATTTTATGAGTCATTAGCTCAGTTGGTAGAGCACCTGACTTTTAATCAGGGTGTCGAAGGTTCGAGCCCTTCATGACTCACCATTATATGCGCGTGTGGCGGAATTGGCAGACGCACTAGACTTAGGATCTAGCGTCTTTGACGTGGGGGTTCAAGTCCCTCCACGCGCATCCTTTATTTGCGGAAGTGGCTCAGCGGTAGAGCATCGCCTTGCCAAGGCGAGGGTCGCGGGTTCGATTCCCGTCTTCCGCTCCAATATTTGCGCCCTTAGCTCAGCTGGATAGAGCGTTTGACTACGAATCAAAAGGCCGGGAGTTCGAATCTCTCAGGGCGCGCCATTATTTTTTTAGTATCGGGATGTAGCTCAGCTTGGTAGAGCACCTGGTTTGGGACCAGGGGGTCGCATGTTCAAATCGTGTCATCCCGATTGTTGTTATGCGGGTGTAGTTCAATGGTAGAACTTTAGCCTTCCAAGCTAATAGCGTGGGTTCGATTCCCATCACCCGCTTACATTATTTAATAAGAAACTCTCCGCACATGTGGGGAGTTTTTTATTTGTTTTTCTATGCGGGAAGTAGCAGTTATATTATGTAGCTTTATAGGATTAAAAAGAGCCAAGACGCCCCTCTGTAAGCTAAATGAGGGGGTCTTGGCTCTTTTGTTTACTCTTTGGGAAGAAGATGCTTTTAGAGGCATCAGCTAAAGTAATGTGATTTGGCCCAATTAGCGCTCGTTGTGATCGGTCACTCTTCTACGCATGCCCGCTAAACCAAGGAGTCCTAGCAGACCGAGCCAGCCCCAATCCATGCCATTATCCCGATCGGTTGTTGCGGCGTTAGCACGAACACTGTTGGTACGATAGTCACCATTGTTGCGGTAGTTCCCGTCCATGTTCATGTTCATGTTGGTATTTGTACGATTCATGTAGTTGCTGTCCTGATAAGACTGGACACGTGAACCGTTGGTGTCCATTCCTTTGGTCATGTGATTATCAGCAGCAGCAGCAGGACCAGCTATAGAAGCGACGAGAAGCACAGAAGCAATAATCGTTGTAGCTTTTTTCATTAGATTTGAGTCCTCCTTTTTTTTAGAGCTATAAATTAATCTGCCCAAGAGGATAAGAAAATTATGTAGGGATGGTCTGTAAAGTTATGCCTTGATTACAGTATGTTAGGAATCATACATAAGAAACTTTTCTAAAAAGCAGACTGTAATGTGAAGAAAATTATATTTACATCTTTAATTTATTGCGTCACTGTGGTAAAGTATACAAAAGCTTGCTTTGCCGGTCATGTTTCTTTGTATGACATCTGGCTTCAAATAATACAATTATGCGGTTTTACCTAATAATCATGTACGGATACTCATGTCTAAATTAACTGTATATTTATGAGTTTTTAAGTATAGGTATGAGACATTAGATTTATCTAAAGTATGTGAAAAAGGTATCATGCGGCAGCATATGACCATTAATTGAAGCAGAACAAGAAAATGAATAAAAAAGCGTGTTTTTGTGCTGTAAATCGGGGATAATCCCCATTTTTTCTAGTAGAAAAATAAAGATTTTCGTACCATTTTATTGTATGATGTTATGAAGGTGTCAAATTTGCGTGTACGAATGGAACGATCAGATGGGAGGATAAGCATGACTGAAACTATGGTAACCGCCAGCAAAAGCCAATCCAACAACCTGCTTCGGCGAGACGTGCGGTTCCTGGGCAATATACTCGGAGAAGTTCTTGTCCATCAAGGCGGCACGGAGCTTCTAGATATCGTTGAGAAGATTCGGGAAACGAGCAAATCGTTGCGTGCAGAATTTCTGCCAGAACTCTATGCAGAGTTCAAAACGATGATCCAGGAATTAGACTCGGACAATCGTCATCAGGTTATTCGGGCATTCGCTATTTATTTTCAATTAGTTAATATTGCTGAACAAAACCATCGGATCCGGCGTAAACGGGATTATGAACGTTCTGCAGGGGACGCTGTGCAGCCAGGATCGATTGAGAAAGCAGTACAGGATCTTAAGGAACGTGGGTTGTCTCATACAGAGGTGGAAGAGATTCTCGACGATTTGTCGCTTGAACTCGTTATGACAGCTCACCCAACCGAAGCCATGCGCCGGGTTATTCTGGACATCCACAAACGGATATCCGAAGATGTCATGCTACTTGATAATCCTACGCTGACGTTACGTGAACGTGAACAGTTGCGTGAGAAACTGCTGAATGAGGTTATTACACTCTGGCAGACAGATGAACTTCGCGACCGCAAACCGACTGTACTCGATGAAGTGCGGAACGGGATGTACTACTTTCATGAAACGTTGTTCCACGTACTTCCGGATGTATACCAGGAGCTGGAACGCTGCCTGAACAAATTTTATCCTGACCATGACTGGCATGTGCCGACGTATTTGCGGTTCGGTTCCTGGATCGGTGGAGACCGGGATGGAAATCCTTCGGTAACTTCAGATGTAACATGGCAGACGTTGTTGATGCAACGCAAGCTCGCTTTGCGTGAATACCAACGGATTATGATTGAACTTATGGGCCATCTCAGCTTCAGCACGAACATCATCCATGTATCGGATGAGCTGGTGCAGTCGATTGAGCAGGACCGCAATTCTGTTACATTGAAAAAAGTGGATATCTGGCGGAATGAAAAAGAGCCATACCGCATCAAATTGGCCTATATGATTGCCAAGTTGAACAATGTACTGGATGAGAACAAATTAGGTCAGGCTGACCGTTATCATAGCGCTCAGGATTTGATTGATGATCTGATGATTATTGATCGAAGTCTGCGCCATCATTTTGCCGATTACGTAGCGGATACAACTATTCGCAAAATGATTCGTCAAGTCGAGTTGTTTGGTTTCCATACTGCAGCATTGGATGTGCGTCAGCACAGTCAGGAACATGAAAATGCGATGTCGGAGATTTTGGCAAAAATGAACATTGTAGAAGATTATGCGCGTCTGACTGAAGACGGTAAAATCGATCTGCTTGCTCGTTTGCTGGATGATCC
This sequence comes from Paenibacillus sp. 1781tsa1, assembly GCF_024159265.1. Taxonomy (NCBI): domain Bacteria; kingdom Bacillati; phylum Bacillota; class Bacilli; order Caryophanales; family Paenibacillaceae; genus Paenibacillus; species Paenibacillus sp. 1781tsa1. The sequence continues at coordinate 6,165,947 of NZ_JAMYWY010000001.1, read as the reverse complement.
GCGTCCGCTTACTTCTCCTTATCACCAATACACGGAGGGAACCAAAGAGTGTCTGGATGTCTTCCGTACCATTAAGCGTGCCCAGAACGAATTTGGGACCGGCTGTATCACAAGTTACCTGATCAGTATGACGCAGGGCGCAAGTGACTTGCTGGAGGTTATGGTATTTGCCAAGGAAGTAGGCTTATTCACCAAAGGAAACAATGGTGAGGTTGTATCTACACTTCAAGCGGTACCGCTGTTTGAAACGATTGATGACCTTCATGCGGCTTCGGACATTATGCAGAAGCTATTTAACCTTCCTGTATACCGCGCAAGCGTAAAAGGACGGAACGAACTACATGAAATCATGCTAGGTTATTCCGACAGTAACAAGGATGGCGGAGTGGTTACAGCCAACTGGGAACTGCGTGTAGCAATGAATGCGATCACGGCTGTAGGTAATGAACACGGCGTTAAGCTGAAGTTCTTCCATGGACGTGGCGGAGCTCTTGGACGTGGCGGCATGCCACTCAATCGCAGTATTCTTGCTCAACCACCGCATACCATTGGTGGAGGCATCAAGATTACAGAGCAGGGAGAGGTTATTTCTTCTCGTTACTCCCTTCAGGGAATTGCATACCGTAGTCTGGAGCAGGCAACTTCTGCACTGATTACAGCAGCACTGAATGGTCTTGAGCCGCAAGAATCAGAATCCGAGCGTCATTGGGACAGCATCATCAAAGATATTTCACAAGTATCTTTGACGAAATATCAGGATTTGATTTTCCGTGATCCGGACTTCTTTACCTTCTTCAAGGAATCCACACCGCTTCCAGAGGTGGGTGAACTGAATATTGGTTCGCGACCGTCCAAACGGAAAGGTAGCGACAAGTTCGAAGATCTGAGAGCAATTCCTTGGGTATTTGCATGGACGCAAAGTCGTTATCTGCTTCCGGCATGGTATGCGGCAGGAACAGGGCTGCAAAGTTTCTATCAGGATAAAGAGGAAAATCTGGTTGTCCTGAAAGAAATGTATGCAAGCTTCCCATTCTTCCGCACGCTGATTGATACGGTTCAGATGGCTGTAGCCAAGGCAGATCTGGTGATTGCCAAAGAGTACTCAGCCATGACTTCCAACAAGGAAGCACGGGATCGCATATACGGTCAAATTGAATCGGAATTCAAGCTTACAAAAGAGCTAATCCTGAAAATTACCGGAGAAGCTGAAATTCTGGATGATGTACCGGTTATTCAAGAATCTATCCGTCTTCGTAACCCTTATGTGGATCCATTGTCCTACATGCAGGTTCAACTTCTGAGCGAGCTCAGAGATATGCGTGAACGTGGTGAGGACGATACGGAACTACTCAGAGAAGTGTTGCTGACCATCAATGGCATCGCTGCAGGGCTGCGTAATACAGGTTGATTATTGAACTGCTGCATCAGAATAATTATATGTAACAAAGTACTCATTATTTTGTTGAATAAAAGCTCTATTCTCTGCTCTACGGAGTGAGAGATGAAACGGGACTCCTGCGGGAGTTCCCGTTTTTACTGTTTTTGGCGGATATTTGTCATACAGTCTTGATTTTTGACCAAAGTTGATTTACGATTTGATTGGTGAATTACAAGTGTGGACGGGTATCAGAAGACGGAAGACCCATCAGCATGTCTGGGGGAATAAGGGTGGACAATTTGGAGAATAGGCTTGTGAAACTGGTGCTCAAGGGTGACCAGAGAGCCTTCGCAGAAATCGTTGAACTATATAAGGACAAGCTATTTCATTTGGCATATCGGATGCTGAACAATCGTCATGAAGCTGAAGACGTTGTGCAGGAGACGTTTTTACGTGTGTTTCGTAATATGGAGAAGTATGATCCGAACCAGAAGTTTTCAACCTGGATCTACCGGATCGCGACCAATCTGTGTATTGACCGACTGCGCAGAAAGAAACCTTCGTATTCTTTGGATGCTGAACTGAATGATCAGGAAGGATCTGATGGTTATGCGATGCTCCCGAGTGATGATCGTACACCGGAGAGTGAAGCACTCCTGTCAGAGACGCAGACGCTCATTCGTGAAGCCATTGACAGTTTGCCAGCCAAGTATAAGTCCGTTATGATTCTGAGATATTTACAAGACTTGTCGCTACAGGAAATCAGTGACGTGACAGGTATGCCCGTAACAACGATCAAGACACGCGTTCATCGGGGCCGTGATTTTCTACGTAAAAAATTGGAGTATAAGTTATAAATGTTAAACGCCTTGAAATATGGGCGAAATTATTTGAAACATATCCGAAACGGATGCGTATGTAATGTATGCAAGTCTTATGCGTGCTTTTTAATGGCTCATGGACTAAGTGATTTAAGAAAGGATTGGCTCTCATATGGATTGCAACTCGGCCGTCTCTTTAATGCATGAATGTTTGGATGAGTCGTTGTCCCCGGCCCAGAAGGTTGAATTAAAAAGTCACCTTGTGATCTGTCCGGATTGTCGCATGCGCTTTAAAGAGTTGGAACAGACGGAAATGCTACTCTTTGCCATGAAACACTATTCACCGTCTGCCTCTGATGAGCTGACCAATCGAATTATGAATGCTCTGCCCCAGCCCAAGAGACAGCAAGTATGGCTCAAATGGGTCAAAGGACATCCCGCGCTGACGGCGGCAGCCTTCTTTTTGATCGTGATGCTCTTTAGCGCCTTGAATTTCTGGAATCAGAATAACGAAATGGTCGTTAAAGGAAATAATCTGGACCAGATCGTGATTCAGGGTAACACGGTTATTGTTCCTGAAGGTAAGTCAATTGCTGGCGATCTTACGATAGAAAATGGAACCGCGCAAGTATATGGTGATGTGAACGGCAATCTGACGGTTATCGACGGACAACTGTTTCAGGCTTCAACAGCGCATATTTCAGGTCAAGTGAAAAGTATTGATCAGGCGCTGGACTGGTTCTGGTACAAAATAACCAATATGGTAAATGAAGTGGCTTATCGCTAGAACAGGGTAAATTCTTCAATGGTATATACCAAGCAGGGTACCTCCAGATTGCATGGGGTACTCTTTTTTTATACGTAAACTTTGTAATTCATGGTAAATGTGATGTTTATGTGCAGTTTGAGACTGCCGTAACTTGCAACCTGAACGTTAACGTTATAACCTAGATACTAAAGAGAACATACTACTACATATAGATACGCATTTTGCACAAATCGAATGATGCAAAAATGCGGAGACAAAGGATTATATAAAATCCTAATGGGTTAATATGAGATCAGGGTTTACTCATCAATGGGGATAGCGGGGGCTGGCTTATGAATTATTTTGCTGACTTAACGTGGACAGAGTCCATTAAGGACGTTATCGATATATTGATCGTTACCTATATTATGTACAAACTGATTTTGCTTGTGCGGGGTACACGTGCTGTTCAGCTCCTGAAAGGAATTCTGTTCCTTGTGCTGATCTGGGCATTAAGTACGTGGCTAAACCTGTATACGCTCAAATGGTTAATGAACCAGATGTTTACGTTTGGTGTCGTTGCGGTGTTCATTATCTTTCAGCCGGAACTGCGTCGTGGTCTGGAGCAATTGGGACGCGGTAAGCTGTTTGGACGTTCAGCGGCAGCGAGTGATGAAGAATTAACGGTGTTAATTGGTGAGATTATTAAGTCTGTTAATTACCTGTCACGGCGTAAAATCGGCGCATTGGTCGTATTTGAACGTGAAACGGGTCTGAACGATTACACGGAATCGGGCATTAAGATGCACTCTCTGGTCAGCTCGGAGCTGATGATTAACATCTTTATTCCAAATACACCGCTCCATGATGGAGCCGTCATTATACAAGGAAAACAGATTTCGGCGGCAGCTTGTTATTTGCCATTATCAGAAAATCCGTTTATCAGTAAGGAATTGGGAACACGTCATCGTGCAGCAATCGGGATTACCGAAGTTGCAGATGCGATCTGTTTGGTTGTCTCCGAGGAGACAGGACAAGTGTCACTTGCAATGAATGGACAGGTCGTTCGTGATATTAAGGAAGAATCGCTGATTGCCAAACTGTATGAGGAGTTGCGCCCTACATCCAATCTGAAAAAGAATGGTTGGACAACCTTCTGGAAACGGAAGGGAGGACGTAACAATGGATAAGTGGTTTAACAATAATAACTTTGCCAAAATACTTGCGCTTGCGGTAAGCCTACTGCTCTGGTTCATGATTCATCTGGATGAAGTACCAACAACCCCTACGATTACAACAGGGACAACCAATAAGGTTGTGGAACGTACAGTGCCTGTTCAACCTTATGGATTAGACAGCAACAGCTATGTGCTTACTTCATTAAGTACAGATGAGGTCCGGCTGGAGATCAAAGGGCAGCGCTCGATGCTAACATCGATTTTTACCAATGACGATTACAAGGTACTGGTCGATCTGAGTCAGGTGAAAGATGGGTCGAATACACTGCCGCTGGTGCCTGATTTGCCTTCCGGGGTAGAAGTGGTCAGTATGGAGCCTTCTATGGTTACTGTGAATGTAGAAAAATTGGGCACCAAATCCTTCAATGTGAATATTGTACCCGAAGGGGAACCATCCGCCGGATACAGCGCTGGAACGCCCGTAATGGAACCTTCGACGCCGGTTAAGGTAACTCTGCCCGAAGGGCAACTCGAAGCTGTAGCGAAGGTCCAGGGCAGTGTGAGCGTGAAAGATGCCAAGGAAGACGTCATACAGAAAAAAGTGAAACTTCAAGCATACGATGCTGAAGGTAAGGTCATTGAAAACGCGATTATAACGCCTCAAACGGTTGAAGTCCGGGTTCCGGTCAATCAGCCCTATACATCTATACCCTTAAGAATCAAATATTCGGGACAGCTACCAGAAGGCCTGGTTCTCTCCACAGTAGAGCCTAGCGTGAAAGAAGTCTCGGTTTATGGATCTGAGGATGCGCTTGCGGGTATACAGTCCTACGACCAAGTGACCCTTGATCTTACACAGTTTGATCAGTCGGGTACATCGACAGTTAACGTGGACTTGACGCCGCCTTCCGGTTTTGAGAAAATCGAGCCTAGTTCGATTCAGATCAAGGTAACCATATCACCATTTGACGAGGCAGAGGAGACAACCAAAGTCTTTCCGAACGTCCCCATCACACTTACCGGTGCGGGGAATGGACTGGAAGGGACGCTTGTTACGCCTCGAAGCGGCGGTCTGAACCTTACACTCACAGGTTCACCAAGTATGCTTGAGGGTCTGAGTAGTGAGGATATCAAGTTGACAGGTGATCTTGCTGGACTTGCGGTTGGAACGCATGAGATCAAGCTTGAAGCCGACCTGCCCCGTTTTGCCAAGCTGGATGAATCATCCAATGCTCTGAGTGCAACGGTCAAAATTAGCGAAAAGGCCGAAGACACAACGACTACTCCTAGCGAAGATCCGACTGACGAGGGAACGGTAGCACCTGACCCTACACCAGCCGAGGTCGAAAATGGGGGAACTGAGCCTGTTCCTGATGAAGAAGAAACGGAATCGAATACGGATACTCAGGATCAGGGCCAACAGGGGAGCACAAGCAGTCGAGGTAATTTAAATAATAATAACAGCGGTACTGGCAGTAAAAGTGGCGCGAATCCGTAAACGTTCTAATTTTAAAATTCTCAAAAAATAATAATAGTGCTCGTATATGATGCGAATAGAAGGAGTTAAATCATGGGGAAATATTTTGGTACAGACGGTGTAAGAGGGGTTGCCAATAAAGAATTAACGGCAGAGCTGGCTTACAGCATTGGACGTTGTGGTGGTTACGTGCTTGCAGGTGGTGTGGAAAGACCAAAAGTGGTTATCGGCATGGATACTCGTATCTCGGGATTGATGTTGGAATCGGCACTGGTTGCAGGTCTGTTGTCCATTGGCGCTGATGTGATTCGTCTGGGCGTTGTATCCACTCCGGGAGTGGCGTATATTGCACGTTTGTTGAAAGCTGACGCGGGCGTCATGATCTCGGCTTCCCATAATCCGGTTGAGGATAACGGAATTAAGTTCTTTGGCGGAGATGGCTTCAAGTTGTCTGATGAGACAGAGAACCGGATTGAAGAGCTGATGGATGCGGAGACAGATCAATTGCCACGACCAGTTGGTGGCGGTCTAGGTACCGTAACGACGGATGAGGAATCTCGTTATCGTTACCTCGACTTCCTGAAAACGACTGTTAATGAGTCATTCTCTGGTCTTAAAATTGTTTTGGACTGTGCAAATGGAGCAGCTTATGAGCTGGCACCAAAATTGTTCAGTGAACTTGGTGCAGAAGTCATTGCCATTGGTGCTGAGCCTAATGGCCTGAATATTAATGAGCAATGTGGATCAACTCATCCAGAGAACCTGAAAAAAGAAGTGCTCAAACATAAAGCGGATCTGGGTCTTGCATTTGACGGGGATGCGGATCGACTGATTGCTATTGATGAGACAGGCGCTGAGGTGGATGGAGACTTCATTCTGTGTATCTGTGGTGATGCCATGAATCGTGCAGGCAAGTTGAAGGACAGCACCGTTGTATCAACGGTTATGAGTAACATCGGATTCTACAAAGCAACAGAGAAACTTGCACTGAAAACAGCTAAAACTGCAGTAGGTGATCGTTATGTGATGGAGGAAATGCGTCGCGGCGGTTACAACCTGGGCGGAGAGCAATCTGGCCATGTTATTTTCCTGGATTACAATACAACGGGAGATGGCATGCTGACTGCGATTCAACTCGTGGATACGCTCAAGGCTTCCGGTAAAAAACTGAGTGAGCTTAAAGCGCTAATGACTCAGTACCCACAAGTATTGGTGAATGTGCGTGTTGAAGATAAGAGCAAATACGAGGGAAATTCTGCAATCGAGCAAGCTATTGCTACAGTAGAACAACAACTTGGCGATAATGGACGTGTACTCGTTCGTGCTTCTGGTACAGAATCCCTGATCCGTGTTATGGCGGAAGGACCAGATAAAGACGAACTTGAACAATTTGTGTCTCAAATCGCAGATGTGGTGCAAAAAGAACTGGTGTAGGACTTGATCGATAGGCCTTCCAAACACAGTTGTTTCAAGGGAATCAATGTCTCATAAGGTTTAATCTAACAGGGTTTATGCCATACAAACCCATATTCCTACGTCCCGGCCTAGTGAGACCATGGGTCTGTTTATAAGGTCGGGATTGTGGGTAAATATGCCGAAATTGTCACAGGTACTTTGCTCCATTGCAAAATGAACCTAACGTGCATATAATGAGTGGAGTCGTCATTCAGACACAGAAAGTGAGGAACGTAAGGTTACAGTTACACAAGCGCCAGAGCTTGGAGTTGCGCGGGAAGATGTTGATCAGGATTTCTTCGATGCTGAAGGAAAGTTGACTAACATCAACGGCAATCAAGCTGACGAGGTGGAGGTGTTCGGATTGTTCGGCGGGGACCTCCCGGTGAAGCACCAGAGCCGTAAACCGGATTGCGGAAAATGGATAGGTGACTGTCCACACAACGCGCCGGTGCAGGTGCAAGAGTTAAACTAAAATTCAAATGAATGTGCGTGAAGAGCGTAAACAGTACGCGGACGGGAAAATGATGTACATTCATGATTGCATTCATAACAGCTTATGATGACAGCGGGGCGACACGAGGTCGCTCTGATCATTGATAATTGAATAGGTAACAGTATTCATGAAACGTTAGGCAATCACTCATTTTTCCGATATGCCGCCTCTGCCTGTTTCTCTTCGTGACACAGTATTCATATACAAACGGAGGAAATAAACTATGTGCGGTATTGTTGGATATATTGGTAATAAGAACACTCAATCGGTATTGGTCGAAGGATTGAAGAAACTCGAGTATCGTGGTTATGATTCTGCAGGTATCGCTGTATTCACACCGGAAGGTCTGCAAATCACGAAAGCGCTGGGTCGTCTTGCGAACCTTGAAGCCAAACTGGATGGCGCACCATTGGTAGGTAATGCCGGAATTGGACACACACGTTGGGCAACTCATGGTAAACCATCGGATGAGAACTCTCATCCACACACGGATGGAAGTCAGAAGTTCTCCGTTGTGCATAACGGTATTATTGAGAACTACCTGGATCTGAAAGACGAATTGATGGCTCAAGGTCACACATTCACTTCCGAGACAGATACTGAGGTTATCTCTCACCTGATCGCACGTGAATACAATGGTGATATCGTTAAAACAGTGCAAAAAGTGATCACGTTGTTGCGTGGCGCATTCGCACTGGGCGTATTGACAGAGCATGAGCCTGAGAAACTCGTAGCTGTGCGTCAAGCAAGCCCATTGATTATTGGTATTGGTGAAGGGGAGAACTTCATTGGTTCCGACATCCCGGCAATTCTGGAACATACACGTAACGTGTACATTCTGAATGATGGTGAGATGGCTGTATTGACACATGATGCTGTCGAATTGATGACGATTGAAGGCAACTTTATTTCTCGGGAAATGATTCGTGTCGATTGGGATGCTGTAACTGCAGAAAAAGGCGGATTCGAGCACTTCATGCTGAAAGAAATTCATGAGCAACCAAAAGCATATCGTGATACAATGCTGGGTCGCATCGATAATGAAGGCAAAAAGGTTCAACTTCCTGAGTTGAAAATGACTGAAGAACAAATTAAAAATATCCGTAACGTTCAAATCATTGCATGTGGTACAGCGTACCATGCAGGTCTGGTTGGACGTACAGTGATTGAGCAATTGGTGCGTATTCCGGTTGAAACAGATGTGGCTTCCGAGTACCGTTACCGTTCCCCAATCGTGCACAAAGATACACTCGTAATCGTAGTGAGCCAATCCGGTGAAACTGCCGATACGCTTGCTGCATTGCGTGAAGCACAATCCAATGGCGCACATGTACTGGCAATCACAAACGTAGTGGGCAGCTCCATTGCACGTGATGCAGATGATGTTATCGCAACATTGGCAGGTCCTGAAATTGCAGTAGCTTCTACCAAAGCGTATACTTCACAGTTGATCGCGTTCAACTTGCTTGGTCTGTACCTTGCACAAGTTCGTGGTACACAATCTGCTGAAGAGATTGCACACACGCTGGCTGCAATGCAAGCATTGCCTGAGCAAGTAGAATCCATGTTGGAGCAAGCAGAAGCAATCAAAGGATATGCAGAGCAAATCTCCAAACATGAACATCTCTTCTTCATCGGCCGCGGTCTTGACTATGCAGTAGCTCAAGAAGGATCGTTGAAACTGAAAGAGATCTCTTATATTCACTCTGAAGCTTATGCTGCAGGGGAGTTGAAACACGGTACGCTTGCATTAATCGAAGACGGTATCCCTGTTATTGCCTTGGCAACGCAGGAGAACGTACTTGAGAAAACAGTGAGCAATATCAAAGAAGTGAAAGCACGTGGTGCGGATGTACTGGCAATTACGTACGAAGAGCACGTAGCACCATTGCTGAAATCCGTAGACCAAGCGTTTGCGATTCCTAAGACGCTGCCACTCTTGAGCCCGGCTCTGTCTGTAGTTGCGCTGCAATTGCTGGCATACTATGCTTCTCTGGCACTGGGTCACGATGTGGATAAACCACGTAACCTTGCGAAAAGCGTAACGGTTGAGTAAGGTTGAATCTGAATTTATTTTTTAACAAGTAAATAGTTATTCGAAAAGATGATATGACCTGGTCATATCATCTTTTTTTGTTATCCAGTATACTGATCATAGGAATTTTCACATCAATAGATCTAAGTTGAATGGACATATCGCAAACGAAGAGAGGTGAAAGGATGGAGACTTGTATGGATGTATTGATCGTGGTCGATCTACAAAATGGCGTTTGTTATGATGGAAATCATTTGTATGATTTGAATAATCTACTCAATAGAGTAAATAGAAGAATTGCTTTGTATAGAGAACTACGTAAACCGATCATTTTTGTCCAACATTGTGATGAATCATTAGTGCCAGGAGAAGAACCATGGGCTATCCATGCTGATCTTGATGTTCAAGAGCAAGATTTTTTAGTGCGTAAAACACATGCGAATTCGTTTTACGAAACCAATCTGAAAAGTCTCTTGGACCAATTAGCTGTACGTCGTATCGAGTTTTGTGGTGCGCAAACAGAATACTGTATGGATGCTACAATAAAATATGCTCACGGATTGGGATACGACAACAATATGATACAGGATGGAACTTCCACTTTAGATAATCCATGGATGTCGGCAAAAGAGACGATTTCTTTTTATGAAAACATATGGAACCATAGATTCTTGAAATGGATAGATGGTGAATCGTAGAAAAACGGATCGTACAAACCCACCACATGAGAATTTTGAAAATAAAACCAAACATCTGTATGGTATTAACATAACATTGAAGGCATGTAGAGAGGGTCCTAATGACATAAAATATTGTCATAGGACCTCTTTTTATTATTTAAATACAAGTACGCGTTTTCTATATTAACAGTGGTTTAGATAAGAAAGAATGTGTAAAGTTATTGGTTACGCCCAAGTTGTAGTCGTTTCAACCGGGAGACGATACGAGAGGTAGCCTTCCTTGGCTGCTTTCCCTATGGAGATCAACATCACGGGCTGGAAACGCTCTTTATCCAGACCGAAGGTTTCAGCAATCTGGGCTTTATCATAGCCAGCCATAGGGTTTGTATCATAACCATGAGCACGGGCAACGAGCATGAGTTGCATGGATATGAGGCCAGAGTCAATGAGGTTCATATCACGCAGTTCGGCTGGAGTTATGTTCGCATAGTAAGGTTGTACCTGCTGCATCTGCATGTCCATAATGTCTTGTGGCATGTATCCAAGTTCCACCGATTTGCTGAAAATCTCCTCCATGTATTCAACATTGTTAGCATCGTAAAATACGGCAATGACAGCGGAAGACGTTAGTGCCTGTGTCTGGTTAAAAGATGCCAGTGGTGCAAGCTTTTCTTTGCCTTCAGCACTGTCGATGACAAGAAAACGCCACGGTTGCATGTTAATCGCCGAAGGGGCACGTGAAGCTTTTGCCAGTATTTCGGTCATCTCTTCGCGGCTGATTTTCACTTTAGGGTCGTAGGCTTTAACGGAATGGCGCTCCAAGACAATGGTATCAAAATCATTGGTTTTGTTGAATTGGCCGGTAATTGTATTCATATGGATATCTCTCCTCATATCTAATATTAGTGAGATTGGGGTATGGATTATACCTCCATCCGTCTCACTATGAGGATTGTAAACTATGAAGTATACTTTATAGCAAGAAGAAGAAACGGGGCGATTCAGATGAAGATTAGTGAAGTAGCGAACAGTGTAAATCTACCAATATCCACGATTCGGTACTATGAGAAAATAGGTATTATCACGGATGAACATGTGCTGAGAGATCAAAATAACTATCGGATCTATACGCAGAGCATTATTCAGCATCTGGAAGTAGTCAAACAATGTGTAGCTGTAGGTTTTACGATTCATGAGATCCAGTCTATGGTCTCTAAACAGGGACATTCAAGTAATGAACAAGCAAGCATTATCCAAGCGAAAATATCAGAAATAGAAGAGGCGCAAAAGAAATTAGAGAATTCCAAACAGAATCTGTACGAAATTCTTAAAGCGGATATCACGTGTGAAGATGGTTTTGGTAAGTATTGAGTTGCACGTTCCTCTTGAGCTTTTCAGTCAGTAGGTTTGTACTTCAAATGGAAACAATAGAGTACAGACCCTCTTGTATACGTAGATTACCGAGCTGCCCCGTTTCCACCTTAACCTCCGTGACAAATACACCAGGCATACGGCCATCAGGGAACCAGGGCATCTGTTTATCAATGACAATAAACATGCCTTCTGCGTCACCCGTAGGGGAGAATTGTTTTCCGTCTCCGGCAAAGGGTTCAAGTTGAAAATGCCCATTCAATGTGCTCATCGTCTCAGGAACATCATCCACAGGCAAGCCGATTTCACTAATACATAACAGATGCTTTGCTTCAAAAGCTTCATCGACTGCATTATCGAGTGAATGGTGAGCGATGAATTCCATCAAGTTGCCGTTTGGATCATAGAAATAGAAGGCTGTTGCATCCCAGTAGGGGAAATAAAATTCATCCTGTCCATCTTTGGAGAGCAATGAAATGTTACGGTATTGGGCCCATCTTTTCGCATCAGCGAGTTTATTCGTTGGAATCGTAAACGCTACATGATAGTAGGGACGCTCTTGTTCTGGCGCCTTCTTGAAAGCTAGGACCGAGTTGCCCGCAGTGAAAGAAACGAATGTTGTATTATCCTCCGCAAGTTCCAATTCCAGTAGTGTACCGTAAAACTCTCTCATGGCCTCGATCTGATGTGTGAACAAACCAACTTCTCTTATTATCATTACAATCTCCCCTTTTAAACTCACCTTTGATTGAAATACTCGATTGTCTTCTCAATAAATGCCTTGGCGGATTGCGTCAGGTAACGGTCGGAGCGATGGATGATCTCAAAGTGTCGGTATGGCGGATCGTCTGTAATTCGAATGCATCGTAACGAGGGTTCATTCATGGCTTGGATCAGAGGATAAGGCAGCAGTGTTCCTCCAACGTTGGCTTTGACCAGACTAATGATCGAGGTTGCCGAACTGGTCTCCATGATGGTATTGAGGGTGAATCCGTATTTACGGCAATAACCGTCAACCAATTCTCTACCCGTAAATCCTTCGGGGAACATCACCGTTTGAATATCACGCAGTTCCTGGATTCCAATCGTACCTCGTTCTGCCCAATCATGATTCTCGGAAACGACTAGTACATATTCTTCACTGCACAAAGGAATGCGTACAAGCCGATCATCAGGGGCAGATGTGATCTCAATGCCGATGTCAACTTCATTTTCCAACACTTGATTCACGACATAGATCGAAGATATAACCTTCAATTGCACCTTAGGGAATCGGGCATGAAAATCAACGAGCAATGGAGTGATACGGTAATCCAAATCGGATGGAAGAACACCAATGACTAACCGACCTCGCTGATCATTGCGGAATTCTGCTAGCGCATCTTGAGTATTCTGTAAATGCCGGATCATCTGTACACAGTGCTCCAGAAACAGAGTTCCTGCCTGGGTCATTACAATCTTTTTGCCGACACGGTCAAACAAAGGTACACCAAGTTCATCCTCCAACCCACGTATTTGTTGACTCAACGTAGGTTGAGATATGCCAAGTTTCTCAGCCGCCCGAGTAAAATGAAGCTCCTCACACACCGCAATAAAGTTTTCCATCTGACGAATCTCGATGGGGAATCACCTCACATCATTGGTTTTAGTAATCATTTTAATAGAAATAATAGTATTGTTCAATCATTCTAATGATTTTATACTTAATCCTATACCACTCGAAGATCATGTCATTAATGAATTGGATCTTGGATGAGGGCAAAGATATTACTACCATGAGGTGATTCATAATGAAACTTTTTTATATTGTATTGGCACTGATTCTGGCTTCACTAAACTTAAGACCACCCATTACCTCCATATCTCCTCTGATGAGCACCATACAAAATGATCTGGGTTTGAGTGGCATGATGGCCAGTCTGTTAACTACACTGCCGGTATTATGTATGGGCATATTCGCTCCGTTCTCCGTAAGATTAAGTCGAAGGTGGGGGAACGAAGGTGCCATTGTACTGGCTATAATCCTTATTGGGATAGGTACAGGATTACGATTGTTCGTGGGTGCAACTCCGTTAATGATGTTTACTTCTTTTTTGTCCGGTGTAGGGATTGCACTGGCAGGGCCGCTGTTATCCAGTTTCATTAAGCAGTATTTCCCTAACCGAGTGGCAGCCATGGTAGGCATCTACTCTACAGCGATGGTGATGGGGGCCAGCATTAGTGTGGGGTTATCGGTTCCGCTCCAGCATACGCTGGGTGGGTCTTGGAGAGGGTCTTTGGCCACATGGGCATTACTCGCAGCCATTGCATTGCCGATCTGGTTAAAGTTAGCCTGTTCTGCGCGTACAGATCGACAATCCGGACAAACTTCGTCTGTCATTCATGTACCACTTCCGGTGAAGAACAGGCGTGCATGGGTGCTGACATTGTTCTTTGGACTGATGGCAGCGATCTTCTATTCATTAACCGCTTGGCTTGCACCAGCCATTCAAAGTCAGGGATATAGCCAAGAGACTGCTGGCAACATTCAAACGTTATTCACATTGATATCGCTGCCCTCAACGTTATTCATTCCCATGCTTGTACACCGATACCAAAGACGTGTATTCTGGCTTGTTGGATGTGCGTTGTTGGAATTGATAGGTGTCCTGATGCTCAATCTCTCTGTCAGCCCGTGGCTCGCGGCGATTCCGCTTGGTATTGGTGCAGGTGGACTATTCCCGATCGCACTGATGTTGCCGATTGATGAGACAAGCAATGCTCAGGAAGCCAGCAGCTGGTCTGCCATGACGCAATCTGGTGGTTATATTCTTGGAGCCCTTGGGCCGCTGGCAATTGGTTGGCTTCACGATCTGACAGGCAGCTTCGTGCAAGCTTTCTACGGTTTGGCTATCATTATTGTGCTGCAGATGATCGTTCAGATAGCTATTGGCAATAAAAAAAGTTTAAAAGTTGTTGGCCAGGAGCGGAGCTAATAGTCATGTAAAGTTAAATGGGTGTAGAAATATAATCTTTATACATGATCTAACAAGTCCATATAGTACTGCCGCAATGATTCCTTTAACGTGTCGGGTTCCATAATTCGAATGGATTTACCGAATCCTGCGAGGTATCGAACAATGAAATCAAGTTCATGAGTCTCATACGAACCCACAAGAAGCATGTGTGCCGATTCATTATCCGATTCTTTGACTTGTAAGATCTGCATGGATGGAAAATGTTCTTGCTGGAAAAGTTCAACCCCGGCTTCGTCAATCCGACATTGAAATGGAATAGCATCTGGTGATGGTTCCCATAACGAATGGGTATCCTGTGGATGAAGTTCAATAACGTGAGCCAAAGGTTCAATGTAGGACACTTCGGCTGAAATGATCCGGTCGCAACGGAATACTCGGTACGCTTGTTTATGCAGATCATAGGCCTGGCAATACCAGTAGCCTTTCCTCGCATAGAGTGCGATGGGTTGAATGGTGCGGATATTGGTGTATGCAGAAGATGGCCTTTGATCATGGGATCTACGTTGATGAGCATATGTAATCTGGATCACTATATTCTGCACAGCAGCCATCAACAGAAGTTCCAAATGTGCACTATCTCGGATCTGCTCCGTATGTTGGAAGGAAACCCGGTGTTGGATGTTCTCAATATCCTGTCGCTGCTTGTCGGATAATGCGCTCATAAATTTTTCATGAATTGTACGGAAAGATACCTGAAAGGGTAAGCTGGAGAAGCTGCGGAGGGCCTGCATCGCAAAATAAAGGGCATGAAGCTCACCCGTATTGAACGAAATGGGAGGCAGCTGCATCTGTTGCAGCAGTCGATATCCGCCGTAGCGCCCATATTCGACATAGATGGGTGCACCCATCTCTTCCAATGAAGCGATATCTCTTATCGCGGTTCGTTTGGAGATCTGGAACTCCTGCATAAGATCTTGCAGGGTGAACTGTTGTTTTTGATTAATATAGCGCAGCATCTGATTTATACGTTCTGATTTTTTCATATCAAACCCTCTTAATGGTGCCATAGTTTGGCACCTTTCGTCGTTATAGTGATAAGTGTAATCCAATAGGAACGAGGAGGCAATAACATGAATTTTGAAGTGATACCATTTTTGTCGATGAACGGGGATGCGGCGCCAGCCATTGCTTTTTATGAGGAGTTTCTGGGCGCTAAAGTCATATTCAAGAAAAGTTATAAAGAGATGAAGGAGATGAACCCAGGCTTCGAGTACCCTGCCGGTCAAGATGAGTATATTACACATTCGGTACTTGAGATTGGGGTTAATAAAGTCATGATTGCGGAAGAAGCAATGGACACAGAGAGAGCATGGCAGCTGGGGAATAGCACGTCACTATGTATTCAATCCAAGGACAAACATACAATTGATCAACTTTATCATTCCCTGATGCAGCATGAGGGCGTGAAGGTACTGGTACCTTACGAGCAAAATGAATTTAGTCCAGGTTATGGCATTGTGCGGGACCCGTTTGGCATTGCGATTCAGCTATGTGTGACGGTGCATGATTTTTAAATTAAAAACATAAAAAAGAAGAGCCATGGATATCATGCGCTCTTCTTTGTTCGTTTCTATACAAGGTCGTTTGAGCAGCCAGAAGGTTTTGTAAGTCCAAACGTTACTTCATATCAAGGATCAGGCACTACCGTTCATTTATTTGCTAGGCGTCACCGCTTGAGCTAGTCATTTTTTCGCATCTGGAAATGTCAACCTTGATGGTGCATATAGGGTAATGGGTAATGGTTACAGCGACACTTTTTGTGTAAATCATATAGGTATGGATTTTGCAGTGTACAAATAAGTCAGTGGATAAAGGAAAGAAGGGATAACATGATTACGAGAGGTATCGACCATATTGGAATAACTGTACCGGACATGGAGCAGGCGACCCTATTTCTACAAGAGGCTTTTGGAGCTCAACTTGCCTATGACCATATAACGCCGGATGATCCGCCACAGGAAGGGCCTGAGGCAGAGCGTAAATTAGGACTGCGTTCAGGAGCAAAGGTTATTCATATTCGGATGTTATCGCTTGGAGAGAGCGCCAGTATGGAGTTATTTCAGTACGCGAATACAGCGCAATCAGAGCCAGTCAGGGCATCGGATTACGGATTGCAGCATATGGCGTTGTATGTGGACGATATGCAAGAAGCTGCACAACGCTTCAAGGAAGCAGGCGGGGTATTGCTGACAGAGCCTGGAGCACTGTCCGATCATATTGAAGGCGGGGAAGGTAATCAGTTTGTGTATGGAAGGGCGCCGTGGGGGATGCTGATCGAGCTGATCTCCTACCCTGCGGGCATAAAGTATCCGAATCACAGTGAAGCGAAGCGCTGGACACCACGAAAAAAGGAATAAAGATGAGAATAATTAAGAAACAGGGCGATGCGCGGTGAATCGTCCTGTTTTCCTAGTATATAACGGCCAGGCGGTTACTAAAAAACAGAAAAAATGTTAGAAATACAGAAGTGTATGCTGCTTTGCTTTATGTTACGATACGTAAAAGTAGATACAGAGACATATTACGGATGGGATAAGCCATTGTCAGCGGATATAGTGCAGCAGTTTCTCTTTTAAAAAATAAATGACAACAGGTGATCCAAAATGCTGCAAATCGGGTATCAATAGTAGAGTCATTAGAACCTGATGGGTACATATGTTGTTGCAATTGTTGTTTTGCTAGTTAAAGGCTGTCTATTATGGAATGAACTGTGGGGGTTATCAAGTGCCTATATTAGCTATGGAAAAGAAAGATGTTGTCACCGATGCACTGGTCATCAAGGCGATGGAGAAAAGTCTGGCTATTATTCGATTCGATCTGAATCGACGGGTAACTTATGTGAATGAAGTTTTTGCCCAGACCATGGGATATACGGTAGATGAAATGTATGGAATGAAGCATCAGCAACTATGCTTCGGCAATTTTGCAAATACCCCGGAATATGATGCTTTTTGGAATAGTATATTAAATGGTGTCAGCTTCCAAGATAAGGTTGAACGCAAGGATGCAAAGGGGAATTCCGTATGGCTTGAGGCGACGTATATGCCGGTGTACGATGAGATGAATCAGAAGATACTGGGTGTCTCCAAAATCGCCACCAACATCACCAACCGTCAGAACAACATTTCGGTCGTAGTGAATGAGCTGAAAACGATGTCACATGAGCTGAATGGGCAGGCAGATGTAGGCATTGAACGGAGCCAGGAATTAATGTCCAGTATCTCCTATATCTCAGAGGTGTCGGCTACTAATCGTGCAACACTGACTCATCTTCAGGAACAAGCGGGATCGATTCAGGGCGTGGTACGAACTATACGCGAGATTTCATCACAGACACAGTTGCTTGCATTAAATGCCGCCATTGAGGCTGCACATGCAGGGGAATACGGACGAGGATTCGATATCGTGGCTAAGGAAGTCAAGAAATTATCCGCAATGGTGGAGAGTTCGATCAATGAGATTCGTGATAGTGTGACTGGAATAACCAAGGAAATTGGTAATATTACAGGTGGCACGCAAAAAGTAGAGGAATACGTCGAGCGGAGCCAGAAGCAGATTGAGATCGCATTGAATGACTTTATGGCAATTGCTGCATCGGCTCACTTGCTGGATGCCAAGGCGGAGCATGTAACCAGAATCGTATAAGAATATATAGTGATGGCGGTTCCTTACACAAGGAACCGCTTTTTTTGTCGTTCAGCACACAAAAAAACGGGAATTATTGTGATCAAACGGGGACACAATACTTGGGAATACCTGCAGCTTCACATGCAGAGAAATGTAGGGGTGGGAACATGTGGTCAACAATTCTATCCTACGTGCCAGAAGGGCCCATATGGATTCAGGCATTCTTGGTTTTCATTATTCCGATTGCGATTACCATGACTACGCGCTGGATCAATGCCGCCATTAAGCGTGGAAGCTTCTCTCGTTCGAAGCAACCTACTATATCCTCGAAGGATATCTCGCCAGCAGCCAAAGGACAGGGCCAAGGAACCGAGACAGGCCATTATGCCAATATTAAATTAACGGAGAAGTATAATACAAATTTGATTAGCGTAAAAGAAAGCTTTGGCAAAAATGCAGATGTGCATATTCGGGAATTTACGATTAGGGGAACGAATACACGGGCTGCGGTCATCTACACCGAAGGCCTGGTAGATCAGGACTTAGTAGATGATCACTTAATTACACCGTTAATGTTAGAAGGTGTTCCCCTACTTAAGCAGGAGGGGTTCCTTCATCCAGACAACGCACACCTACTGTCGGCATACCTGAAGGATCAATTACTTCCTGTCAGCCTGGTTGAGGAGACCAAGTCTCTCCAAGAGCTCTCAATTGGGGTGCTTTTCGGAAAAAATGCACTGTTGGTTGATGGTTTACCAGGTGCTTTATTAATTGGAGGCCACAAGATCAAATCACGAGGCGTGAATGAACCTGTGTCCGAAGGATTAATCCGTGGACCTCGGATTGGTTTCACAGAGCAATTAAGCGATAATACAGGCATTTTACGTCGTTACGGAAGTGATCAGAGCCTGTTCATTCAGAAGTATGAAGTGGGTTCACGGATCAAAAAAGATTTGGCGATAGCCTATATTCAGGATATTGCCGATCCGAATCTCGTAACGGAGGTCTGCAAGCGAATCGAAGAGATGGATATGGATTCGATGCTGGAATCAGGTTATGTGGAGCAGCTCATTGAAGATAGTACCCTAAGTCCTTTTCAGCAGGTACTAAATACGGAAAGGCCTGACCGGGTAATCGGTGCTTTGCTGGAAGGTCGGGTGGCTATTCTGTTGGATGGGACGCCATTTGTGCTCGTTGTACCCGTGACCTTTAGCATGTTGCTCCAATCTCCCGAAGATTATTATGAACGCTGGATTCCAGGAACTTTTTTACGTGTGCTGCGTTTTATGGCTGCGATGTTGGCATTGCTCGCTCCTGCACTCTATATTTCGTTTATTTCGTTCCACCCTGGTCTTATCCCGACCAAGCTGGTTTTGACGATTATTGAAACGCGGACAGGAGTACCGTTTCCTTCGATCATTGAAGTACTGATCATGGAAATTTCTATTGAGATTCTGAGGGAGGCAGGGATACGGCTGCCTAAACCGATTGCGCCAGCGATGGGTATCGTTGGAGGTCTGATTATTGGGCAAGCAGCGGTACAGGCAGGAATCATAAGCCAATTCCTGGTTATTGTCGTTGCGGTTACCGCGATCTCTTCCTTTACGATTCCTGTCTATAGTGCAGGGTTAACGCTGCGAATTCTGCGATTTGCC
This sequence comes from Paenibacillus sp. 1781tsa1, assembly GCF_024159265.1. Lineage (NCBI taxonomy): Bacteria > Bacillati > Bacillota > Bacilli > Caryophanales > Paenibacillaceae > Paenibacillus > Paenibacillus sp. 1781tsa1. Next base: position 6,146,009 of record NZ_JAMYWY010000001.1, on the reverse strand, counting down.
GCGATGTTTAGTGCAGCCATTCTTGGTCTTTATGGTGTGGTTATGTTTTTCCTGCTTGTATGCACGCATTTGGCACGACTCTCCAGTTTCGGCGTACCTTATGTTGCACCAGCGGTTCCTTATCATTTGAATGACTGGAAGGATTTCGTTATACGTGCTCCGTTAAACATGATGAGAATGCGTCCCGATATGAATAAACCAATCGACAAGGATCGAAAAGAATAATTTGAATTCTTATGGACAAGAGGTCTGGAGGTGAAATGAAGTGAATGGCTCCCCACAAAAGATAACCACGACACAGGCCGTTGTCATTATTGTCAATTACATGCTTGGTGCCGGGATCTTGACGTTACCTCGAACGACCAGTAAGGCTGTCGGAACACCGGATGTCTGGATATCCATTATTCTGTCGGGACTGATTATTGCAGGTGTCGGAATTGTACTGGTAACCTTGTGTCGCAGATTTCCAGGGAAAACGGTATTCCAGTTCACCCGTGAAATTACGGGGAGCTGGATTGCTTACATATTAGGATTTGCCATGATTATGTACTTTATGGTGATTGCCGCATTCGAAATTAGAGTTATGGCTGAAGTAACAGGGATGTATCTGCTTGAACGCACCCCCACATGGGCGATTATTATGGTCTTCATGTGGATCGGTATATATATGATCTCAGGCGGGCTTGGTGTCATTGTACGTGTGTTCGAGATTATTCTGCCGATTACAATCATTATCTTTGTGATTGAAATTCTGCTGAGTAATCAGCTATTCGAGATTGGGAATCTAAGACCGGTGCTCGGGGAGGGGCTTATGCCCGTTTTCAAAGGACTGAAGCCATCTCTATTGTCATATACGGGGTATGAGGTGATGCTAATCATGACTGCTTATATGAAAAATCCGAAGAAGAGCAATATGGCAATGAGCTGGGGGATATTCATAACGACCGCAATCTATTTGATTACTGTTGTCATGGTTGTAGGTAGTCTATCCCTCGATGGAATCAAAACACGGACTTGGCCAACGCTGGATTTGGTAAGAAGCTTCGAGATACAAGGTTTGATATTTGAACGGTTCGAATCTTTATTGTTGGTCATCTGGATTATGCAAATCTTTTCGACTACAGCGATTACACATTATTGCGCGTCGGTGGGCATTCGTGATTTGTTCCGTTCAAAAAAAATCAAGGGCATTATGTATGGTCTGCTTCCGTTCATTTATGTGACAGCAATGATGCCTAAAACGGTGGATGATACCTTTACACTCGGGGATATGCTCGGCAATGTATCCGTGATACTATTCGCCATTTTACCTCTGGTCCTACTGTTGTTAAGTCTGATTCGCAAAAAAGGAGGCAAGCATGCATGATACCATTCCGTATTCTCTTACGTGTAGCTTCTGCCTTGTGCATTCTGTTATTGATATCCGGATGCTGGAGCAGTCGGGAAATAGAGGATCTAAGTCTTTATGTCGGTCTTGGAATTGATGTCGGTAAAGAGACAGCATTCGAAAAAGACATCGCTGAACAGGGAGGAACATATCCTAAGAAGAACTATGTAACCGCTACGGTGCAAATTGCTCCAGGCTTCACCAATAGTCAATCGAGCCAACAATCCGGTTCGCCTTCTTCCGGCAAAACATCCTACTCCAATGAACAGCTCAGTGGAGATTCCATGTTGCAAATCTTCCGTCAGTTTGCGTTAAGACGCGATCGCCCCCTCATTGGACATCATCTGAAGGTAATCGTTGTCTCCAAGGATATTGCCAAAAAATATGGTCTGGACCAATTACTTGATTTTGTACTACGGGATAATGATATTCGACCGAACTGCCTGGTGCTGATCAGTCATCATTCTGCATTAGATGTGTTGACTTCACAGGACCCGTCTCGGATTCCGGCTTTTTATCTCACAGGAATTACGAACAATTCGTACTTGTCCAACAAAATATTGGATCCTGTATTACTGTCTAAGTTAGATGCACAGATGCAGTCCGGTTCCAGCTTTCTGCTTCAAAATGTGTTGAATTCCCATGGAGAGGACAAGTTCTCTGGAGGCAGCATTTTTGATGGGAAAACAACCAAATTCATCGGAGAACTTAGTCAAACAGATCTTGAGGGTTTGTCATGGCTCAATTCCAAAAAAAAAGGAGGTGTCTTAAAGACACATAACAAGCAAGGATTCACCGTGGTATATGAAATCAAGAAGAAAAAGGTGAAAATTATTCCCAAGGTGGTTGGCAATGATATTTCATTCCATGTGAAGACTGAATCCGAAGGCTGGCTGATGGAGGATTGGCGCTCTCCGGAGGAAGAGGAAAAAGGTGAATATCTCAGAGAATTGGAAAAGGATTTTGCTGAGCTTGCCGAACAACAGATTCGACAGGTGTTATACAAACTTCAGCATACCTACAAAGTTGATGTTGCGGATTTTCGGGATAGCTTGCGTATCAAAGAACCTAAAACATGGAAAAAAGTTAAAGACGATTGGGATAAAATTTTTAGCACCGTGCCGATCACGTACGAGGTAAAGACCACCATTACCAATCCGGGGTCTTCTACCGAATAGCGAGGTGTGCCATTTATGATTTAAATGTTGACACATTCATGATAGATCGATATATTAGTAAAAAATCATTTTCTTATCCAGAGAGGTGGAGGGACTGGCCCTTAGAAACCTCAGCAACAGATCTGAAGGATACTGTGCTAATTCCAGCGGGTGAACAGCCTGATAGATAGGAGCGTTTGTTTTTATTTGTCAGTAACGGCGCACTCTTTAGGAAGAGTGGGTCTTTTTTGTTTTTTCTGGATGAAGAAGTAGGGAGCAGCAGGTATGGAGAACAACAACGACAAAGGGCATTTTCAGCGGAAAATGCAGGCACGGCATGTGGTCATGCTCTCTCTGGGTGGAGTCATTGGAACGGGATTATTCCTGAGCTCGGGCTACACAATCCAGCAGGCGGGGCCACTGGGAACCATTCTTTCCTACCTGATTGGAGCCATCGTAGTATATTTGGTCATGCTCTGTCTTGGTGAACTGTCTGTTCATATGCCGGAGACGGGAGCATTTCATAGTTATGCAGCTAAATATATCGGACCAGCAACAGGTTACACGGTGGCTTGGTTGTACTGGTTAACCTGGACTGTTGCGCTTGGCTCCGAATTCACAGCCGCCGGTCTGTTGATGCAGCGCTGGTTCCCATCGGTAAACGTATGGATATGGAGCGCGCTTTTTGCACTGATGATCTTTTTGTTCAATGCTTTAACGGTAAAATTATTTGCAGAATCCGAGTTCTGGTTCTCTTCTGTGAAAGTAGTTACCATCGTAGTCTTCATTATTATTGGTGGTGCAGCCATGTTTGGGTTCATCCCCATGGCGGATTCTGAACCGGCTCCATTCCTTTCCAATATTACAGCATCCGGGTGGTTCCCTCATGGGGCTACAGCGATATTGATGACCATGCTTGCTGTTAACTTTGCATTCTCAGGCACCGAGTTAATCGGTATTGCCGCTGGAGAAACGGAGAATCCGGAAAAGACAATTCCCAAAGCTATTCATACCACGCTGTGGCGGTTGGTCATTTTTTTCATCGGAACGATTATTATCTTGTCGGCTTTGCTGCCCATGTCGGATGCCAGTGTACTGGAAAGTCCGTTTGTAGCGGTAATGGAGCGGGTGGGTGTACCCTATGCAGCAGACATTATGAACTTTGTTATTCTGACGGCGATTCTCTCTGCTGCGAATTCAGGTCTGTATGCTTCGTCACGAATGCTCTGGTCTCTGGCAGATAAAAAGACAATCTCCCCTTGGTTTGCCAAACTGACCAAGCGCGGGGTGCCGCTGAATGCACTTCTGATCAGTATGGTGGGTGGTGCCTTGGCTTTGCTGTCCAGCATCATTGCACCTGGTACAGTGTATATTACGCTGGTCTCCATCTCAGGTCTGGCTGTTGTTGCCGTATGGATGAGCATCAGCGCTTCCCAGTACTTGTTCCGCAGACAGTATATCCGGGAAGGACATGCCGTCAAAAATCTGGTCTACCGCACACCACTGTATCCAGTGGTACCGATTGTTTCATTTATATTATGCCTGGCTTCATGCATAGGTATTGCCTTCGACCCAACACAGCGAATTGCGCTGTATTGTGGGGTTCCATTTATCGTAGTATGTTACGCAGCCTATTATCTAACAGAACGTGTGAATAAGAAAAGAGGACAAGTAGATGACGCAAACACAACAGACTAACCCCATAGAACAGATCCTGCGTGAACATCCGGTCATGATTCTGGATGGAGCGCTGGCAACAGAACTCGAACAGCATGGATGTGATCTGGATGATCCATTATGGTCGGCTCTTGTGTTGCTTGAGAATCCGGATGTTATTGTTCAGGTCCATGCGGATTATTTCAGGGCAGGAGCCGACTGTGCGATTACATCCAGTTATCAAGCCACGGTAGATGGCTTCCGCAAGAGAGGAATCGGTGAGCAAGAAGCGTTGGACCTGATTCGCAAGACGGTGGAGCTGGCTGTACAGGCGAGAGATGACGTATGGGCAGAAGTGCAGGAAGGCGGAGTAAATAATACGGAAGCCAAACTGGAGGGCAATCTGGTCCTCGGAACGGCACAACAAACGTCTGATGTCCTAGAGACAGTGGTCTTAGCTCGGCCACGACCGATGGTTGCTGCATCCGTTGGACCCTACGGCGCTTATCTAGCTGATGGATCGGAGTATATTGGTCACTACGGTGTGTCAGATGAGACTTTGACTGCATTCCATCGTCCGCGGATGGCCGCATTGCTTGAAGCGGGTGCTGATATTCTGGCTTTTGAGACCATTCCATCCTTGCAGGAAGCACAGGTGCTGATTGATTTGCTAAAGGAGTTTCCTCATGCGTATGCCTGGCTATCTTTCTCCTTGAAAGATGGGACGGCAATCAGTGAGGGCACGCCGATTGAAACATGTGCACAATTGTTTGGTTCCGAGCCGCAGATTGCTGCAATTGGCCTGAACTGTGCTCCCATGGAAGTGGTGACGGAAGCAGTGAGTATTCTCAGCCGTACCAGCGATAAACCTGTTATTGTGTATCCTAACTCGGGAGAAGTATACGATGCAGCAACGAAGACGTGGAGTGGACAGGGTACATGTGGCAGTATGAGTGATGCTTCGGAACAGTGGGTTGCTGCGGGGGCAAAAATTATTGGCGGCTGCTGCCGCACGACTCCACATCAGATTGGAGAGCTTGCGAAGAAGTGGCGGGGTTAAAGTATATCCAGCCGAGCCAGAACTGCATGGAAAAGCCCTTTCGTATCTTATAAAGGATACGAAAGGGCTTTTTGGATACTTCTTTTAATATTTACTTATTCTCTACCTTAATGGTTCCTACAGATGTGCTCAGGGAAAGCAGAGGTCCACCGCCATTGATATCACTCTTTCCCTTTGAAGCACCCGAGACCTTGCCCAGATCCGTTTCCGCTTTTAGTGTGTAAGCCAGATTGGAAGGCAGCAGGGCAGTGATAGTACCCAACTCAGTTGAAGCTTTGAGCTGGCTTCCATCATGCAGCTGATTCAGATCAAGACGGATGGTACCTGCATCGGATTTGATGCTGGATTTGCCTTGGGCTTGAATGTTCTTAAGATCAATGGAGCCTGTATTATTGGCAAGCTTATAGCTTCCTGTTAAACCTGCAAGTGAAATATTGCCAACTTCTGTAGAGATCTCATATTCAACGATATTGGCGGGAGCCTCAATCACATAGTTTACGATGAAATGGGAATTTCCTATATTTTTGTCGGCCCATGACCAAAGATCGGTTCCCGCCTTATCCTTGGGGTGGATCTCTACGGTGGTTGTTTTCCCTTTGGTCGTTAAGGAGACTTCGGCATTTTGAGCCAGTTCCTCCAATGTGGATTCACCGGTACGATTATTCAAAGCCTGAATGTACGTACGGACTTGAAGTTCACCATCTTCACTGCTCCGCACCTCGATATTACCTACAGGATGATCAACAACCAAGAGACTGGATGCGGATTTCTCGCTGACTTGATCAAGTTCCTTATCTATAGCATTATTGCTAATCAGCTTCATCCATTGGGACTCGGCGCCCTGGGCATTTCCGCTCTCTGATGAGGAGTTGAGAGGATTATTCGTACAGGCCGCAAGTAAGCCAACGGAGCCTAGAGCGGCGACCAGAAGCTTTTTGTATACGCTATGCATGAGTACTCCTTCTTTCTACATGTTATTCGACGACAAGAATACGCGGCGATGCCTGGCGAATCACCTTGGACGATACCCACGATCCTAGAGCTGCGGCAATAATACTCAGACAAGCAAAGAGTATAATGCCTCCCCAGTTCAAAATAAGAGGAATCTGTACGATACCGTATCCCGATAGGACTTTTTCAAGTAACAGGGGGAGAAGGTATACGCCTACAATGACTCCAAGCATTGAACCAATCAGAGCTAAAGCAGCTACTCCAGTAGCAATGGAGAAACGGATTTTTCCAGATGTCATTCCTATCGACTTATATATGCCATACGTCTTGCTCTCTTTGCGAATACTGATCCGGCAGGTGCTGAAGATAATGATAAATGTAACCAAAATGAACAGCAGACCAATTAGAGCCATGGGGTACACAAGAATGCTTGCAGCTTCTGCATAAACGGAATCCAGCAGCGTTTTTTGCGTGACGATGGAAGCAGAGTCTTTGAACTGTTCATTCAATTGGTTAGCAATGGCTCCCGCCTGAGAAGGATCGTTGACATTGATAAACGCGACATCTACATCTCCGTAATTCGGATTCACGCTTCGAAGCGCTTGAGCTGTGATTCTTCCGGATACCGACATGTCGGAGATGGCCTGATAGATGCCCGAGATCATGAACGTGCGTTTCTCTCCTTCAATGTAGAGATCAATGAGATCTCCCATATCCTTGTTTAACATCTTGGCAACACTAACCCCGATTGAAATTTCATTTTCGCGTTCCGGATTGTTTCCTCTCAACGTCTCAAAACCAAGATCTTGATAGCTTCCATCCAGTACTCTTAGATAAAGACTGGTAGATTGGCTGGCCACGTCGGTTGAATCATCTGGAAGGATAACTCCGGTGATGTTCCCTTGCCAGCCCACATTTTTGATGCGAGGATCTTCTTCCAATACGTTCTGCAGCTCTGCTCTCGGAAACGTAGCTTTGTTTACAACGACTGCGGCAATGTTAGCATTGTCATAACCCCATTTGGCCGCCGTCTGATAGATTCCGGTAATGCTGGTCAGTACAACATACCCGAGGACAAGTACGGAAGCAGCCATCGTTGTTAGCAATAACATCAGAACCGAGCTTTTGCTGTTTTTGATCAGATTGCGTATGCCGATGACAAAAGATACGGGCAATCGTCCAAACAAGGCCCGGTTTGCGAGAGGTGAATTCATTCGTCGCGCCATGCGTACATTGTCGCTCTCCGACATACCGTACCGAATGGCCTGAACAGGCTCGATCGTGCGAGCTTTTCTGGCGTATAACACGACGAATGCAATAACCAAGACGAGTAACAGTAGCCCTACAACAATAGCAGCTCCAATGCCCTCAATTGGAAGATCACCCTGGCCAGTCCGCAGGGACGATACGGAGATGTTGATGATGAATTTGGAGACGAATACGCTCAGTACCAGCCCGGGAAGAACGGCGATGATAGACAGCAGGGCATATTGAATGACGTAGGTACCAATGGTGCCCCGGGAAGTGAGTCCCAGCGATTTAAGGATACCTATCGTTTTGTAGTTGGCCAGAATGGCATCGGATATGGTGAAGCCAATCGTAATGAGGGCAATAATCATCATGACGGCCCCTAAGAATATCATAATGAACCCGACGATCTGATTGATGATCAAATAAAAGGATGAGATACTTTCAAATTCCATTTTGGTTTCCAGAAATGGGGCACCCGTCTCCCTTGTATAACGATCCCAGTAGCTGGAGTTCGTACTGTAATCATCAAAATGGATGCCCATCATGTGAATATCTTTTCCTGCAAGCGTACTTAAATCATTTTGGTAATCCGTACTGTTCATCCAAATTCTTGCCGTATTAGTGAACGGTGCTCCATAAGGAACATCCACAACAATAGCTGAGACTGCGAGGTCAAGTGTGGTTGATCCGGTTTTGAATTGAATGGTATCACCGACAGCGATGTTATAGCCATTCGCCATGGAGGTTGGGATCCATACGCTTCCTTGTTCAGGAGCCGAATGTTGTGTACCACTTGCAAATACAAGTTCATCTACACTCCACGGAGGAGGCGGGGTATTCATCATGTATAGATAAAGGTTAGGGATGTCAGTGCCCCCAAAAGTGATACCCGACAAGGTGCGGTAAGTAAGTAAAGGTGAGACTTGAACACCGTTCTGGGCAGCCCACCAGTCATGCACAGTTTGGGGATCATTCAGTCCTTTGTCGAACGTCAAGATCTGATGGGACCCGTTGGTCCGACTATGCATCTCCTCGAACTGGTTACCCGTATTGGCCAGAATGATGACAGATGTGGACACCAGAAGTGTAGACAGCAGAATGAGCAGGGTGATGAACAGGTTTTGAATTTTATTTTTACTCAGATAAGAGAAACTCAGCTTTAGAATGGCGGCCATAGGTTACTCCTTCCCCGACACAAAGGCGAAGACCATGGATTCCCGATTCTGAATCTGGGTTTCGTCATATTTATCGAACTCGAGAATACCTCCGACTTTACCATCTCGGACAAAGATCAGGCGGTCGGCCCGGCAAGCGGCCTTGATGTCATGTGTCACCATGACCACCGATTGTCCTTTCCGGTTAATATCTGTGAGGATGTCCAGCACCGCTTTCCCATGATCATAGTTCAAACTTCCGGTAGGTTCGTCGGCAAATATAATATCCGGTGAATTGATGAGTGCGCGTGCAATAGCCGCCCGCTGCTGCTGTCCCCCGGAAGTTTGGGAGGGCAGGCGATTGTTCTGACTGTCGATGTCCATAGCCTTCATAAGATGGGCTGCTCGAGCTTTTACTTCATTTTTTTTGTTCCCAGCAATATATCCTGGAAGAGCAATATTATCCTGAATGGAAAGGTCCGGAACAAGGTTGATGCTTTGATAGATGTAGCCAATTCGGCGGGTGCGGAAATCAGACATCTCCCGCTCACCGTAGGCATCAATGCGTTGATCCTGAAAATAAACCTCTCCAGCTGTCACGTGATCGAGTCCGCTAAGCAAATATAAAAGTGTGGATTTGCCTGAACCGGAATTACCCATGATCACTGTGAAGTCTCCTTCATAGATATCAAGATCGACATTACGAATAGCGTGATACTGTTCACTTCCGGTATTGTATGTCTTGCATAAGTTTTGAGCACGAATGATAGATGTTCTGGTCAAGTGGATCACTCCTCGTTGCAGTATACCATTCATATTAAAGGGAGGATGTTGAGGAAGAATTATCAAATTATGAATAAAGTATTACACCATTCCGGATATATCCGAAAACAGGAAGGTTCCCATAAAATGACGTGAGAGAGTGCGACTTAACATATGGGCAGGCTGAACTGAAAGAGGGTGCCCTGACCTACCTTGCTGGAAAAACTGATCTGCCCTCCATGTGCTTCAATGATGCTTTTGCAGATGGAGAGGCCAAGTCCCGTTCCTTCATGTATACCGGAAGACAAGGATGAGCTTCCCCGGAAATATCGTTCAAACACAAAAGGCATATCCTGAGCACGTATGCCTTGACCGGAATCGGCGATCGTAAGCTTGAATTGTCCCGAATCCAGTTCTGCACGAATGCGAATGTAATCCCCGGGAGCGGTGTGTTTAAGCGCGTTGGATACGAGATTGGAGACAACCTGTTCGATACGTACAGGATCCATTCGTATGAGCACATTTGGAATAACTTCGGACTCTTCGTATGTCAGTCCATTGATTCTTACGATATGTCTAATGGGCCTGAGCATGTTTTCAAATACGGCACGACTGTATACCTCTCGGGGCTCAACCGAAATCTGCCCAAGCTCCTGAAGCGCATGAACCAGCAAATCTTCAACGAGCCGTGCCGTTTTATCTGTATGAGTTCGCATAATTTCCATGTATTCCATCAGTGTTTCCTCATCCGCGCAAAGCCCTTCCGATATGGCTTCTATGTATGCTTTTACCGTTGTGATTGGGGTTTTGAGTTCATGAGATATGTTGGTGATGAGTTCTTTTTGGGCTTTCTCCTGCCGTATGCGCTGTTCACTCAAATGCATGATCTCCGTCCGCATCAAGTCAAGCATAGCGTAAAGGCCGCCCATCTCGTCGTTACGGTTATATTGAATCTGTTCATCATATTGTCCTTTGAGTATCAATTCGGCATGCTGTTTCAATTGGTTAACAGGAGTAAGCATACGTTCTCTGACCCTGCGAGTCATGATGATCAGAAGAAGCATCAGCATGAGGGATATGATGATCAGGCTGCCCAGGATGAATAACGGAAAAGTGACAGGCTGCTGAGCAAAAACAAGTGATTTGGGTACGGTAAAAATGGCGTTTCCGATCTGGCTGCCACCCGGGCCATCCATTATGGGAAATGCAATGCCCAGTGAATCATCTCCATCTGCGAGCTGCAATGCATCTTTCAGATTATAATGAAGGGCAGATCTAAGGTTCACTTGGGTGCCTTCGGACGAAGAAGCGGAGGACAGCAAAATCACCCCATCCAGTCCGACATAGGAAAATTGAATGTTCTTATCAATGGCTGCAGAACGCAGTTTGTCCCGAATCACCGGATCACGCAGCCTATGGCGGTTTTGCTCCAGTTCAAGCAGAAGCGGGTTAACCTTGAGCCGAACCTGATTGATGGTTGGGTTGGATTCATCTGCAGTTCGGCCGGCAAGCAGATCGAGAAACAAAACAACGCTGCAGATCATGACCATTATGAGAAGCGTCAAGGATGTCTTCAGCCAACGTGTGGACCAGGTGTGAAGTGACATGAAGTAGTCTCCATTCTAGCTTTATTCGTGATTGAATTTGTATCCGACCCCCCAGACGGTTCTTAGTAACGTGGGATGAGAGGGGTCTTCCTCGATTTTTTCCCGCAGTCTGCGTATATACACCGTTACCGTATTTTCGTCTCCATAAGCAGCATAGCCCCAAATGGCATCTAGCAATTGGGATTTTGAGAAAACCTGATTTTTGTTGCTGGCCAGATAATGCAGAAGTTCAAATTCCTTCGCAGAGAGAGAGACCTCGAAGCCCTTTAACGTAACTTTGTATGCTTTTTTGTCAATTTCGAGATCACCCAGACGCAGCGAATCAGAGGGAGCACGTTCCGAACCAAGGCTGTCATATCTTCTGAAATGCGCATGGATCCGGGCGAGCAACTCACTGAGTGAGAAGGGCTTGGTCATATAGTCATCTGCACCGAAGCCAAGTCCAAGCACTTTGTCCGTGTCACTTCCTCTTGCACTCAGGATGAGGATGGGAATGTTGTTCCGACGCCGAATCTCGCGGCATACATCGATGCCGTCCATATCCGGAAGCATAATATCGAGAATGATGTAATCCGGATGAATAAGCTCCATGATCTGAAGGCCATCCTGTCCGGTGGCAGCGACGGCAGCGTCATAATCATTTTTGATCAGGTAGTCTCGCAAAATGCGAGAAATATCATGTTCATCCTCGATGATGAGGACTTTGCGTTTAGAGTTCATTGTGATCGCTCCATGTATAAGATGCCAGAATGCAAGAATTTTAGAGATTCTAGTTTCTTCCTTATTTTATGTCATTTTTCACCATAATAATAGAGGAATCAAAGAATAAGAAATTGAATTGAAATATTGACTAAATATATTTGTATTGGTACTATTTTACTAAGTTTTGAATTGTAATTGTATGTACTATATTGAATTATATGATTTTAAAGTAAAAGTTTACATAAAAGTAGAGGTATTTTACATGAATAAAATACTAGTTTTACATTTATGTGATTCTATTTTCCCATTTATTTTCCAAGATTCGTGTTAACTCGATATTTATACGAATTGTTAGTTGCCGTCAGCCATCGTTTAGGAAAGAATTCATCCATTTGTGACGAGAGGTGAAAGCATGAACAAGTGTGCATTTATTTTCCCGGGGCAGTCTTCCCAGCGAAAAGGCATGTTACAGGCTCTGTACGACGAAAGTTCCACGGTCAGGCGAACATTCGAAGAAGCTTCCGACGTGCTCGGTTACGATGTAGCCGATATTTGTTTTTATGACCCCAAACAACAACTAACGGATATAACAATTAACGCTCCTCTTATCGTCACAGCCAGTCTCTCATGTTATAGACACATGCAGGAGAAATACGGATACTACCCTTCAGTCTTGGCAGGGCACAGTTTAGGAGAATATGCTGCCCTTACCTGTTCAGGTGCAATCGCATTTGAGGAAGTGCTGCCTTTGGTTGCTTTTCGCTCCAAACTGGCAGTGCAAGTCATGCAGGAGCAGGATGCTGTGATGAGTGTAGTGAACGGAATCAGCCATGTGATCAGCGAAGAATTATGCAGGAATATTAGAGCGAAGGGAGGCTCTGTATGGATCAGCTGTTATAACTCTCCCAATCAAGTCGCCATTGCGGGCAAACAACACGATATTGCCACTGTTGAAATGCAGGCTGTCCGACGAGGTGCTTACTGCAAGCGTCTTATCGGCAATGCCCCATACCACACACCACTTATGCAGGATGCTGTCAGAGAATTACATGCTCAGTTAAGACAATGCTCCATTGCATCACCTCAGGTTCCCGTCATCTCCAACGTATCAGCACAACCCTACACCAAGTACTCCATCATCGACAATTTACTCTTACAGCTTTGTATGCCTGTACGGTGGCATCAAAGTATCCAATCCATCCAAAAGCAAAATATTAATACCTTGATTGAACTCGGAAGTGGTCGGATCCTGACAAGGATTCTGCAAAAAAACGAGCCACATCTGCACACTTTCAGCTATGAATCTACAGATGAGAGATCCCAACTTGTTGCCTTTATGCCGACTACAAGCCGGGAGGCTGGAGCATGAAACTGTATACCATCCCTTACGCGGGCGGATTTTCCTTTACATATTTGAAATGGAAGAAATATCTTAACCCGGCAATCGAACTCATTGCAATTGAATTGCCTGGACGTAGCACACAGAATCGAAGCCTTCCATGCTCTACCATTCATCAGATGGCCGAAGATGTAGTGAGGCAGATCGATGATTCCGATGACTATTGCATCTTTGGGCACAGCATGGGGGCACTTGTTCTGCTAGAGGTATATGTGAAATTAATACAAACAAAACGGCGGTTGCCCAAACATGTCATTTTGTCCGGGATGAGACCCCCGCACTTGTATCAATCGAAAGGTCTCCATCTGCTGGACTCAGTCCGTTTTCGTGCCAAAATGTATGAGATGGGTGGCATCCCAGTAGCGTTAGTCCACGATCGGGAGTTCTCGGATTTTGTATTTGATCTTCTCCGCAATGATATTCGGGCTGTAGAGGAATATCGTCATGAAGGAGAGGCTCCGGTGTTTAGGAGTCAGGTCAGCCTTTTTAATAGTGAATCAGATATACCCGGCAGCGATATGCTGGAGTGGCAAAACTATGCCTTTTTACCCTGTTCCTATCATTCATTTCAGGGTTCCCATTTCTTTGTCAACGAACATACGGCGGAGATTGTGAACGAAATCAATCAAATTCTGATGTACTCCATAACTAATCTGATCGCTGGGGGAACTAATCATTATGCTGACTTTTGAAAAGCATGAGTCCAATGTTCGTTCGTATTGCAGAGTGTTTGAAGATGTTTTCGCGAAAGCGAAAAATGACAGAATTTATGCGGAATCCGGTAAGGCTTACATTGATTTCTTTGCAGGCGCGGGTGCGCTCAACTACGGACACAATAATGACTATATTAAAGCCGCTCTGTTGGACTATATCGAAAAGGACGGCTTAACACATGGTTTAGATATGTATACGGAAGCCAAAAGAATGTTTATTGACCAATTTGTCAGCAGCATACTGGAACCCCGAGGTTTGGACTACAAACTGCAATTTTGCGGGTCTACGGGGACCAATGCAGTAGAAGCCGCTCTCAAACTAGCAAGAAAGGTTAAAGGACGAACGAATGTGTTTTCCTTTATGGGAGCTTACCACGGTATGTCTATAGGCAGCTTGGCGGCTACAAGTGATGCCGGAAGCCGCAAAGGGGCGGGCTTGCCGCTGCAAAATGTGACATTTATGCCTTATTCTGACGGATGGATGGACAATTTCGATACGATTGAATACATCGAACGTATTCTGAACGATGATCATTCAGGCATTGATCAACCCGCCGCGATAATTCTTGAAACGGTGCAGGCAGAGGGCGGTGTGGTTCCAGCATCACCACTTTGGCTTAAACGGCTGGAACAGCTTTGCCGAGCACATGATATTCTCCTGATATGTGATGACATTCAGGTTGGATGCGGACGAACAGGCAATTTCTTCTCCTTTGAGAGAGCAGGCATCGTCCCGGACATTGTGGCATTATCCAAATCTATTAGCGGTTACGGTCTGCCCATGTCGATGCTTCTTCTGAAACCGGAATTGGACATTTGGGGAGCGGGCGAGCATAACGGTACATTCCGCGGCAATCAGTTGGCATTTGTAACGGCTAAGGCTGCTCTTCAATTCAGGGAAGACATACATATGGACGATCTTGTTCGGAAGCATGAGGGGATGATTGAGCAGACGCTGAGAAAGAACATTGCTGTCATTCATGAGCAGATTGAAATTCGCGGCCTTGGCATGATCTGGGGAATTGATCTGTCGAAGGTGGGAGGAAGCGATCAGGTTGAGCGGATTATTAAGGGATGTTTTCAAGCAGGGTTGATTATCGAAAGTGCTGGAAGAAATAATTCGGTCATCAAAATTCAGCCGCCGTTAACGATTAAACAGGAAAATTTGCAGGAGGGTCTTCGGATTCTGGAACAAGTGATGTTGGAGAATCTGGTCAGTGTAGTCTGCTAACAGGGAGTGAAAACTATGGAAAGTCTGTTCAAGCTGAGTGCGGTTACGTTGACGGAACTGTTTGTGGAGAAGAAGGACGAACAGTCCAGAGGTATTTATTTTGTCAGAAACCGATCCGAACAAATCTATCATTCTTATCAAGACATCTATAGGCGTTCAATAACATTGCTTGGATATCTGCAGAGCCATCATATGAAGCCGGGCGATCCGCTCGTGTTCCAATTGGAAGATAATATGGAATTCATACATATGTTCTGGGCTTGCGTTCTGGGAGGGATCATTCCTGTTCCTCTTGCTGCCGAAGGCAAGGAGGAGAATATGCGCAAGGTGTGCAGCATCCTGGGTGTGCTGAACAAGGCTGCAATTATAGGAAAGCAGAATGGTCTCGACAAGCTTATCTCATTTAGTGAAGACATCGGTCAAGGAGTGTCAGGGCTCATCAGCAGGAAGCTGGATATTGATGAAGCCTTCGGGTACTGCGGTAACGATGGGTGCATTCATGTCTCCCAACCGGATGATACGGTATTCATACAATTTTCCTCCGGTTCAACTGGGTTGCCAAAAGGCGTGGTTCTCACGCATCGAAACCTCCTAACCAACATCGATGCCATTATTGAGGGAGCTGCACTTGTCCCGGAGGATGTCATTGTATCCTGGATGCCGCTAACCCATGACATGGGATTAATCGGATGCCACTTGGCTGTAACTGCGGCCAATATGACGCAGTGCAGCATGGAAACCCGGCTATTTATTATGCGACCTGCTCTTTGGCTGGACAAAGTTACGGAACACAAGGCAACGATTCTGACCTCTCCCAACTTTGGTCTCAAGTATTCACTTATGGCCATGGAAAGGAACAAAAATAAGGTGTTTGATTTTTCTTCGGTGCGGTTGATCTTCAATGGCGCGGAACCAATCTCCGTTCAAATATGTGATGAATTCCTGACAGCCACGGCGAAGTATGGTATGAAGCCCAACGTCATGTTTCCGGTCTATGGCATGGCTGAGGCTTCTCTGGCTATTGCTTTTCCCGGATTACATGAACAGGATATTCACCGGATTATTGTGGACCGACATCAGTTGGTAGTGGGGCAAAAAATTGCCTATCTGACTGATGAAAAGCAGGAACAGGCAGCTTGTTATGTGGATGAAGGCTATGCTGTGAAACATTGCGAATTCAGATTAACGGATGAGACGGATCAGACTGTGGAAGAGGATACACTGGGTTTGATCCAGATCAGAGGCGGGAATGTAACAAAAGGATACTACAATAATGAACTGGCGAGTGCAAAAAGCTTTACCACGGATGGCTGGTTCAGAACGGGTGATATCGGATTTATGCATCATGGACGCCTGGTTGTCGTGGGGCGAATGCAGGATGTAGTCATCATTAACGGCCAGAATTACTTTTCAAATGATCTGGAGCGCGTAGCCAGTGAAGTGAAACAAGTTACCTTGAATAAGGTGGCTGCCTGTGCGGTACGAGATGACCTGAATCAGGAAAAACTCGCTGTATTCGTCGTTCATAAGGGGGATATGTTGAAATTCATCCCTACTGTACGGGCATTGAGGGAACAATTCTCCCGGAGCCTTGGCCTGGCGCTCGATTACATCATTCCCGTCCAGCAGATTCCAAAAACTTCAAGCGGTAAATTGATGAGATATGTTTTAATCCAGAAGTTTGAACAGCGGGAGTACACCGAGGTGTTGGAACATCTCCGCCAACTTGAACTGGAGCTGCGCCAATCTTCTGATCCGACTGAAGTTTTGCAGCCGGGTAAACACCCAGAATTGATTCATTATCAGCGAGACGAGACAGAACTGCATATTTTGAAAATATGCCATGAAGTGGCACCTGAATGGAATTTGGGCTTGCATGATAACTTTTTTGAACATGGAATTCATTCTTTGTTGCTGAATCAGATTGCCGCACAGGTAGAGGAACAGTATCCGGCTCGAATTCAAATCGAAGATATGTTTACATACTCAAGCGTTAGCAAACTGGCTGCCCATATATGCGGACTTTCAACTGTAGACAAGAAGAAGGACCTGCTTCCTGTGTCTGCTGGTGGAGTGAAGACAGAAAGTATACCCAATCAGACTATGCATTTTGCGATTATCGGTATAGCCGCTCATTTACCGGGGGCAAGCAATATTCATCAATTTTGGGCTAATCTGTGCGGTGATGTCGAAAGTGTCGGGCCGTTGTCGTCCTCAAGAAAGAAGGATGTCGATGAATATCTTGTTGAGAAAGGCGAGTCGGCTCCTTACTCTGTTCGAGACGGAGGATACTTGCATGAGATCGACAAGTTTGATCATGAGTTTTTCCGAATCATGAAGCGTGAAGCCATCGCCATGTCACCCTCGCAACGTCTTTTTATGCAGACGGCCTATACCTCTCTTGAAGATGCAGGTTATGGAGGAGACAGTCTTCGATCCACCAGAACAGGTGTATATGTCGGGTATATCTCCGATCTGGATGGTAGGCAGTACCAGGACATGTTGCGTCATTCCAGTGATAAACAGACGGCTACCGGAGCACTTGCGGCCAACATTAGTGGAAGAATGTCCTATTTCATGGATTTTAAAGGGCCCAGCATACTGGTCGACAGTGCCTGTTCTTCCTCCATGTCCGCCTTGAATCTCGCTTGCCAGGGGATAAGTAACGGGGATTGTGAGCAAGCCATCGTTGGTGGGGTTCAGCTTAAAGTACTACCTGTGATCGATCATGAGGATGTGGGAATTGAATCATCGGATGGACATACACGTCCTTTTGCAGAAGATGCCGATGGTACTGGTGAGGGCGAAGGGGTTGTATCCATTCTGGTCAAGCCTTACGATCAGGCAATTCGGGATAAAGATCAGATCTATTGCATCATCCGCTCGATTCATTCCAATCAGGATGGGAATTCGGTGGGCTTGTCTGCTCCAAATCCGGAGGCACAGGCCGAATTGGTCACACACGCTTTGCAGAAAGCAAGCGTACAGGCTGATGATATTTCATACATTGAAGCGCATGGAACCGGAACAAGTCTGGGTGACCCGATTGAGATCAGAGCTTTAACTAAAGCTTTTGATACAGCCCAGAATGAAGGGCAATTTTGTGCCATCGGGTCTGTGAAGTCAAACATTGGACATCTCTATGCCGCGTCCGGATTAGTCAGTGTGGTCAAATGCGCCTTGATGCTAAAAAGCAAAATGATGCCTGCAACGGTCAATGTGACTGCACTTAATCCCAAAATTCCGTTTGCCCAATCTCCGTTCAAGGTGAATCTGCACTATCAGCCGTGGGAGACAGAACGACTGCCGAGACGATGCGGCGTCAGTAATTTTGGATTTTCCGGAACCAATGTTCATTCCATTCTGGAAGAATATGTGGCGGAAGAACGTTCAGGTCATACGGAACCGTTCTATCCATTTGTTCTATCTGCGACAAGCCGAGCAGAGTTGTATCAAGCGGTTCAGTCGTATCATGAATATCTGGTCCTCAACCCGTCAACCCCAATATCAGATATCTGTTATACGAACTCTGTCGGAAGAGGGCATTATGCATATCGGCTAGCGATCCTGGTACAGAGCACCGGCGATCTGATCCACAAGCTCGGCCAGTTCCATTGGGCTAACGATACCGAGCAGCATATTTTCATCGGAATATCGAAAGTGGTGTCCGGATTACGCAATAAGAATCGTTGGGGAGAATGGACGGCAGATGAGAAGGATTCATTGGACCAAGCTATGCGGGACTGTATTCAAGAATGCTGGAATCCGGTTTCCAGCAAGGAACAACGACTCGTCCTGTTAAAAAGAATATGTTCACTTTATGTCAGAGGGGCAGCGCCGGAGTGGGAGGAATGGTTCAAGCAGGGAGATGTGCAAAGAATCAGCCTTCCAACCTATAGGTTTCAGTCGAATCGCTGCTGGCCGGAGTTTTTGAGTGTACATCAATATACCAACTGAGTATGGGGTGAAGGAATGGATTCCAGGAATTATGAGATGGTGTTGGAGAGACTGACGCAATTGATTGCAACGACAGCAAGAATGGACGTACAGGCGATTAACCCGGATGAGAATCTGATTGAATTGGGTGCGGACTCCATCATACTGACAGATGTGAATGGTTATATCCGTGAAGAATTTAATGTTGAGATTCCGTTAACCCTGTTCTTTGAACAGCTGACTTCTGTCGCTGATATCGCCGACTACTTGTATCCCTTATTGACTCCTGAGTATTTCACTGGACAGGTTGCACAGCATCTGGAAGAGGCAATCGTGGAAAAAATTGAGGAAAGTGCTGCTTACATTGTGAACGAATACAATCAGTCCCGAAGTGAGTTGGGGGCCATTGAACCGGAAGCATTCAATTTGCTGAAAGAGTCAGATGCCGGAATTGCCCAGCTTTTTGCTCAGCAATTGCAAATTATGAACAACCAAATTTTGCTGTTGTCCGGCAATCAGATCGCTGCGACTTCATCCTATACCTCTCCACCAACAGCTCCCAAACTTCCCGAGAAACAGAAGGATGATACGTATTCAGTTCAACCTGAGGGTATTCCGGTACGAGATTCAAGAATTGCTGACTCCCCTGTTCAAACGCTGTTAAAAGGGAATTCAACGGACGTTCAGCCCTACATAGCTTACAAACGTCTTGAAATGACCTCTAAACAAGTGGATGAGCAGCAGCAGAAACACATCCTTGAGCTGATGGAGAGATACACAGCCAAAACGAAACGATCAAAAGAATTTGCCTCCCGTTATCGATTGCCCTATGCGGATTGGCGAAATATTTCCGGGTTTCGCCCAGGCATCAAAGAAATGGTGTATCAGTTGGTATTCAGCCACAGTGAAGGCGCACATATCACGGATCTGGACGGAAATGATTACATTGACCTAACCATGGACTTTGGAGTCAGCCTGTTTGGGCACAACGCGGAATTCATCAAGGAAGCCATTCATGCAGAGATGGAGAAGGGATTTCCTTTAAGTTTAATCACTGAACTGTCTGGTGAAGTAGCGGCATATATCTCTGAGATGACTGGTGTGGAGCGGGTGTCCTTCTTCAACTCGGGTACAGAGGCGGTTATGGTCGCGATGCGTCTTGCCCGTGCAGCGACAGGTCGCAAGAAGATCGTTATCTTCTCGGGGGCATACCATGGGACGTTTGACGGAGTTTTGGGTATGCATCCCATGAACCGCGAGCCTGAAGCTGTATCGCCTATTGCTGGCGGTATCCTGCAACATTACGTAGATGATCTGTTTATTCTGGATTATGACGATCCGGCAGCACTCGATTTTATATCGAAGCATGCGGGGGATATCGCAGCGGTAATGGTAGAACCGGTTCAAAGTCGCAGACCGGATGTACAGCCGAGACAATTCCTGCATCAACTGCGGGAACTGACGCAACAGCTGGATATCAAGCTTATTTTTGATGAGATGATTCTTGGTTTCCGATTAGGTAAGGGCGGAGCACAGGCGTATTTCGGAGTGCAGGCTGACCTGGTCACCTATGGAAAGATTGTCGGTGGAGGTATGCCGATTGGAATTGTGGCTGGCAAGCAGGACGTTATGAATTGCATCGATGGCGGTGTATGGAATTATGGGGATGACTCTTTGCCACCCTATGAGGACAAACGTACCTTTGCTGGTGGAACTTTCTGTCACCATCCGTTAGCGATGGCTGCCGCCAAGGCAGTTCTCATGAAGATTAGAGATGAAGCAGACACCATCTATCCGTTAATTAATCAACGGACGCGCTATCTGGCGGAGGAACTCAATGCATTTTTCGCGGAGCATCAAGTCCCTGCCCAGATTGTGTATTGCGGATCGCTGTTCCGGTTTGTACTTAAGGGAAATATGGAAATGTTCTATTATCATCTTCTGGATCAGGGAATCTACATTTGGGAGGGGCGAAACTGTTTTCTCTCGGTTAGTCATACGGATGCCGATATGGATCGGATTATCACGGCTGTAAAGGAGACCTGCTTGGCAATGAAACATATCTTCTTCGCCAAACAAGATAGGCCTTCGGAGCAGGATCTAAAAAAAAAGACGATTGAGCTGACTGTGGAACAACAGAAAATGATCGCTTCCGATCTAATGCAACAGGGAACGAGTGCATTCCATCAACGAATATTGCTGCAAATCTCGGGCCGCCTTGACATTACGGATCTGCAAAAGGCTGCCGCAAAAGTTGCATCAAGACACGAGGCTCTTCGGTATACCTTTGCTGAAGATATGTCCGGGCTGGTTCTGAATGAAAAGATGAAGAGTGCTGTTTCGGTTATACGTACAACTCCCGACACGGAGTCCGAGCTCATCTCTGATCTGACGAACAAAGAGTTTGATTACATACAAGGGCCATTATATCGGGTCGTATGGCTTGAGCAGGATACTGTGCATAACGAAGCAAAGCTGCTTATTGTATTTCATCATTACGTTGCCGATGGGTGGTCCATGTCTCTTTTCTGCGAAGAGTTGATCGAGATTTATAACGAACTGCGTACTGGCACACAGGCCAAGTTAGGCGAGGTTATGGGGTATGGAGAATACACCCTGTACAAGGAAAACGTTATGAGAAAGATCAAGTTGGAGGATGCCGCTCAGTTCTGGAAAGCGTACTTATACGGATCTGACCAGGAACTGGCATTGCCAAGACAGCAAATGATGGCTCCTGAAACAGCAAGTGTAGGAAAGCGATTGACCCATATTACTGATGAGTTATGGCTAAAAAAGGTTAGGAAAGCTGCGGCTGTGGCCAAAAGCAGTCCTTTTATGCTTCTATTATCCTCCTATCAGGCTTTGCTTCATCAGATTACGGGCCAAACGCAGTTTGCAATTGGCATTCCTATGGCCGGGCAAGCTTTGGTTGCACCCAAAACAGTTATGGGGAACTGCGCCTCCATTCTGCCCATTGTAGCAACCTTTAATGAGAGCGCAACGTTAGCCACGCTGGCAGACGACAACAGGGAGATTTTTAGAAGAGTACATTCGTTTCATCAACTGATGCCAGAAGATGTAGGGATGGAACAGGATCATATTCCCCGTCTAAACATCATGTTCAATATGGACCGAATGCCGCAAAGTCATACTTTTGTGGATACACAAGTGCAAGTACTGCCCGTTGAAGTGGACAGTTCCATGTATGATCTGTTCTTAAATATTATTGAACATGAAGGTAAAGCGATTCTGGATATCGATTACAACCAGACGTTATTCACAGAAAGACTGGTTCGACGATGGCTTGAATCGTATCTGGAATTGGTTCAACAGTGGAGTGACCAACCCAATCAGTATCTGGAAGATATGCATCATTTCACTTCCAAAGATGAGCAAATGACAACAACGTTGATGAATGCATTGGATATAACCAAGCTTGAGAACCTGCTCGGTTTCCGAAAGGAAGACTTCGGAATAAGCAATGCGCCTGTTCACGGATTAATCATGGATCAAAAGGGGAGCCCTGTACTACCTGAGAGTCCGGGCGAGTTATATATAGGAAGAAACAGAATTGAACTATATCCTACCGGATGGACAGCAAGAATCAGAATACATGGAGAACTTGAAATTTTGGGTCCCTGCAGCCATTGCTATATAGAAAATGGAAGATTCCGCAGTCTGTGGCTTACGGAACAAGCGATCCTCGAGCATCCATCAGTTAAATCCGTCCGCGTTCGCTTAGATTCTGTAACGAAAGAACTTGAAGCGGTGATTGAATCAGTATCAGCATCACCTGAATTGTCTGCCAACGCTCTTTCCGAATGGTGCTTTCAGCGCATGCCGACCCAATGGATTCCAAGGCGGTTCTACCTTCAGGATGAAACACAGGAAGTCACCACGTTGCTGCACTATCAAACTGAAAGAATGACGGCTACGGAGAGAACCGTGTACGACACCATTTGCTCCTTATTAGGTTACGAGACATTTGGTCTTACGGATAACATTATTTCTCTTGGAATGAATTCGCTGAAACTGTTGCAGCTCTTATCTGCGATCCAGCATCAGCACCAGGGTTTAAGGTTGTCTATTACCATGTTCATGGATGCGCTTAACGTGTACGAGATCGCATCAGTTATTGATAAAGCTTCCATTACGGAGGATTCACTTGTTCCGGTGATGAGAAGGGCGGCAGAAGGGCAACGCGAATACGAGACTTCGGCTGTTCAAAAAAGAATGTACGTGCTGAACCAATTACAGCCGGAAACGTTGAACTATAACATGCCGTCGGTGGTGAAGATTCAGGGACGGTTTGATCCAGAACGATTTAAACTAGCATTGCAGAAATGTGTAGAACGGCATGAAAATCTGAGAACTTGTTTTAAAGAGACAGATGGTGAAGTTGTTCAACAGATTATACCTTCTAGTGAGCTGAATATAGCTTTAGATCATATAAATCTGAACGTGAATTTGAATGAGGATGAGATTATTGCGCTGCTAAAGGATGAATATATTCTGCCCTTTAGAATGGATCAGGCCCCATTAATGCGGGTGAGCGTACTGGAGTATGGACTTGAGAAAACCATGGTCTTCATGGATTTTCATCATATTATTTTTGACGGATCAAGTGCATTGGTCTTCGCGAGGGAGATCGTTTCGCTCTATCATCAGATCGAATTGACACCACTTTTATATCAGTATAAGGACTTTGTGTTATGGCAAAAAGATTGTTCTGCATCTGAAAGCATGTTGAGTCAAGAACGATACTGGAAGGAACAATTCGAGGATCTTCCGACGCCAAGCCATATCCCTTTTGACCACACTCGTCCGGTTGAGCGTACGTACGAAGGCAGACTGCTGGTGCAGCCTATTGGAGCAGAGTTGAAATCTCAGATCATTGCATTGTGCAAGTCGGCAGGCGTGACCGGTTATTCCTTCTTTCTAGCAGCGTTTAACTTGTTGTTATCCATGTACTCCATGCAAAAGGAAATCGTATTGGGCACGTTGGTGGAAGGAAGGAACCATGCAGAGCTTCAACCATTAATCGGTATGTTCGTTAATACGCTTCCTCTCAGACAAGTGATTATACCGGAACAATCCTTTGTTGATTGGATGAAAAATGTTCAACAAGAGGCCATGCGTTCGTTTGCTCATTCCGAAGTTCCTTTTGACCGCATCGTTGAATTATCAGGATCGCAGCGGGAGAGAGGCCGAAATCCGATGTTTGATATCCTGTTCTCTTATCAGGATTTTGGTCCTATTCAATTTGCAGACGGGGATCTTTCCTTTGAATACGAGGAACTTTGGACGAACGATTGTAAGTTTGATCTGGAGTTTGAGATTGTGGACAATCCAGACCATTATGAGATTGTTGTTCAATATGCCGCCGAATTGTATGAAGAGAGAACCATGAACTCTTTGATTGAACATTTCATGGCCTTGCTGAAATCCATTGTGGTTAACCCCGACAGCCAATTGTCCGAACTGTCGATGCTGACTGAGCCAGAGAAAACACAAATATTGACGGAGTTTAATCGCCCGGCTCAATCGTGGAAGGGAAAGGAAAAGGAGAATCTTGTTCAACTGTTCGAAGGATGGGCTAAACGGACACCTGATCGAACCGCAGTGCGGTATGAGGAGCAGGTGATGACGTATGGGGAGCTTAACGAACAGGCAAATCAGTTGGCACACTATCTTGTAAGTCTTGGTCTGACAGAGGAGGAGCCGGTCGGCATTATGCTGCAAAGGTCTCCACTAATGATTCAAAGTATTATGGGCATCTGGAAGGCAGGTGCTGCTTATTTGCCGCTTGATCTGGAGCATCCGGTTTCCCGACGCATGCACGTATTAAATGAAGCAGGGGTTAAGTGGCTGCTGACTTCTTCCGACTGTGTCAGCGAGGAGTTCCTCGACAGTTACGGGGGGACGGTTCTTTGTCTGGACACATTAGGCGATGCTTTGAGAATACAAAGCCAAGTTAATCCAAACAGGAACATAACATCTTACCAATTGGCTTATATTCTGTTTACTTCAGGTTCTACGGGTGTTCCCAAAGGAGTCATGATTGAACATGGAGGCATGCTGAACCATATTTTTGCTGAGCAGGAACTGCTCCAATTGGATGAACATTTGGTTTTTGCCCAGAATGCCAACCAATGTTTCGATATTTCCGTATGGCAAATGGCCGGGCCTTTGGCACTGGGAGGAACAACGGCGATCTATTCGGATGCATGTGTGTTTGAACCAGAACGGTTTATAGATCAGATGATGAAGGATGGAGTCACCTTGTTGGAAGTTGTTCCTTCGTATATGGCCGTGATGATGGACTGCGCTGTACGGCGTCACTGTGATTTGCGTTCAATCAGGCATCTGATTGTTACCGGGGAAACGGTAAGTCCTCATTTATTAAAAACATGGTTCGAACGGTTTCCACATATTCCAGTGGTTAATGCATACGGACCTGCCGAAGCATCTGACGATATTGCCCAATATATGATGCTTTCGTATCCAGAAGAACTTGCACGTGTACCCATTGGGAGGCCGCTTGCCAATATTCGGATTTATGTTCTGGACAATGAGGACAGGCTCTGCCCAGTGGGACTTGTAGGTGAACTCTGTGTGGCAGGGATAAGTGTTGGCCGCGGTTATGTGAATGATCCTGATAAAACCCAAAAGGCTTTTGTACGCGACCCCTTTGCGAATGGGTCAGACACAGTCAAGGGGCATGCACGAATGTATCGCACGGGAGATTTGGCTCGGTGGCTGCCGGATGGGACGCTGGAATATATGGGGCGGTCCGATGAGCAGGTGAAGATCAGAGGATATCGAATCGAACTCGGTGAGATTGAAAGTGCACTTCGAAAACAGGCAGGCGTGCTCGACGCCGCCGTAATTGCCAGAGGAGAGGCAGAGGGAGAGAAGTATCTTTGCGCTTATATTGTCAAGGAAAATCACGAGCATTGGAATGCTGGCGAAGCTCGTCTTCAGTTGGCGCAAAATCTGCCGGAGTATATGGTTCCAGCGTATTTCGTTTTGCTGAATGAGCTGCCAGTGACTCGTAACGGCAAACTGGACAGGAAAGCGCTACCTGAACCTGATCGCAAGTCCGTTCTTCCCGATAAGGTGGATCCACGTAATGAAACGGAAGCTTTGCTTGTTCAGGCCTTCAGCACAGTGCTGAATCTGGAAGATGTGGGCATCCATGATCACTTTTTTGAGCATGGAGGACACTCGCTGCGAGCCATTCGTGTCATAAATCTGATTGAAGGCGAGACGGGAATACGAGTGCCACTGAGGATTCTGTTTGAACATCCAACGCCTGCTGAACTTGGTCTATGGATAGGACAATCTTCGCAAGCAAAGGTGAAGCGAATTCCATTGGCTGAGCCTCAGGAAGTCTATCCAATGTCGTCAGCGCAGCAACGTCTGTATTTTATCCATGAGATGGATCCTTCAAGTACGGTATACAACATGCCAGGCTGGGTGGAGCTTCCTCCGGGAGATGTGGATATGCCGCGATTGACCGCTGTTGTCCATGAGCTGATGAATCGGCACGAAAGTCTGCGTACGAGTTTTCATATGGAGGCAGGCGAACCCATTCAGCGTATTCACGAACAGGTGAATCTGAGGATAGAGCACGAACAATCGCCGGTTTCTGGTGAAAACGAGTGGAACGTTCTGTTATCCCAATTCATTCGTCCGTTCGATGTCAGCCAGGCACCCTTGTTGCGAATGAAAGTGGTACAAATGAGTGCCAATCAACCTGTGTTGTTGTTTGACATGCATCATCTGATCTCGGACGGGACAACAATCAATATCATCACAAGGGAGTTCTCGGATCTGTACAATGGTGCAACTTTGCCACCCGTAACGGTACAGTACAAAGATTACAGCGAATGGCTGCGTATGCAGGACCGTGAGGCTGAGCGCTCCTATTGGTTGAATGCATATGCGGGAGAACTGCCCGTTCTGGATTTGCCGCTGGACTACCCGAGACCTCAGATCCAGCGTTTTGACGGCGAAGCGTTCGTAATGGAACTGGACAATGAACTCCGCAATCAGGTGCAAAAGCTGTGCCACCAAACTGGGGCGACAGAATACATGGTGCTTCTGTCAGGATTGATGATTTTACTTGGTCAGTACAGCAGGCAAGAGGATATCATCATCGGCAGTCCCGTATCCGGACGGGTGCACTCGGACACGGAATCAACAGTGGGCCTTTTTGTCAATACATTAGCGCTTCGAGGATATCCGGAAGTGTCCAAGCTGTACTTGGATTTCCTGACGGAAATCCAGGAAACCAGTCTCAAAGCCTATGAATACCAGACATACCCGTTTGAGGAACTGGTGGAGCAATTGCAGTTAGAGCGTGATCTATCGCGAAATCCGCTGTTTGATGTAGTGATGGTCATGCAAAATCAGGAAGAGGAACGTTCACATACAAGTGGATCCATATGGAGTGAGCATGAGGCAGAGGTGCAGACAGCAAAGTTTGATCTCACTCTAAATATTACTCCTGTTGCAGAAGGATATCATGCACAATGGGAATTTGCCCGGGGGCTGTTCAAGCAAGCTACAGTCGAGCGTTTGGCTTCCCATTATAAGCAGATACTTTCGGAACTGACCGAAAATCCGCAACGATCTTTGGGCGAATTCAGCATGGTTACGCCTCAGGAAAGAAAGTGGTTGCTGGACAACATTCATGTGACCCCTGCACGTTATCCCGAACAGGAAACACTGAAAAGTTTGTTTGAGGCGCAGGTGAGGCAGACCCCGGACCGGATTGCAGCAGTGGACGGGAACATCAGTTGGAGCTATACCGAGTTGAACCGGCAAGCAAATCGCATTGCCCATCAATTGCTGAAACACAAAGGGCAGGGTGAGACGGTTGTGGCCCTGTTATTGGAACGTAATGTGAAGATGCTTGCGGGTATTCTTGGTGTGGTCAAAGCAGGTGGAATCTATCTGCCCATGGACCCGGAAGCTCCGGTGGATCGAATTCAGTATATGCTTCAGGATAGCCAGGCTCAGATATTGCTGTCGGGAAGTGTGAACGAGGGCAAAGAAGAGTACTCTTTTGACGGGGTACGTCTGTGTATGGAGGACTTGCTGGAGGAGTCACATCAGACATCAACCTTGGCTGAATTAAATGATACTGAAGATCCAGAGGTGATGATTCAACCAACGGATGCCCTCTACATCATATACACATCGGGGACTACCGGACAGCCGAAAGGTACATTGGTAGAGCATCGAAATGTGGTGCGGCTGCTGATCAATGATCAGATGCCTTATGATTTTTCGGAAAATGATGTGTGGAGTTTGTTCCATGCGTATAATTTTGACTTTTCTGTCTGGGAAATGTACGGTGCATTACTTTATGGCGGGAAAGCAGTTGTAGTATCAAAAGAAACGGCCAGGGATAGTCAAGCATTCCTGTCCCTGCTGCGTGACGAGAAAGTCACTGTGCTGAATCAGGTGCCGTCCTCTTTCTATGAACTGATGCATGCAGAGAGGGCAGGCTCTTGGGAAGAAGAATTGTATGTTCGCTTGGTCATTTTTGGCGGAGAGGCCCTGAATACCCGGAAGCTGAAAGTTTGGCAGGAGAAGTATCCGCAGATTGCCCTGGTGAACATGTATGGCATTACAGAAACGACCGTTCATGTGACGTACAAACGTATTGAGAGCGAAGATATCGAAAGAGGCATCAGCAATATCGGAAAGGCGATTCCGACCCTGAAGTTATACATTATGAACGGAAATCGCCTGTGTGGTGTTGGCGTGCCGGGTGAATTGTGCATTGCCGGAGCGGGTGTAGCCAGAGGTTATGTGAATCGGCCGGAACTCACGGAGTCCAAATTTACGGAAAATCCGTTTGAATCCGGTGAGCGGATGTACCGGTCAGGCGATATCGCACGCTGGCTTCCCGATGGAAATGTAGAATATCTGGGACGGATGGACGATCAGGTGAAGATCCGTGGATACCGAATTGAACTGCAGGAGATCGAAAATGTGCTTATGAAACAGCCTGGTGTTCAAGATGCAGCGGTTATCGTCCTTAAGGATGCAGCGGGAGATTCTTATCTGAGCGGTTATGTGGTTGGTAAGCCTGAGAGAGAAGAAGAGGCACTGGATCTTGCATCAGTCAAAAAGGGACTTGCTCAGGCAGTACCCGGGTACATGGTCCCTGCGAGCCTGATAACGCTGGACAAGCTTCCGGTCACGAGCAACGGAAAGCTCGATCGCAGAAGTCTGCCTGAGCCTGATTTCACGGGTGCGCAGGTGTATGTGGCGCCAAGAGATGAGCGTGAGGCCCAGTTGGCAGAGATCTTTGGCCAGGTGTTGGGAATACAACAGGTGGGGATTGATGATAACTTCTTTGAACTGGGTGGAGATTCCATCAAAGCCATTCGGGTCATCTCCAAAATCAGGGAGGTTGGCTATGAGCTGAGTGTTAAAAACCTCATGCTGGGGCACACCATCCGCTGGATTTCGCCAAAAATGGAGAATGCAGATAGCATACGCACATATACACAGGAAGAGATTCAAGGAGAAGTGCTGCTGACGCCAATACAACAGGAATTCTACCAGTGGAATTTGGAGCAGCCAAACCATTTTAATCAAACCTTACTATTGAAATCGGCACTGCCATTAAACGAAGAAACATTGCGACAGGCACTGAAGGCCTGTGTCTCACATCATGACATGTTAAGAGCGATATATCCTGATCGTAATCGACAACTCATCCGAAGTTCAGCGGAGAGCGAAGGCTTTGATTTTACTTTTATTGCTGTGAAAGAAGAGCAGGACCTGGAGGAAGTTATTCTTACTACAGGAAACCAAATACAGGCAAGTATAGATCTCTCCGAAGGGCCGTTGTTAAAAGTTGTGCTTTTCCATTCAGGTGAGGGCGACTTTATATGGATCTGTCTGCATCATCTCGTGGTAGATGGGGTGTCATGGCGCATTCTGCTGGAGGATCTCCAAACTGCTTATGAGCAAACGGAGAAAGGTCTGAACATCAGTCTGCCAGCAAAGACAGCCTCTTATCAGGAATGGGCTGTGGCCCTAAGAGAGTATGCTCTCAGTGAAGAGTTGGAGCGTGAAATTCCTTACTGGATGACGGTTCTCCAACAGGCTGGAGGACACAAGACTGAGCTGCTGCTGACCGGAGTTGAAGGTTATGAGACGGATACCTTTGAACTGGATAACACCTTAACTTCACAGTTGATGTATGAGGCGAATCAGGCCTACCATACCGAAATGAATGATCTGTTGTTGTCTGCGTTTGTGAGAAGTCTGGCTCCTTGGACCGGTTACGCCGACGTGACGATAGATCTCGAAGGTCATGGAAGGGAGAGCATACACCAGCCTATGGATATTGATCGCACCGTGGGGTGGTTCACAAGCATCTATCCTGTTCATCTGCCTTACGATGCAGACATGGAACAGCAGGTGTGCCTGATTAAGGAACACATTCGGAAGATACCAAACCATGGCATGGGATACGGGGTCATTCGTCATTTCCGTGAGCAGACAATGCCCGAGTTTCATCCGGATTATTGTTTCAACTATTTAGGGCAGCTGGAACATGAAGGGGATTCAGACCCATTGTTTGAAATTTCAGAGTTGCCGACCGGAGACAGTACAGCTAAAGAAAATCACCATCCGCATTCCTTGACGGTCAACGCTAGTGTCGTGCAGGGCAGATTGATACTTGAAATCACGTATGATCAACGCTTTTATGCGGCCGAGCAGATCAAAGCATTTAAAGAGCGTTTCCTAACAAGTGCTGCTGAGATTGCAGCATTCTGTACAGCAGTTGAGTCTGGCAAGCATACAGCTTCCGATTACGGAGATCTGGATTTGGAATTCGACGAGTTGGACGAAATCATGAAAAGTTATTCCTGAACATGTAACGAGTCCTAGTTAGATTGGAGAGCAGCAAAACATGAACAGTAATGTAGAGAGAATCTACCCTTTGACGTCCATGCAGGAAGGCATGCTGTACCATAAACTTGTGGAAGACGCTTCAACCAGCTATGTGGTGCAAAATATGGTCCGAATGAAGGGATCGCTTGATCTCGATAAAGTGGAAGCTTGCCTGATGCTGCTTACACGCAAACACGCTGTATTAAGAACATCCATCTTCTATCGCAAGATCAGACAACCGAGACAGATTGTACTGAAAGAACGTGCCCTGGAGCTTTCGTTTATGGATATCAGTGATTGTAGTTTAGAGGAACAGCAGATCCGTCAGAAGGGTTGGAAGAGGGATGACCTGAACAGAGGGTTTGACCTTGAGAAAGATCCGCTGATGAGAGTTACCGTGATGAAGCTAAGCGAGTCCGAGTTCAAAATGTTGTGGAGTTTTCACCATATCATTATGGATGGCTGGTGCATGTCCATCATTGTTAAGGACTTCATGGCAAGTTATAACGCGATTAATCAGGGAAGAGCAATAAGCGACTTGACTGCCGAAGCTGAGGAAATGTCTAGGTTAAGTACCCAATATGAAGATTATGTAAAATGGTTGTCCGTACAAAATAAAAATAAGGCCATGGAGTATTGGACGCGATTGCTGGATGACTATGACTTACAGACGGGGTTCCATGCTTCTCGGCAACCAGAGAGAACACTGAAACAAGTGGACGTATGTCGACTGGATCTTGGTAAAGAAAACAGTCAGGCGGTTGCCCGCCTTGCTTCACGTCTGAATGTTACTGTCAATACGATTGTTGAAACCGCGTGGGGAGTACTGCTTCAGGCATATAACGGCACTGATGATGCGGTCTTTGGCAAAGTGGTATCAGGAAGAAATGCAAATCTGTCAGGTATTGAAGAAACAGTGGGATTATTCATCAACACCGTACCCGTTCGCGTTCAGTGTCCAGAAGGACAACTGATGACAGAGGTGATTCGGCGTGTTCAGGAACAAGCGATTGAAACGGGGCAATATGATTATTGTCCATTAACAGAAATACAGGATCAGAGCCTGCTTAAAGGTCGATTAATCCAGACGCTGGTGGCGTTTGAAAACTATCATTCCGACTTGGACTCTAGCAATATGGACGGTATTACAATGGAGATTGAAAGTCTTGAAGAGCAGACCAGTTATCCGGTCTCACTAGTAGTTTATCTGGATGACCTGCTTCAGATGGAACTCATGTATGATCCCAATCAGTTTATCCGCAGCGAGATGGAACAAGTCATGCGAGTACTTCAGATGATCCTGATTGGTATGGCCGAAAATGCTGAACGTAAAAAGTGGGAATTCAGTCTGCTTTCACCCGAAGAAGAACAGCAGATATTGTATGCATTCAATGATACACATCGGGCTTATCCTTCCGAACAAACGATTCATGGGTTGTTTGAAGAACAGGTGAGAGCGACACCGGATGCTCTCGCCGTCATCTGCCCGCAGGGGTCCATGACCTATAGCGAGCTGGATCAAGCGGCGAACCGGATTCGGGAGGCGCTCCGTCAGCAAGGGGTTCAGCCGGGCGAACGGGTCGGCATGCTGGGACAGAAGAGCATCTACACGATCGCGGGTCTGCTCGGGATTCTGAAGAGTGGTTGCGGATATGTGCCGCTCAGCAGCGAAGATCCGCCTGCCCGGCTGCAGTTCATGCTGGACGACGGCGGGATTGGCACGGTGCTGCACAGCGAGGCTTATCGTGATATCTTGACCGCTCCCGGCCTGGATACAGACCGGTTCCAGCGGGTTGAACTGGAGCAAGCCTGCGCGAATGGGGCGGTGGACTTCGGCTTCCGGGATAGGGGGCCGGTCCATGCCCATGAAGAGCTGGTAGCGGATGAAGCGGATGTTCGTCCAGAACCGGATGCGGCCAGTATCGCCTATGTGATCTATACCTCGGGGACGACGGGACAGCCCAAAGGGGTGATGGTGGAGCATCGGAATGTCGTCCGTTTGGTGCGAAATACGACCTATGTGCAGTTGGAGGGCGTACGGATGCTGCAAACGGGGGCGCTGAGCTTTGATGCGTCTACCTTCGAAATCTGGGGCGCCCTGCTGAACGGCGGCCGGCTGGTGCTGGCGGAGCAGGAGACCGTCACCGATGGCGAACGTTTGGCTCAGGTGATTCAGGAACAGGACATCCAGATGATGTGGATGACTGCCCAGCTGTTCAACCACCTTACCGATACCTATCTGGATGCTTTTCAAGGCTTGGTCCATGTGTTGGTCGGCGGAGAAACGTTGTCGGCCAAACATGTCCAGCAGGTACGAACGCGGTATCCGCAACTTCGCCTGACCAACGGGTACGGTCCGACGGAGAATACGACCTTTTCCCTCACGTACGAGATCCATACGGTCGAGGCCAACATTCCGATTGGTCAGCCGATCAGCCACAGCACCGCCTATATCATGCAAGGGCAACAGCTGTGTGGCATCGGCATGCCGGGTGAATTGGTGGTTGGTGGTGACGGGGTGGCACGCGGTTATCTGAATCTGCCGGCCTTGACGAAGGAGCGGTTTGGACCGGATCCGTATCTCCCGGGAGGGCGTGTGTACCGGACCGGAGATTTGGCCCGCTGGCGGCCGGACGGCACTGTCGAATATCTGGGCCGGCTGGACGAGCAAGTGAAGATTCGGGGCTACCGCATCGAACTGGGAGAGATTGAGCGAGCCCTTCGTGACCTGCCGGGGCTGGACGATGCCGTAGTGCTGGCCCGCGAAGATATGCCCGGGGAGAAGGAGCTTTGTGCGTATGTGGTGCCCACAGCAATCACCGGATGGGATGCCGCTGAAGGTCGTCAGCAGCTGAGGGCGCGGCTGCCCGTGTACATGCTGCCGGCAGATTGGGTGGTGCTGGAACGGCTGCCGATGACACGCAACGGCAAACTGGACCGGCGGGCCTTGCCTGCCCCGGATCGGAATGAGCGACACACGCTACGCGTGGCCCCGCGGAATGAGACCGAAGCGGAGGTCGTGGCGGTATTTCAGGAGGTGCTGGGCCTGGAGGAGGTTGGGATTCATGACCACTTCTTCGAACGTGGTGGACATTCGCTGCGTGCGATCCGGGCAGTGAATCAACTTGAAACCCGGACGGGGATGCGGTTACCCCTGCGGAGCCTGTTCGAACATCCGACCGCTGCGGCGCTGAGTATGTGCTTGGGCGGCGGTGCGGAAGCGGCTTATGAACCGCTGCCACGGGCCCCACTGCAGGAGACCTACCCGATGTCATCCGCCCAGCAACGGCTGTTTGTGATCCAGCAGATGGACCCAGCGAGTACGGTGTACAATATGCCGGGACGTCTGGATCTGCCGGGTTCTCTGGACCTGGCGCGGCTCCAACACGCGCTGCAGACCTTGGTGCAGCGCCATGAAAGCCTGCGAACCAGCTTCCATCTGGAGGCGGGGCAGGCTGTACAGCGGATTCATCCGGAGGTATCCGTGGCGATCGAATACCGCGACTGGAAGGAAGAGCCGGGTTCCGCCAGTGCTTCGGAGGTGGAGAACAATGAAGCTGTGCAGGAGGCGCTGTTGACGCAGTTCGTTCGACCGTTTGATGTGGGGAAGGCCCCGCTGCTGCGGCTGAACGTGGTGAAGACCGGAGCTGAAGAGCACGCCTTGTTGTTTGATATGCACCATCTGATCTCGGATGGGACCACCATGAATATCATGACCCGGGAATTGTCCCAATTGTATGCGGGGGAGAGCCTTCCACCGGTGATGGTGCAATACAAGGATTACAGCGAATGGTTGCGAGTGCAGGACCGGGAAGCGGCGCGTGCGTATTGGGTTGGAGAGTTTGCCGGTGAGCTGCCCATCCTGGATTTGCCGCTGGACTATCCGCGGCCGCAGATGCAGCGTTTCCGGGGCGGAGTGGTTTCAGTGGAACTGGGGGCGGACCTGCGCAGCCGGGTGCAGCGGCTGTGCCGTCAGACAGGAGCAACGGAATACATGGTGCTGCTGTCCGGGTTGATGATTCTGCTCAGTCAATACAGCCGCCAAGCGGATATTATTGTGGGCAGTCCGGTATCTGGACGCGTGCATCCGGATACGGAGTCCACAGTAGGACTGTTCGTGAACACCCTGGCTCTGCGAGGGAGGCCGGAAAGTTCGAAGCGTTATCTCGATTTTCTGCACGAGATTAAGGAAACCAGCCTGAAAGCACTGGAACACCAGACATATCCATTCGAAGAACTGGTGGAACAGGTGCAGGTCCAGCGCGATTTGTCCCGCAATCCGCTTTTTGACGTCATGTTTATCTTGCAGAATCAAGGGCAGGAGAACCTGATGGTTGATCATGTGCTTTCGAAGGAGCGAGATGAAGACCTGCAGAGCGTCAAGTTTGATTTAACTTTGAACATGAGTTTCTCTGCTGAAGGATATCTAGTCCAGTGGGAATTCGTTAGGGATCTGTTTGCAGAAGAGACGATCCAGCGGATGTCCGTTCACTATCAGCGCATCCTTCATGTATTGACTGAATGGCCCGAACAACCATTAGGACAGATGAGTCTGATGACACCGGAGGAATGCGCCGCAATGGTCGCTGATTTCAACCCGGCTCCTGTGCCGTATCCTTCGGAACAACCTGTTCATATCCAATTTGAGGAACGTGTTCGACTTACGCCTGAACGTATTGCACTTATATATAAGGAAGAGGAAATGACTTACGGTGATCTGAATCGCAGAGTTAATCAATTGGCCAGATCCATTCAGGATGCGACTAGTGAGCAGAACGAATTTGTGGGCATTCTGGTAAGCCGAAATATGGAGATGATCATCTCCATATTGGCTGTACTGAAGGCGGGTGCGGCTTATCTTCCGATTGATCCGGAATATCCGGCTGATCGAATAATGTACATGATGGAAGACAGTGGTGCTCGTGTTCTTTTAACTG
This sequence comes from Paenibacillus sp. 1781tsa1, assembly GCF_024159265.1. Classification (NCBI taxonomy): domain Bacteria; kingdom Bacillati; phylum Bacillota; class Bacilli; order Caryophanales; family Paenibacillaceae; genus Paenibacillus; species Paenibacillus sp. 1781tsa1. The sequence goes on along the minus strand of NZ_JAMYWY010000001.1, from coordinate 6,110,178 downwards.
AACCTGCTTATCGCTCTGCCTATCTTGGAGAATTCCAGGGCCATATGATTGATGTAACTTCAGCCTCCAATTATGGGGCGGATTGCACAAATCTCGAAATCCAGGTCGGGTCCGGGGACCGTGCGTATCTCATCTATACATCTGGTTCTACTGGCAAGCCGAAAGGTGTCGTGCTGGAACAACGTTCCGTCAGTAACCTGATCGCAGGGATGGACCAGATCATTCCGTTTCATGAGCGTCGAACCATATTGAATGTGACCAATATTTCATTTGATATTTTTGTGATTGAATCCATCGTTGCCCTAATCAAGGGACTGCGTATCGTCATTACAGACGAAAATGAACAGAAGAACCCGTTTGCGCTTCGAGCTTTAATTGAACAACATGCCGTCGATCTTATTCAGACGACACCTTCCAGAATGAAGATGATGCTTGAAGGCATGAACGACTACTCCGCGTTTCGGCAGGTGAAGGATATTATTTTAGCAGGTGAACCTTTGCCTGATCACTTGGCGGAGAACATTCTCAAACACATGAACTGTAGATTACTCAATATGTATGGTCCAACGGAAACAACGGTATACGCTACAGTGAAAGAGATCCAACTTGGGGAGCGGATCAGCATTGGAAAGCCTACACCCAACACAAGACTCTATATTATGAACGAGCAACGTCAGATGCTTCCTGCTGGGGTGCAGGGAGAATTGTTCATCAGCGGAGCAGGTGTGGCTCAAGGTTATTGGAACCGCCCGGATTTAAATCAACAAAAATTCATCTCGGACCCTTACGTTCCAGGAGCCAAGATGTACGCTACAGGTGACTTGGCCCGATGGCTGCCGAATGGCGATGTAGAGTATCTCGGCAGGCTTGATGATCAGGTCAAAATACGCGGATATCGAATGGAGCTTGGTGAGATTGAAGCAGCTATTCGCAGACAAGCCATGATTGACGATGCCGCTGTCATGGCCCGTACCGATCATGTGGGAGAACGATACATCTGTGCTTATGTGGTTACAAAAGCCAACGAGCCGTTGGACTCGGATCAATTCAAAGCTTTACTTCGACAAGAATTACCCGACTTTATGGTCCCTCCGTTTATCGTCAAACTGGATCGATTGCCTGTGAACCAGAACGGAAAGTTGGATCGCCATACTCTTCCCGAACCCGAACGTAAGACAAGCCGGGTACACGTTGCACCTCGTAATGAAACAGAAGAGTTGCTGGTTCAAGCTTTTCAGGATGTTTTGGGTGCCGCTGCAGTCGGAATAGACGATAATTTCTTCGAACTGGGAGGAGATTCGATTAAGGCCATTCGGATCATATCCAAAGCGAGGGAACAGGGAATTGTCATTGAAAACCGTATGCTGCTTCAGCATGGCGATATTCGGACGCTCAGCAGTATGCTGGAGATCGCATCCATTAGCCAGATGCAGCAGTATCAAGTGGAGGTAGAGGGTCCGGTCCAGTTAACCCCGATCCAAAAGGAGTTTTGGGAATGGAATCTGGCGGAGCCCGCTCATTTTAATCAGGCTGTCTTGATGCATTCATTGGAAAGACTGCACGATCAATATGTTGATGCAGCCCTGAGCCAACTGGTAATCCACCATGATGCTTTGCGTACCGTTTTTGAAACGGGCCAATTGCCAAGAGTTCGTCCTGTTACGGAAGGTTCAGGGCATGAGTTGGAGATTTATGAATATGCTGGCATGGCTGAAAACCAATTGGCAAGCTTGATTGAACAGAGCTGCAATCAGATTCAGCAAAGCATGGACTTGCATGCCGGTCCACTGATGAAGGCAGCCATCTTCCATACATCCAATGGCTCCCATATGTTCATCTGTATTCATCATCTGGTTGTCGACGGGGTATCATGGCGTATCTTGCTGGAGGATTTCAACTCCCTATACTTCGGTAGTCTAGCCGGTGAACGTGTGGAATTGCCAGCCAAGACGGCATCCATGCAGCTCTGGTCAGAACAATTGACAGCCTACGCGGCAAGTCATCACTTGAAAAGGGAAGTTCCATTCTGGAGCGACCTGATACAACAGATTAAGCAGGCGGAGGAGCTAGCTCCTGAAGGTCAGGAAGCAAATGCTTCTTCCATCAAGGTTTTAAATGAACAGGTTGAACTTACTGCAGAGCAAACCTACACCTTGGTACATGAATGCAGCAAGGCATACAACACGGAGATTAATGATCTGCTGCTTGTTTCTCTCGGCATGGCAATGAGAAATGGCTTTGGCAAGGAACGTATGGCCGTTGAACTGGAAAGTCACGGTAGACATCCGATTCACGTCGAGATCCTGACGGACCGTACAGTTGGATGGTTCACGAATATGTATCCAATTTTGCTGGAAGCTGAGCATGGTGCAGATATAGGGACCATTATTGCATCTACCAAAGATCAATTAAGAAAAGTACCTAATGGCGGGCTTGGTTATGGGTTACTCAAACACATGGACGAACCTGAGGTTTTTCTGAATGCAGAAGATTTGAATGTTCAAGTAAGTTTCAACTATCTGGGAGATATGGATCAGGAAGCAGGAGCTTTCACATTCTCCCGATTAAGCTCAGGCCTCATGAATGCAGCAGAAAATGTGATCCCCAAGCTGCTGACAATTGACGGTCTGATCGAAGGCGGGCAGTTGAAATTCACAGTTGGTTATGACTGTAATGCGTTGAGACAGGAAGCCATCCGGCATTTCTGTACATGCTTCCAAGCGGCTCTGATCGAAGTCATGAATCATTGTTCCGGCAGCAATGAGACCCGGTACACGCTCACGGACTATGGAGATGAACTGGAATGGGATGAGAGTGAGCTGGAGGGTGTGTTGCAGTTATATAACGGAGGTGAGGAGCATTAAGACTACTACGCTTAAACATTATTTATTTAAGAACAAACATCTGTTTGTTGGAGCTATTGTCCTGTCTTTAATTATAGCTGCGATGAACGTGGGGCTCGCCTTTATCCTCAAAATTCTGATTGACACCGGGGTATCCGGGGGGACAGGTGAATTAGTTCGAATGATGTGGATTACCGGAGGGCTTCTTGCCCTCTATCTTCTTCTCAATGTGGCCCATTATCATTTGAAAAACAAATATATTACCCGAGCCCTTTTTGGTTATAAGGATGCCATCCTACAAAGGATCATTCAAAAGGATCTGGCTGATTTTCGCAAAAAGAATACAGGTAGTTATATCTCTGTGATTAACAATGACGTGAAAACCATTGAAGTTGATTATGTTGGTGGAAATCTGATTATCATCTCTCAGATTGCATTGTTCATTATGGGGCTGTCAGCCATGTTCTATCTAAACGCGGCCATAGCAATCGTGGTCATCGTACTGAGCATTTTGCCCATTTTGGCAACGGTTTGTTTCAACGGAAAGGTAGAGCGAAGTCAGACAGAAGTATCTCATCGTAACGAAGGATTTACGACCTCCATCAAGGATATATTCAATGGCTTTACCGTAATTAAAAGCTTTGGGGTTGAGCGGGAGGTAGCCAAAGCTCTCTCTGTCATGAACGGTGAGCTGGAAGGCAAAAAAAGAAAGCTGTATGATGTCCAGGGCCTGATTCAGACGCTCACAGAAGTGACCGGATTTATCATGTTTATCGGAACGATCGCTTTCGGGGTGCTGCTGGCTATTCAGGGCAACATTACCGTTGGTGAGGTGATGGCATACATTCAATTGATCAATTATATGCTTGGCCCCATTATCATTCTCTCGGAAGCTGTGAACAAGCGAAAAGCAGGGGCTGTGCTCATCGACAAGATCGACAGTATGATGCTGAATACCGAAGAGAAGGAGCAAGGGCTTGCGATGGAACGTTTTAACAACAAAATTACATTTGAGAACGTGTCTTATTCGTTTGATGGTGAGAAGAATGTATTGTCCGATTTGAATTTTGTTATTGATAAAAACAAATCTTACGCAGTCGTCGGGCTAAGCGGGAGCGGTAAATCTACCCTGCTAAATCTGCTGATGGGATATTACGATGCTTACCAGGGCTCTATCCAGTTTGATGATGTTGAACTTAAATCCATTGCTCCTGCGAGCCTTTACGAGAATGTATCCGTCATTCAGCAAGAGGTATTTATGTTTGATGCTCCGTTGAAGAGCAACATTCTGTTATATAAGGATTATTCCGAGGAACGTTTGGCGAAGGCTATCTCCATGTCCGGATTGAACGAGTTCATTGAGCGGAGAGGGGCAGATTTCGATTGTGGGGAGAACGGTATTCATCTATCGGGCGGAGAAAAGCAACGTGTATCCATTGCACGGGCATTGATCAAGGATACGCCCGTACTTCTTCTGGATGAAGCGACTTCATCACTCGATAACGAAACATCACGTGCCATTGAGAATTCGATTCTGAAACTGGAGAACACAACGAGGGTCGTGGTCACCCACAAGTTGAATGCCACAACGCTGGTCATGTATGACGAAATTCTGATGATGAAAAACGGGCGTTTGGTGGAGAAAGGTTCCTTTGAAGAACTTTTGGAAAAACAAGGCGTATTCTACTCCTTGTACAATGTTACGTTCTAATCCGTTGATGAAGGAAGGTCGAACATGCAGAAAACAAAAAATAGGGTTATTGAGCGCGTGTACCCTTTAACTTCAACGCAAGAAGGTATGCTTTTCCATAAGATCTGGGATGAGCAGTCTACAAGCTATGTCGTACAGGAAGTGATGACCCTTCAATCCGATTTTCAATCTGAATGGGCGAGACAGGCACTGGATTTGTTGGCTGAGCGCCATGCCATGCTTCGTACCGCGATTGTGTACCGTAAGGTATCCAAGCCGCAGCAGGTTCTCTTTTATCAGCGGAAAATCGAATTCGAGGAAATGGACCTGAGTGCTCTGAGCCAAGAAGAACAGCACCGTGCAATTCAGGAGTGGAAAGAAGCCGATGTAAGACGTGGTTTTGACCTGGAGCAGGATTCGCTTTTGCGAATAAAAGTGCTTGCCTGCGGAGAACGACATTTCAAAATGATCTGGAGTTTTCATCATATCATTATGGATGGCTGGTGCCTGTCGATCGTATGTTCTGACTTTGTTCAATACTATACGGCATTGCGGAACGGAACATCCTACGCTGCTCTGTTGGCGGCTGTCCAGGAAGAGAAGGTCCGTTCCGGGAGTTATGAGGATTATGTAAAGTGGATCAAACGACAAAATAAAGAGGAAAGCTTGGCATACTGGAAGTCGTTGCTATCTGATTATGAAACCGTTGCTGAAGTAGGCTCCAACGGCAGTGACCCGTCCACGAGTCTGGACGTCCAACGAATTTCAGTGCCATTGACACAGGAGATTAGTGAGCAGATTGCGCGATTGTCCGCACAGCATCAGGTAACTGCCAACATCTTCTTTGAAACGGTATGGGGAACGCTGCTTCAGCGTCATACAGGTACCAAAGATGTTGTATTTGGTAAAGTGGTTTCCGGCCGGAATGCGCCCCTTAGAGGGATTGAAGAGATGGTGGGTCTGTTTATTAATACCATCCCGGTAAGAGTGAAAAGTGAACAAGGCTACAGCTTCACCCGCTTGGCCAAACAGCTTCAATGGCAGGCCGTTGAGTCAGGCAAACATGACTATTGTTCTTTAGGCGAGGTTCAGACATACAGCGAAGTGGGTTCGGACACCATTCGCACGTTGATGATTTTTGAGAATTTTCATGAGAAATCAGAGGCCGAACAACTGGAATCCATCTTCCAGATTGAAACGGACGTTTACCGGGAACAGACAAACTATGCTGTTAATTTAATGATTAGCTTTACGGATGTGTTCTCGTTAGATTTGATGTACGATCCATCCCGTTACACGGAACAGAACATGGAGCAGCTTATGGAACAGTTGCTTCGACTTATTGATGGGATAGTACAAAAGCCGGACCAAGCTTTGGATGAGATTGCTTTAATTTCGGATCAGGAACTGAAACGGATTGAAGAAATGAATAGGGAGACTGTCACACCCTATGCGCAAGATCAGACAGTCCATGCCCTGTTTGAGCAACAAGTTAGCCGCTCACCCGAAGCTATTGCACTTGTTGACAGTGACCATTCATTGTCCTATGTGCAGTTGAACGAAAAGGCTAATCAACTGGCAAGGGCGTTACAGCTTCAAGGGTTGAAGCCTGGAGAAGTGGTTGGGATTCTGGTCGGACGCACCGCAGACATGCTGGTTTCCATGCTGGCTGTTCTGAAGACGGGAGCAGCATATCTGCCCATTGATCCGGAGCACCCTGCAGATCGGGTTCAATATATGCTGGAGGACAGTGGTACTCGTTTTTTACTAGTGAATCAGGAAAAATCGGATGCCATAGAGCTTCATTTTGCGGGAAAGTGTCTGAATCCTGGTGAGTCATTATACGCCGATTTCAGTCCTTTCAATTTAGATACAAAAGTATCAGCTGATGATCTGGCGTATCTGATCTATACATCCGGGTCAACGGGCAAGCCAAAAGGAGTTATGCTGGAGCACAGATCCGTACATAACTTTATCGTTGGAATGAATCAAGAGATTGGTTTTGAAGCCGGAAAGACCATGCTTAATTCAACGAGTATGGGATTTGATATTTTTGTCGTCGAGTCTCTTCTGTCACTAATTAAAGGATTGCGTATCATCATTGCAAGCGAGAATGAGCAGAAAGATCCTGCTCTAATGAGGAAGTTGATTGAGAAGCATGCCATCGATATGATGCAAATGACACCCTCTAGGCTGAAAATGCTCATCAGCGGCATCACAGACTTTTCACAGCTACAATCACTGCAACAGATTTTGGTGGGTGGTGAGGCACTTCCCGGACATTTGGCAGCGACCCTGCTCAGTCAATGGAAGGGGCAGCTGTACAATATGTATGGCCCGACCGAAACGACGGTGTGGTCCACCATTCAACTTGTTCATGAGGGTGAACCGATAAGTATTGGCAAGCCAATAGTGAATACGCGGATATTTATTCTGGATTCGAATCTTAATGTACAACCGGAAGGGCTTCGAGGAGAATTATGCATCGGCGGCGATGGGCTTGCCCGTGGATATTTGAACCTGACAGAGTTGACAGAGGAAAGATTTATTCAAGACCCATACAAACCAGGAGAGCGTCTATATCGAACCGGTGACCTGGCTAGATGGCTGCCAAATGGCACCATTGAGTATTTAGGACGGATGGATGAGCAAGTTAAAATTCGCGGATATCGTATTGAATTGGGAGAAATAGAGAGTGTGCTCCGCCTGCAGAGCGAAGTGGCCGATGCTGCCGTGGTAGCCCGGGAGGACAGTTCAGGGGACAAATATCTTTGTGCTTATGTTGTGCCCGTTAAGTCTATTGCCTGGGATTCATTCTCCTGCCGCAGCCTTTTGGGGGAAGTGCTGCCTGATTATATGATCCCAACATACATTATCGCGCTTGATCAACTTCCCCTTAACCGAAATGGCAAGTTGGACCGCAAAGCACTTCCTGAACCGCAGTGGGCTACTGCAGCAAAGGAATGGATTCCACCACGTAATGAGACTGAACGACAAGTGGTTGAAGTGTTCCAGGAGATATTGGGTGTACCCAGCTTAGGAATCCACGATAACTTTTTTGAGTGTGGAGGGCATTCTTTGCGGGCCATCCGTGTGATGAATCTAATTGAAAGTCGTGTGGGTATTCGTCTGCCTCTTCAAGCTATATTTGATCATCCTACACCAGAAGAATTAAGCCGACTTCTCATCCATAAGCCTGAAAATGAATACCAGTCCATTCCCGTCGCACCACAGTGGGAAGACTATCCTATGACGCCAGCACAAAAGCGTCTGTTCTTCATACATGAAATGGATCCTTCAAATACGGCATATCATATGCCCGGCAGCATAGAGCTGAACAGCAGTGTAGATGTACCGCGTTTAAGACATACGTTAAATCAGTTGATAGAGCGGCACGAAATTTTGCGTACCAGTTTTCATCTAAAAGATGGCGAACCAGTACAGCGCATCAGTCCTGCAGTAGACATTGAACTGGAGATCGTTGACCGGACCACGCAAGCAAAAGATAGTAAACGAAGCAACGATATGTTATTGGATTTTGTTCGTCCATTTAATGTAAGCCGGGCTCCATTATTTCGCCTTCGGCTGGTGAAATGGGATGAAACCAAACATGTATTGTTGTTTGACATGCACCACCTGATCTCTGACGGTACAACTATTCATCTCATCACCCGTGATTTCTCCATGTTGTATAACGGGGAAGCATTACCTCCAATTACACGGCATTACAAGGACTATAGTGAATGGTTGCGCGGGCGTGATCTCAGTCAGGAAAAGACGTATTGGCTAAAGCGTTTTGAAGGCGAACTACCTGTGTTGGACCTGCCACTCGATTACACTCGACCGCAGATACAAAGTCCCCGCGGGGCGGCAATTACCTGGAACATGGATAGTCACTTGCGGAATCGTATACAGGAGCTGTGCCGCAAAACAGGGACAACAGAGTATATGGTTCTTTTATCGGGTTTGATGATTTTGCTCCGGCAGTACAGTAGACAGGAAGACATTATCGTTGGCAGCCCTGCATCGGGTCGGATACATCAGGATACGGAGCAGATGGTTGGTTTATTTGTTAATACGCTTGCTATGCGTGCACGTCCAGAGGCTGAAAAGACGTATCTTGAATTTCTAACAGAAGTTCAGAAGGCGAGTCTGGAAGCTTACGAACATCAAACCTATCCTTTTGAAGAATTGGCAGATCAGGTTCAGATGGAGCGCGATCTATCACGCCATCCTCTGTTTGATGTCATGTTTGTATTGCAAAATCAGGAAGAAGAGGAACTCACTGCGGAAGGAATGTCATTTGGTGAAAGCGAAGCAGGAGAACGCTCGGTAAAGTTTGATCTGACCCTTCAATTCACATCTTCACTTCAGGGCTATCAAGTCGATTGGGAATATGGACGGGATTTGTTTAAGAAAGAGACTATTCTGCGAATGGCTTCACATTTGGAATTTGTTCTAAAGTCCATTGTAGAGACGCCTTCACAAAAACTGGGGGATGTCTCCTGTTTGAACGATGAGGAGGAGACGCAGATATTGTATCAATTCAATGATACACACCGGCCTTATCCTTCCGAACAAACGATCCATGGGTTGTTTGAAGAACAGGTGAGAGCGACGCCGGATGCTCTCGCCGTCATCTGCCCGCAGGGGTCCATGACCTATAGCAAGCTGGATCAAGCGGCGAACCGGATTCGGGAGGCGCTCCGTCAGCAAGGGGTTCAGCCGGGCCAACGGGTCGGCATGATGGGACAGAAGAGCATCTACACGATCGCGGGTCTGCTCGGGATTCTGAAGAGTGGCTGTGGATATGTGCCGCTCAGCAGCGAAGATCCGCCTGCCCGGCTGCAGTTCATGCTGGACGACGGCGGGATTGGCACGGTGCTGCACAGCGCGGCTTATCGTGATATCTTGGCCGCTCCCGGCCTGGATGCAGACCGGTTCCAGCGGGTTGAACTGGAGCAAGCCTGCGCGAATGGGGCGGTGGACCTCGGCTTCATGGATAGGGGTCCGGTTCATGCCCATGAAGAGCTGGTGGGGGATGAAGCGGATGTTCGTCCAGAGCCGGATGCGGCCAGTATCGCCTATGTGATCTATACCTCGGGGACGACAGGACAGCCCAAAGGGGTGATGGTGGAGCATCGGAATGTCATCCGTTTGGTGCGAAATACGACCTATGTGCAGCTGGAGGGCGTACGGATGCTGCAAACGGGGGCGCTGAGCTTTGATGCGTCCACCTTCGAAATCTGGGGCGCCCTGCTGAACGGCGGCCGGCTGGTGCTGGCGGAGCAGGAGACCGTCACCGATGGCGAACGTTTGGCTCAGGTGATTCAGGAACAGGACATCCAGATGATGTGGATGACTGCCCAGCTGTTCAACCATCTTACCGATACCTATCTGGATGCTTTTCAAGGCTTGGTCCATGTGTTGGTCGGCGGAGAAACGTTGTCGGCCAAACATGTCCAGCAGGTACGAACGCGGTATCCGCAGCTTCGCCTGACCAACGGGTACGGTCCGACGGAGAATACGACCTTTTCCCTTACGTACGAGATCCATACGGTCGAGGCCAACATTCCGATTGGTCAGCCGATCAGCCACAGCACGGCCTATATCATGCAGGGGCAGCAGCTGTGCGGCATCGGCATGCCGGGTGAATTGGTGGTTGGCGGTGACGGGGTGGCACGCGGTTATCTGAATCTGCCGGCCTTGACGAAGGAGCGGTTTGGACCGGATCCGTATCTGCCGGGAGGACGTGTGTACCGGACCGGAGATTTGGCTCGCTGGCGGCCGGACGGCACTGTCGAATATCTGGGCCGGCTGGACGAGCAAGTGAAGATTCGGGGCTACCGCATCGAACTGGGAGAGATTGAGCGAGCCCTTCGTGACCTGCCGGGGCTGGACGATGCCGTGGTGCTGGCCCGCGAAGATATGCCCGGGGAGAAGGAGCTTTGTGCGTATGTGGTGCCCACAGCTATCACCGGATGGGATGCCGCTGAAGGTCGTCAGCAGCTGAGGGCGCGGCTGCCCGTGTACATGCTGCCGGCAGATTGGGTGGTGCTGGACCGGCTGCCGATGACACGCAACGGCAAACTGGACCGGCGGGCCTTACCTGCCCCGGATCGGAATGAGCGACACACGCTACGCGTGGCCCCGCGGAATGAGACCGAAGCGGAGGTCGTGGCGGTATTTCAGGAGGTGCTGGGCCTGGAGGAGGTTGGGATTCATGACCACTTCTTTGAACGTGGTGGACATTCGCTGCGTGCGATCCGGGCAGTGAATCAACTTGAAGCCCGGACGGGGATTCGGTTACCCCTGCGGAGCCTGTTCGAGCATCCGACCGCTGCGGCGCTGAGCATGTGCCTGGGCGGCGGTGCGGAAGCGGCTTATGAACCGCTGCCACGGGCCCCACTGCAGGAGACCTACCCGATGTCATCCGCCCAGCAACGGCTGTTTGTCATCCAGCAGATGGACCCAGCGAGTACGGTGTACAATATGCCGGGACGTCTGGATCTGCCGGGTTCTCTGGACCTGGCGCGGCTCCAACACGCGCTGCAGACCTTGGTGCAGCGCCATGAAAGCCTGCGAACCAGCTTCCATCTGGAGGCGGGGCAGGCTGTACAGCGGATTCATCCGGAGGTATCCGTGGCGATCGAATACCGCGACTGGAAGGAAGAGCCGGGTTCCGCCAGTGCTTCGGAGGTGGAGAACAATGAAGCTGTGCAGGAGGCGCTGTTGACGCAGTTCGTTCGACCGTTTGATGTGGGGAAGGCCCCGCTGCTGCGGCTGAACGTGGTGAAGACCGGAGCCGAAGAGCATGCCTTGTTGTTTGATATGCACCATCTGATCTCGGATGGGACCACCATGAATATCATGACCCGGGAATTGTCCCAATTGTATGCGGGGGAGAGCCTTCCACCGGTGAGGGTGCAATACAAGGATTACAGCGAATGGTTGCGAGTGCAGGACCGGGAAGCGGCGCGTGCGTATTGGGTTGGAGAGTTTGCCGGTGAGCTGCCCATCCTGGATTTGCCGCTGGACTATCCGCGGCCGCAGATGCAGCGTTTCCAAGGCGGAGTGGTTCCGGTGGAACTGGGGGCGGACCTACGCAGCCGGGTGCAGCGGCTGTGCCGTCAAACGGGAGCAACGGAATACATGGTGCTGCTATCCGGGTTGATGATTCTGCTCAGTCAATACAGCCGCCAAGCGGATATTATTGTGGGCAGTCCGGTATCTGGACGCGTACATCCGGATACGGAATCGACGGTAGGAGTGTTCGTTAACACCCTGGCTTTAAGAGGTTACCCAAAGGGAGCCAAGTCCTATGTTGATTTTCTAATGGAAATTCAGGAAACCAGCCTGAAAGCACTGGAACACCAGACATATCCGTTTGAAGAACTGGTGGAACAGGTGCAGGTCCAGCGCGATTTGTCCAGAAATCCGCTTTTTGACGTCATGTTAGTACTGCAAAATCAGGAAGAAGAATCACCAATCAAGGGCAATCTTGATTTCACAGGGGTACAGGGCAATACAACAACGGCCAAATTTGACTTAACGCTTAACATTACATCCTCTGCGGAGGGTTATCTGGTGCAATGGGAATATATGCGAGATCTGTTCCATGAGGACACGGTCCGTCGAATGGCTGCTCATTATGAACAGGTTATTCAAGAGGTAACCATGGCCTCGGATCTGCGGCTGGATCAGCTGAGTATGGTTACTACAGAAGAGCGAGAGTGGTTGTTTAATAATGTACACGAGATTCCGGCGCAATATCCGGAGCAGGCAACCATCAAAAGTTTGTTTGAAGAACAGGTCAAACGCGCTCCGGGCCGCATTGCTGCCACTGACGGAGAAATAACATGGACATATGCCGAGCTGAACCGACAAGCAAATCTTGTTGCTCACCGGTTATTGGAATGCAAAGGGCCTGAGGAAACAGTGGTTGCTCTGTTGCTTGAGCGAAATGTTGGCATGTTAGCTGGAATTTTGGGAGCTGTCAAGGCAGGGTGCACATATCTACCCATGGACCCGGACGCTCCTTCGGAGCGAATTGGATACATGCTTCAGGATAGCCAAGCGCAGATGCTGCTGACTACAAGCAAGTGTCTTGAAGAGTCCACATTTCGTTATGAAGGAACAATCATCGTTCTGGATAAAGGGCTTGCTGATTTCTCTGCTTCGGACATATCGCACACGCACACATCCCGGAATGAAAATCCCATTGTGAGTATTGTGCCATCGGATGCCCTATATATTATCTATACTTCAGGAACAACCGGACAGCCCAAAGGAACGCTGATTGAACACCGGAATGTCGTGCGGCTCATGGTCAATGACCAGATGCCATTTGATTTTATGGAAGACGACGTATGGAGTCAGTTTCATGCGTATAACTTTGATTTTTCCGTCTGGGAAATGTACGGTGCACTGTTGTATGGCGGGAAAGTGGTTATCGTATCCAAAGAAATTGCGCGAGACGCACCGGCGTTCTTGAAGCTGCTGCGGCAGGAAAAGGTGACTGTACTCAATCAGGTACCTTCTTCCTTCTATGAGCTAATGCACGCGGAGTTAGCGGAACAGTGGGATGAGCAATTGCATGTCCGCATGATTATATTCGGTGGGGAGGCACTTCATTTCGGTAAACTTGGAAAATGGAAAGAGCAGTACCCCGAGATGGAACTCATCAATATGTATGGAATCACGGAGACTACAGTGCACGTCACCCATAAGCGAATTGGCTCTGGTGAATTGGCCCTGGGTTTGAACAATATTGGGCGAGCGATTCCAACTTTAAGGTTATATATCCTGAACGGAGATCGACTATGTGGTGTCGGCATGCCTGGTGAATTGTGCGTTGCTGGAGCGGGCGTAGCCAGGGGGTATGTCAATCGTCCGGAGTTAACACAGGTTAAATTTGTAGAGAACCCGTATGAGCCCGGAGAGCGGATGTATCGTTCGGGGGATATCGCTCGGTGGTTGCCGGATGGGAACGTGGAGTATCTTGGACGATTGGACGATCAGGTGAAAATCAGGGGTTACCGGATCGAACTGAAGGAGATCGAAAATGTACTGATGAAGCAACCGGGTGTGCAGGATGCTGTTGTCATTGTGCAGCAAGATCCAACCGGGGACCGATACCTGAGTGCATACGTCGTTGGCGGGGGATCTGGAGGGCACCCCCTTGATTTGGGATCTATCAAAACAGGGCTGAGTCAGGCTATGCCGAGTTATATGGTGCCGGCAAGTCTGATGGTACTGGAAAAACTGCCGCTGACAAGCAACGGTAAGCTGGATCGCCGCAGCTTGCCTGAACCAACATTTAACAGTCAGCAAGCTTACGTAGCGCCGAGGGACGAACATGAAATTCATATAGCAGGATTATTTTCACAGGTGCTTGGCACGGAACAGATCGGCATCCATGATGATTTCTTCAAACGAGGGGGAGATTCAATCAAAGCGATGCGGATTTTGGCAAAATTGCGTGAGGAAGGTTATCGAACTACCATTGTCCATTTATTGAATCATCCTTCGATTGCGATGTTTAGCCAGCATTTGAAGAGTTTGAATAGAGATGGCATGTTAGTACCGAACTTGGGGAATTCACAGAAAGGGAGTCCTTCTGAGTCCCTGCTTGAGGGGAAATACCTGCCTAGTGAGTTGAGCATTGGGGAAGAAGATATCCGTAAGGCTCTAATTGAATATGCCGGTCGGGTCTCATCGCAACCTTTCGAAAGCATTATACCCATGTCGCCAATTCAGAAGTGCTCCTACGATATGGGGATTAGATCGAGCATGGCTGAGATCACATTTGCCGAGCCACTCGATTCGAAGCGATTGAATAGAGCTGTGCGACACATGATGTATCGACATTCGTTATTAAGAGCAGTCATACAAAAACAAAATAACGAAATTCATATTTTGTCATGTCCGGATGAGGTGCACATTCCTTTACTTGATCTGACGCGACATACAGAAGAGGAACAGCAATCCGTTATAAACCATGCGCGAAGCTTATACTCCATCTATGATTTGGATGAACAGTATACTGGATTATTCCCGACTCAAACTATGATGTTAATCAAGACCTCAACGAATACCTTTACTTTGTTGATGTTGTGTACGCATCTTGTGTTTGACGGAATGAGTCATGAGAGCTTCTACAGTCAGTTGACAGAGTTATATCAAGACCGCGATGAAGCACCGAGAGAGCAAGAGACTCCATCGCTCGTATACGATTACATGAAATATGTTCAGCAGGTAGAGCAAGGCCCCGTCAATACCACACAAGAAGAGATTCATTCTGTATTGCGATTGGGTGAATTCGTTCAAGCTGTACAACAATATCAACAGTTTGCAGAAGAGCATGAGTGGGAGACGTTCAGCTACACGTATAACATGGATGTCCTTGCATCCAGTCATGTGCACTCGCTTGCGTGGGAACTGCCAAGCAGGGTATATGGTGAAATGTTAAAACAGGTCTATCCGAATGCCCGTATTCCGGTTCTTCTTGTGCAAGCGGGCCGAGCCTACGATCAGGAGCATTATCATGATTATATTGGTGAATTTATCGATTTTGTACCGAGTGTGGTAGACACCCAGTTAGAGCAACCATGTATTAGTCAGATGGAGGAGCAGATCCGGTTCTTGAGAAAGCATAAAATCAACATGGCTTCCTTGCTGACTGAACCTCATATTCGGGATCGGTATCCAATGGTATCCTCTGTCTTCGAGGCTGTTTACCCAGGCAAAATGAATATACCCATCTATAACTATCTTGCAGTGTATCAACATGCCACAACCCAAATCGCCGCTTCGCCGGAGACAGTGGATGTTGCCGGGCAGGCTGGTGGGATGATAACGAATGTCTACCTGACGCCGCTTGGCGAGTTCCAGATGAGTTCTTTTTGCAGAAAGGGACAGGGGAACGCCTTGAAGAATTACCTGGATGTTTGCATCTCAGATTTGTTAACGGAGAGAGTCTAGTTCAATCATTCAGTCGATTTATATAAAGGAACGTCAAACAACAGTTTTCTTTCACGCATTTGTGAGGGAGAACTGTTGTTTAATTTAGATTTCTTTTGTCCTTTTTTGAGTCCTGAAAATATTGTAGAAACTTGTCATATGTTGCCCAAGGCGTTTGTTTATACGCTGTATGGGTTTCACTCTCAGGAAGAATATCGCCATGAAACCGAACGTATTACACATGCTCCAGATCATCGATAGGCTCATGCTGTCGGGATTTGAGATACTCCGCCGGAGACACACCGAAGTGCGCCCGGAATACCCGGTGGAAATAGGAGTAGCTCGCAAAACCGCAGGATTCCGCAATATGCTCCAGGGTCATTTCACTGTATTTCATGCGTTCCAGCGCCGCATTCAGACGAATCTCAATCGCGTATTGAATCATGGTCTGATTGTAATGTTCCTTGAATAAGCGGACTGCACGCGACAGGCTGAGTCCGGCATAACGTGCCGCTTCCTCAAGCTTGAACGTAACCGTGGCATGCTCCTCAATATAACGTTTTAATTTCAGCGCAGAGGAAACTGCCCGATCAGTCTGAATATTCTCTTTAATTGCTCGGTCAATGTATAGACATAATCCGCGCAGTAACGCATCCTTTAGCTCCGCATTTTCCTCAAGAGGTCCACGACGTTTCTCAAGTAACATATTTCTCCACAGGCTGATGAGTTTATCATCAAGTCCAATTCGGCTCACGGTAGATCGTTGCTGCCTTTTCCACCAGTTCTCGATCCAGCTGCCCTCGCAGAACAGATAATAATCTCCGCTGGACAAGCGTCCTTCCTTATGTGGTTCATCGACCACGAGATGATAGTCATCACCAGGCTTTAAGAGCAGCAAGTCCCCGCTTGTCATCCTGAATTCCTCATCCTGTACATACACTTTGCACGAGCCTTCGGTCTGCAGACGGAACAGATAGGTTTGCAACTCGCCCTTCATATTATGAGTGAACGCCTTATAGTGATATGAGTAGTCACAGATCAGTACAGATGTCTCTAACGTATCCAAAGATAAAATCCCCCAATATGTACATTCTGCATGCAATCAAATGGGTACATTCAATAGATGCAAAATGATGGAAATAAAATTTGACCAGATAGTTCATGTTCTGACTATATTGTATATGTTCATTCTAGCCTGTTTTGCGTTAGGATGATACCAGATAGAGCAATGAAAGCAAATTTGAGAACAGAGGTGTATCCTACATGAAAAAACTTAATATTGGTTTGCAATTGTTTACACTCCGTGATGAAACTGCAGCAGATTTTCGTGGTACGTTGCGTAAGGTAGCGGCCCTTGGATATGAAGGTGTGGAGTTTGCCGGATATGGTGATATTCCAGCTGAGGAAATGAAAGCGCTACTAGATGAACTTGGATTGAAAGGATTCAGCAGTCACGTTTCACTACATGCGATGCGCGAAGACTTGCAAAAACAAATCGATTACCTGAAAACAATTGGTGCACAATATATCATTTGTCCGTACCTGATGCCTGAGGATCGTCCCGAGAATGCAGAAGGCTGGACCAAGCTGTTCGAAGAATTGCAACAATATGGAGCTGAAGCAGCGAAGCAAGGGTTGATCTTCGGATACCATAACCATGACTTTGAATTCCATGGTCAGGTTGGCGATGCCAATGCTTTTGACGCCATGTTCGCTCAAACATCACCGGAAGCGGTAAAAGTGGAAATGGACGTATGTTGGGTACAATTTGCGGGACAAAATCCGATCGAGTATATTAATAAATATGCGGGTCGCTTGCCGCTGCTTCATCTGAAGGACTTCAGCAAAGACGAACAGGGCCAGATGAAAACGCTGGAACTGGGACAAGGTTCGGTTGACCTGCCAGCTGTTATTGAAGGCGCTACGAATGCAGGCGTGGAATGGCTGATCGTGGAACAAGACGTATGTCAGAATCCACCGCTTGAGAGCGTATCCAATAGCTACAACTGGCTGAAACAGAACTATTTGAACCAATTTTAATCTAAGCATTTAGCCTAAATCCAAAGAGTGAATTGAATCGAATTATGAAAAATGCTGAATCTTATTTGTCAAAGGAGACTTATATACATGAGTAAAATTAAAGTTGCTGTATTCGGCTGTGGAGCCATCGCCGAGCGCAGACATATTCCAGAGTACGCTGCCAATGAGAACGTAGAACTTGTCGCTTTTGCCGATCCGATTGTGGAGCGTGCGGAGAAGATGGCCGAGACTTACGGCGGTAAAGCGTATTCCAGTTACGAAGAATTGCTTGCAAACGAAACGGTGGATGCCGTTAGCGTGTGTACACCAAACTATCTGCATGCGCCAATGGCGATTGCTGCTGCAAATGCAGGCAAGCATGTGTTGGTTGAGAAACCAATGGCCGTTTCCACTGAAGAAGGCGAGCAAATGATCGAAGCTGCCAAGAAAAATGGTGTGTATCTGATGGTTGGACACAACCAGCGTCTGATGCCTCCTCACGTCAAAGCAAAAGAAATTCTCGACTCCGGCAAACTTGGTAAAGTCCTGAATTTCCGTACATCTTTTGGCCACCCGGGTCCGGAAGGATGGAGTGTGGACGGTGCTGAAAGCTGGTTCTTCCGTAAAGAAGAAGCTATTATGGGCGCGATGGGTGACCTGGGCGTGCACAAATCAGACTTCATCCGTTACTTGCTGAATGATGAAGTATCTGAAGTGGCTGGTTTCATCAGCACACTGCACAAGGAAGGTACTCAAGTTGACGATAACGCAACTTGTCTGCTGCGTATGAAGAGCGGTGCGATCGGAACGCTGGTAGCAAGTTGGACGCAATACAGAGCTGGAGACAACAGTACCGTGCTGTGGTGTGAGAATGGCGTTATGAAGATCGGAACAGTGGAAGGCGATGAAGTGATCGTTGAGCTGACCAATGGTACAGTTGAGACGTACAAAGTTGGTGCCATGGCTACTAACGAGAAACAAGTGCCGAGTGGTGTAATTGACGCATTTGTAGAGTCCATTGTAACGAAAACACCTCCAGCGATTTCCGGGGAAGAGGGCTTACGTTCCCTGCAAGTGATCCTGGCAGCATTCGAATCCGAGAAAACAGGTCAGATCGTTAAACTGTAATCCATACGAATGACAGTGCAATTTCTAACATTTTATATGTCTTAATTCATGATATAAGGGACTTACCTTCAGAGATGTGTTCTGGGGTAAGTCCTTCTATATTTCTCCCCAACCGAGTAGGGGAAAGAGAACAGTAACAGTAACAGTAACAGTAATACGGTAATTGTGCAGCAGGGTTTACATATTGGATCGCTTTTACACAACAGAAAAGGCTGATATTCCGCGCTATCACGGAATATCAGCCCCTTATACTCATTAAAGTTAATGATAGAATGATTAATTTTCTTTAGATGCCAGCAGGTACATCACTGCCCAGATCCAGCCATGCGATTTCAGCAGGAGTCAGTGTGATACGGGAACCTTCGTCACATGACAGCAGTTCCGCCTGATTCTGAGCACCGATCAGGGCACAGGTTGGGAACGCCTGATTCAATACATAAGCGAGTGCAATCTGAATAGGTGATGTTTTCTTCGAATTAGCCAATTGTTCAGCCCGGCGTAACCGTTCCCAGTTGCCATCACTGTAGAATACACGCACCAGATCTTCGTTATCGCGAACTTCAGGTGTGAATCTTCCCGTGAAGAAACCGCGCGCTTGGGAGGACCAGGATAGCAATGGCAGCTTGGTTTGTTCATGCCATGCCAGTGTCTCTGCATCTGCCGACACACAGCCTGCCCAGAAAGGTTCGTTTGCTTTGGCGAGACTGAGGTTCGGACTGCTGAATGTGAAGCCCTTCAAGCCATTTGCCGCAGCGTACGCATTGGCTTCCTCGAGGCGCTGCCAGGTCCAGTTGGAGGCGCCAATTGCGCCGATTTTGCCGGAATCAATATGTTCGTTTAATGCTTCAAGAATAACACTGACAGGGGTATTAGGATCATCCCGGTGCAAGGCATACATCTCTACGTGATCTGTCTGAAGACGCTCCAGACTTTCCATCAAGTCACTGCGGATAGCATCAGCGTTCACGCGTGGTCCATTCTGGTCATGATGCGCGCCTTTGGTAAGAATGACGATCTGGTCACGGTTACCGCGTTCCTTCATATAACGACCAAGGACTTCTTCACTCTGTCCACCACAATAAATATGTGCTGTATCGACAGTGTTACCGCCAATCGACAGAAAAGCATCCATGTTCGTAGCTGCTTTATCGTAAGCACTATGCACGAAATAATCGGTTCCTTTAATCAATCTGGAGACGCGTTTACCTGCACCAGCAATTTCGATATATTCCATAAGTCAGTTCATCCTCTCAATTATAGTGTAATTCGTGTACGTTCTTCCGCTGAACGAAGGCAAGCTTCCAGCACTTTCATATTAGCTACTGCATCGGAAGGGGCGAAGCGCAGATCCTTGCCTTGAAGTACGGCACGTGCCATGTCATCTCCCTGCAGAGAGTAGTGGTTCACTTGCGGAACTTCAATCTCTTTGCGTTCACCGCCAGCCGTTACATAGAAGTTGGAACTGCGATCCTGACGACCGATAAAGGCCGATGGTACCTCAATGATGCCATCAGAGCCTAGAACTTCGAGCGTGTTGCGGAAGGCTGCCCACATGCTGCTGTCAAACGTCACACCAACGTGATTATCGAATTCCAGCAATCCGGAAGCCATCATATCGACCTGATCATGCTGTGGGGAGAACATGCCAATAACGGTAACTGCGTTTGGTTCCTGACCAAGTAGCAGACGTGCTACGCTGATGGAATAACATCCGATATCATACAGTGCACCTCCGCCCCACTCCTTCCGAAAGCGGACATTGCCGGATGCATTGGAGTTATTAAATGAAAATGTGCTGTGAATACCACGGATCTCACCGATCTCACCGCTGGCGATGATATCCCTGATCTGCTCATAACGTGGATGATGACGGTACATGAATGCTTCCGCGAGATGCACACCTGCATCTGCACAAGCTTGAACCATCTCCTGAGCTTCCTGCTCTGTCAGAGCCAGTGGTTTTTCGCACAAAATATGTTTGCCTGCTTCTGCAGCCCGGATCGTCCATTCCCGATGCAGATGATTCGGCAGTGGGATATATACGGCATCAATGGAATCGTCAGCGAGCAAAGCTTCATAACTGCCATAAGCCTTATCGATCCCAAGTTGTTCGGCCGTTTGTTTGGCTTTATGTTCGTCTCGACTGGCAATCGCGGTTACTTCATTCAACTCGGATTGCTGCAAGCCAGGAATGACGGATTCCACAGCAATGCTAGCGCTACCAAGAATGCCCCAACGCAATTTTTGAACTGAATTCATGTGTTGTATCCTCCTGTGTATAAATGTATATTGTGATTATAATGAATAGACCAATGAATTAAAATGATAATATATTGAATTTAGTTAACACAATATTGTTGATCAAGGAGAACCGGCTATGATGAGACAAACCGTATTGCTTACCCTGCAGGATATTCCATATTTTTGTTATCCCGAATCCGTTGGACACTATATGGATCATCCCCAGCATTCCGTATTACGGGAGGCAGGTGTGCTGAACAATTTTAATATTCACTATGTTGCTTCGGGCAAGGGATATGTGGAAGTGGACGGGGTAGAGCATGAACTTCGTGCAGGTCAGGCCGTACTTTATTTCCCGCAGCAGCGACAACATTATTATAGTAGTGAAGATGATCCATGGGATGTACGATGGGTTCATTTTTACGGTGAACGTCTGCATGATTATATGATTGAACGGGGGTTACATCGTAATCTGTTATGGACATTGCGTCAGCGTAGCTCTTGGGAAGAGGCTCATCTGGCCTTGCTGACTGAAGCGGAACAGAATACCATGCTGCGTCCGGCTCAGCTATCCACATTGACCTATTCCGTACTCGCCGAGTTCGTGCAGCATGCGGTACCTTTAAAGAACACACGTACCACAAGTAAGGCGGAGAGTCGGGTACTTGCGCTTCTTCCACAGATGCAGCAAGAGGCCTGTCAACCTTTCCTGTTACAGGACTGGGCAGATCTTGCAGGTGTGAGTTCGTATTACTTTTGCAAGATGTTCAAGAGTGCCGTAGAGATGACACCTATGGAGTTTATCACTCGTTCACGACTACAGATGGCGAAGCAATGGTTACTGGAACGTCCCTCGGCCAACATTGGACAGATTGCAGAGGAAGCGGGATATCCCAATGCCAGTTATTTTAACCGCCAGTTTATGGCTCATGAGGGGATGACACCTACGGATTATCGCGGATTGTATCACAATTAACCCGTATCCATTCGATGTTGTCAGCGCTTTAGGTATAGTGGTTTGACAGAGAGCTCAATCAAGTCTATTATGGATAAATTAAATCCGTGTATAATGA
This sequence comes from Paenibacillus sp. 1781tsa1, assembly GCF_024159265.1. Classification (NCBI taxonomy): domain Bacteria; kingdom Bacillati; phylum Bacillota; class Bacilli; order Caryophanales; family Paenibacillaceae; genus Paenibacillus; species Paenibacillus sp. 1781tsa1. Next base: position 6,088,222 of record NZ_JAMYWY010000001.1, on the reverse strand, counting down.
GGTGCCCTCATGAAATATTCAAAAGCGACAAATTATGCTTTGCATACGATGCTTCATCTTGTAAGTACTGCCCCTGAGCAGCTGGTTAGTGTACACCAACTTGCAGAATTGCAGAAGGTATCACCAACCTATCTGTCCAAAATTTTGACCAAATTGGTTAAGGCGGGCATGATTGAATCGACTTCTGGTGCCAATGGTGGCTACCGACTTAGTCGTAAAAATCCGGACCCTTCTTTCCTGGAGATCATTCATGCGATTGAAGGTCAGGCGTCCCTGTTCGAATGCTCCCAGAATCATAACGCAGGCTGTTTGATCCAGCAGGTAATGGTTCAGGCGGAAGAAGAGATGGAGAGTTTCCTGAACAATAAGAAAATGTCAGAACTCGCTTCCCAGATGAAGAGTTGGAGTGCACAGCAGTAGCTTGGGGCTAGAAGTGAGGCTTGAATTGATGGGATTAACTTGTCTACCATAGGTATATCCAGATCTTTCCCCAACCTCGCGAGAGGTAAGGAAAGATTTTTTGTATCGTTGTGCCTAATAGAAGTGGAATGGTACAATAAGGAAGGTATAGGTGCATACATACTTGATCCAATCTTACATCACATTTTACATCTCTGGAGGGACAACACATGAGCCAATCAACGATTACAGGACTGGAACAATTGCTTGCGCTGGAAAACATTCGGAACACCAAGGCGCGTTATTGTCGCTATATTGATACGAAACAATGGGACACCTTGGGTGATGTGTTTGCTCCCGATGCAGTGGCTGATTTCAGCACAGAAGGCAATCCAATTCCGGTATTAACCGGTCGCGACACCATCGTACAAGTATTCCGTGATCTGGTGGATGTTGCCGTAACCGTACATCATGTTCATAGCGCCGAAGTTGAATTTGTATCCGAGAATGAAGCGAAGGTCATCTCTCCAATGGAAGATTGGGTAACGTTCCCGGAGGGCAATGAGAACAAATCTTTCCACGGATTTGGGCACTACCACGAAACTTTTGTCAAGATCGACGGTCAATGGTACATCAAACATACAAGTCTGAAACGTCTTCGTCTGGACCTGTTTGAATAGTATAATCAGTGTAGAAGAATAGAGAAGTCGATCAACCCAAAAACAGCCCCGAGTAACGCAATGAATGCGCCCTTGGGGCTGTTTTTTTTGGTTAGTGGAGTAGAGCAGCTGACTTTAGATCCGACTAGTTGATTCTGTGACTTTCCGTGACTGCATTCTAAGATACACCTGAGAGAAAATAACGGATGCCAGTGCGACCACGGTCATACCCCAGAAAATATTGGTGTACGCCGAGGAGAGCGGCAAGTTCTGCATCGCCGTTAAGGCTACGCCAGTAACAGCAACGCTGAAAGCACCGCTGAAGAACTGACTGAGTTGGAACAGTCCCATACCTGCGCCCACCTGATCCATGGTCAGGTTACCAGACAATTCATTGGACACGCTGGTGGTCAGCGATGAGAAACCAACGCTGAGCAGGACATACACAGCCATAATGGCGTAGATGTTATTGTCTGCAAATAAGGCGAACAATCCGGCAGCGGCTAGTAGCAGCCATGGTGCAAATTTCAACAGCAACGTATTGCCATGTCGGTCAATCATGCGGCCGATCCGGTTGGACAGCAGCATGGACACGACTGCACCCGGGAAGATGACTAGCCCGGATTGAGCAGGGGTCAGTCCATATAGATGTGCCAAAATTTGCGGCAGCAGGAACAATGTTGAGAAGTTATTGATGTACGATACAATCCCCAGCGAGCTGAGCATCATATATTTTTTGTTTTTGAACAAAGCAGGCTGAACAAATGGATCTGCCGCGCGCCGAATTCGGAGCCAGAACAGAAGCAGTGCCGCTGCACCGATAACAAGCGTGAACCACTGACGTGAAGTCAGGAATAACAATACACCGGTAGTACCGATGGCGAGAAGCACGGCACCCAGCAAGTCAAATGAACCTTTTTGGGGTGTTTCCCGCGGAAGCAGTTTGAAGAATACGGGAATCAGGAATAACGTTAATCCCGTAACGATAAACAGATCATGCCATCCCAGAAACTGTGTAATGCTTCCTCCAATGACGGGACCGAGTCCAAGACCCAGTGAACTGGCGGACATGATGACAGCCATTGATTTCCCCCGGCGATCATTGGGAATGTACCGTGTAATCAGCACAATGGCGAGCCCCGGAACAGAAGCAGCACCCGCAGCCTGAATAAGACGTGCAATAAGCAATATGATGAAATGATTACTGAAGAATCCGAGAACGGATGCTGCACCAAGTAACGTAAGCCCGGTCGTGAATAAGGTACGAATGGGTATGAAATCCGATAGACGTGAGAACGTAATCGAGGAGATGGCAAATACAATGGAATACCCTGTAACAATCCATGAGGAAGCGACGGATGTAAGCATGAATTCGGCTGCAATTTTGGGTAGCGCCAGATTAAACATCATTGTATTCATAACAACGAGTACAACGGTGAAGCCAAGCAAGCTTACAATTAATCCTTCCTGTATTCCGGTCCGTTCCCCTGATGATGCGGTTGCGGTGTTGTTCATAAAAACCTCCTAAAGTGATGTGTATTTCGCAACATTTCAGAAACGGCGTGTAACATTTGCAAAATGTAGTATGATGTCAATCCCGTGCCTAACAGCAGGGGTTACATAACGAATCATTAAAGTTCGATTGGTGTCGAACATTAGAAATATATCATGGATCTGTGTTAGAATACAATGCATAGTCTGAAAAAAGGAGACTACCGTATGAAAATTTTACATCATCCACAGGTGTCAGATATTGAACTTTCCTCCGTACTGTATGCGCTGAGTGACCCGACTCGCCTTGGGATTGTTGCGGAAGCAGCCAGAAGTGGGGAGCAGCCGTGCAGTCATTTTCATGCACCTGTTGTGAAGTCAACGATGTCACATCACATTCGAACCCTGCGGGAAGCCGGAGTTATTCGGGTCAGAGTGCAAGGTACCCAGCATTTTCTCACCCTGCGGTCTGAAGATTTGGAAACGCGCTTTCCAGGACTCTTGCAACCATTATTGCAGGCCGCAGCTCAGTCGAGCACAGATCTTTCCTAAATGGTGTCCTTTCTTCAGGTTGAAGAGGGGACATTTTTTATTTTCTAATACTGCATGTTCAAAAAGTTAACGATTCAGCACCGAGAAGGTTGTGAGAACCTGAAGGAGGAGGAGCGGAGTGTAGGCAAACCTACATGAGCACCGGACTCCGAAGGTGAACGCAAGATTCGATGTCGAGTTCGCTTCTTGGGCTGCTTCGTGATCAATTGGGGGCTTTTTGAACAACCTCTAATACTGCTGCGACATTCTGTGTCGTACCATGCCCTATATAATAACGGTGAACACACAAACCATATTGAAAAGAGGTTCACAACCATTGGCAAAAACCAAAAGAGGACGCGTCTTGTGGAGTCTTCCTTCCAGGGGCCGGGGAACATGCCCGGTATGTAGCAGTACCCGAATAAAATTGTTGTATACGCAAACAAAAACAGACGGTACAAGTCTGAAAGTATGCAAGAAATGCTCCAAAGCAGTGCAATCCAGAGTGGATAAGGCACACGTCTGACATATCAGGCCTGTTCTTCGGAACAGGCCATGTCTTTTGATATAATAAGTGAAATAGGATCGGAAAAGATCGGGGGCGGGAAGATGAGTAACATGCATCGGATTCACTGGTTTGACGAACAGATTCGGGGTGGACGTTTTCCGAATAGCAGCTGGCTTGCCCGTGAATTTGAAATCTCCCGTCGTCAGGCTCAGCGTGATATTGAATATATGGCAAGTTCCTTGCGAGCCCCTTTGGTGTATATGGCAAAATATCGGGGCTATTGTTATGAGGATCAGACTTTTCGATTGCCCCATTTGTATATGACAGAAGAAGAGCAACGTGTGTTGAAATATCTGGCGCATCGATATCGACATTACGATTATGATCAAGCAGACGCGGTGAAACGTGTAGCACATTTGCTGGAGCGTTTTACGTTGGAGGAACAACAGATGGGAAGTAGCGAGCTTCCGGTGTTTTCGGCGCAACCGAAGCAACTGCAATTCTTTGAATTATTGTCCCATGCCATAACTGACTTGCGCAGAGTACATATTCATTACAGGGATCATGATGGAGAACGGCAGTTTTCCTTGTGCCCATTAAAGATGATATCCCAGTTTAACGCCGATTACGTGGTGGGTTATGAAGCAGACCCAGTACAGCAAGTGGCCATTCGATTGGAGGGTGTTGTCCATGTATCAATATCGGATGAGAGATTTGAGTATAGATCAGACGCCTTGCTAGGTGGATGGGAAGAATCATTGCCTGTGCGAAAACCGTTTGTAGCTGAGATTCGTTTGAAGGAAGTGCAGCAAATGGGGATGTGGCAGGGGTATCGTATTCGGGCAAGCCACGATCGGATTTATTCGGTTGAATTTTATGACACGGACGCTTTCTTGCAGCATTTGTTTATTAGCGAATGGGAAGAGCTTTTGTCTCCTGGGTGGCTTAGACGCAAGCTTCAGCAAAGCGCAGAAGGGTTGATCCACAGGCTTGGAACATAGAGTGAGTCTGTAAACAGGCAACAAACGAGCAGATGCAGAGCAAGCTGCTGTTTCTCGTAAATACATCAGGCAAACCACCATGGAGAGGAGCTTTTTCTTTGGCTGAAGTCGTGTTAAATAACCTCATCATGAAGCGGGAGTCCAAATCATACGTGGATAGTCTGCATGCGATACTAACCCATACGGGCCAGTTTCAAGGTTCCAAATATGTACTTGCCGGATATACAGGCATGGCTTTCAAGCTGGCGGTGCATCGCCGGCTACTTCCCATGTCGGTTACAGCGTATGGACAATGGGGGGAAGCACATCGTCCCGGAGTTGATAACCTGGGGATATTTACGATCTGGGATGGGGGACGTACACGTCATTCCACGTTTGGTTATTACCAGCAGGATGCAGTGAATTGGGTGAGACGCAGTATTGATGAAGGCACTGGTGTGATCTACTGGATTCCTGAGTTCGGTGTTATTTCTGGATATGATGACCGTGACCGCATCTTTTATGTGCAAGACGGATGGAGCAAGGAACCGCAGATTTTGTTGTATGACAATTTCGGTTTAAACTTTACCGGATTTTGGTATTGTCAGGTATTTGGTGGTCAGGTCCGCATTTCTGAACAACAGATGCTGCTGGAATCCCTGCGACTGGCGATAGAGGATTGGGATATTCCCTATCGTCTGTTACCTGATCAGAATATTGCTTCAGGTAGAAAGGCATATGATGAGTGGGTGCTGGCTTTACGGAGTGGGGATTTTGATGAGTCGGGTGCGGGTTATATTTTGGAATCCTTCTGCCATTCGCGAACCGAAATAAGAATGTATCTGCAGGATGTTCGAGGGATATGGAACGAACTGGATCAGGCTTATACATGCTATGAACAGCTTGGGACGTTAATTGACCAAATGAAAGGATATATGGTTCAGCAGGAGAATAGACGTGTCTTGAGACCAGATATCACAGAAGATCTAGCACAGTTACTAGTGAAGGCGAAAGCACTGGAAGAGCAGGCTATTGATTATTTTCGATTGATATCAAGGAAGTATCCTGACCGTAAAAGGTCTACTATACCACGGTGGGGAGCACATTCAGCACGATAGGATGAGAGAGGAAGGGAGTGAAGGATGATGGCGACAAAAGTAGTATTGCAGGACTGGATCCGCTTCCCGCAAGCCCCAACCTCTGCTGATGCACACCTATCATGGAATGGTGTGGGTTCGTATACAGATGCGATGTACCGTATTTTATTGCACACACAGTGGATGGATTTCCCTCGCCACATGATTGCAGGTATGACGGCAAGTGCATTCCGATTAGTGGTGGATCGGCGTCTGACCGCAGAATCAATCTCGGCATACAACTGGATGGCAGAGAACTTTGTGGCGGCTGATTTTCTTGGCGTAACAACGGGACAACATGGTGGATTTTCATTTGAACCGACTTTTCCGCTCTATCAGAAGCAGGCCGTGCTGGACATCAAGGCGTCCATTGACCGGGGCGTAGGTGCGATTCTCTGGCATGATCAATTTGTCATTGCAGCCGGATATGATGATGCGGAGCAGGTGCTATTCATCTGTGAAAGTAAAGGCAATGAAATCATTCGTCTTTCTTATGATTCATTTGGCAGGAACAGTACGCCATACTGGTACTATCAGGTGCTGGAATCTCATGAATCGGTGGATCTATGGGAAGTTTGCAAGGAATCATTAATTCAGGCCGTATACAAATGGGAAACCCATGACTACATGCTGCCCTCCCAGGATTATGCCTGTGGAGCGGCTGCGTATACGGTTATGGCTGCTACTTTGCAGGCTGGAGCATATGATAAAGAACAAGCGGCGACTGTACTGCGCTATTATGCCAGATCAAGACTGGACATTGCTTCTTATGTTGCAGGGCTGGCGTACCTATCAGATCGGATGGTTTATGTCATGCATGAGTATGCATTGCTCGCAGAACTGTATTCGCGGATTGTTGATGTAGTTAATGATTCGATCTCATGGAATACGAAGGAACCGAAATGTATGCAAAACGTGATTGAGCTTATCCGAAAGGCAGGAGTGACCGAACAACGTGCCATTGATGCCATTAAACGTGCCTTTCCAGAGACGATACACAATCGCTTTGATGACGTAGGTTTAAGATGAATGAAGCATGATAGCTAACATATTGAAAAGCTCAGCTGAATAAAACCGGAGAGGCGACAGCCGATCCGGTTTATTTGATTTGAACAGATGTGTAACATCAGTTCATGTGAACCCCGCCATAATAAATTTCACAAGAAAAAATAACCAAAATTTTAATTTTGGGGTAATCCAAACCCCCTATTGTTCCGAATATTATATTAGATGGTCTTTTTTGGATGATGATATTCAAGGATAACAGGGGGCGGGAGTATGGTACATAATCCGGAAACCATTCAGGAATGTATCGAACATGCACGGCAAAGGCTCTACCAGATTGCTGATCAATATGCGGAACTGTGGCATCCGGAGGTTATTCGCCAATCCATGGTGCTGGATGAATTAATTAATGAATATAACAACGCTATTCGCGGCAGAAAAATCCCAAAACAACTGAAATAATGAGCTTATGGAATGCACTTATAGAACGAAGAAGAATCCCATAACGGGATTCCGTGTTTGCCTTACTCTTTTACCGCCCCGAGCACAATTCCCTTTACGAAGAAACGCTGCAAGAACGGGTACACGAGCAGAATCGGCAGAGCGCCAATAAAGATTTGAGCCGCATTCACCGTACGTTGAGACATGTTCTGGAGCTGTGTGGCATCCACGTTCATGTTGGAGAAATCCTGCTGTACGATTATGGTCTGCATTAACGTGGCGAGTGGGTATTTGGAAGCATCATTCATATAGATCAGCCCGTCGAACCAGGAATTCCACTGACCTACCATCGTGAATAAAGAGATCGTCGCAATCGCTGGCATGGATACAGGCAGATAAATTTTGAACAGGGTCGTGATATGATTGGCCCCATCAATAAATGCAGCTTCTTCCAGCTCTTTCGGTACGTTGCGGAAAAAGTTCATCATCAGAATCAGGTTCCAAACAGCGACCGCTCCTGGCAAAATCAGTGCCCACATCGTATTAATCAGTCCAAGCTTCTGAATCAAAATATAGGACGGAATCAATCCCCCGCTGAACAGCATCGTGAAGATGAAAAACCATGCATATAACGAGCGCCCCTTGAAGTGCAGACTTTCCTTGGATAACGGATAAGCCGTCAGGAAGACAAGTGTCATACTGAGCAGTGTGCCAAGAACCGTACGCTGGACTGAAATCCAGAGTGCACTGAGAAAGTTACTGTTACCAAATGTTTTGGTGTACGCGTCCACCGTAAAATCAATCGGCCAAAGTGTCACCAGATTGGCGGATGCTGCCGCCTTACCACTGAAGGAAACCGCCAGAATATGGACCAGCGGCAGGATGCACAGGATGGAGACGGCCGCGATGAATATCAGGTTGAAACCATTGAATATACGGTACCCGGTTGTTTTGTGATACACCTTGATTCCTCCTTAATGCATTATGCTAACCCTTTTAGAAAATACGATAATTGGCGATTTTGTACGCCATCCGGTACGCAGAGATGACCAGGAACATCGCGACAAATGATTTGAATAGTCCAACAGCGGTCGCAAAGCTCATTTTGCCATTCAGAATTCCCATCCGGTAGACAAAGGTATCGATAATATCGCCTTTCTCATACACCAGTGGATTGTACAGGTTAAAGATCTGGTCAAAGCCTGCATTCAGAATATTGCCCAGCGATAACGTACCTACCACGATAATCATCGGTACGAGCGCAGGCAGGGTAATGTGTAATGTCTGTCTGAGTCGTGTTGCTCCATCTACCTCAGAAGCCTCATACAATGCGGGGTTAATGCCCGCAAGTGCTGCCAGAAATACAATTGTGCCGAATCCAAATTCCTTCCATACATCACTGACAACCACCGTTACACGGAACCAGTCGCCATCCCCCAGAAAGAAAATCGGTTCAACACCGGCCGCCGCTAACACCTGGTTTACCAGTCCACCTTCTGGTGATAACATATCGAGCAGAATGCCGCCCAGGACAACCCAGGACAGGAAATGGGGCAGATACACCAAGGTCTGTGAGAAACGTTTGAATGTGGAGTTCCGAACCTCATTCAGTAAAATGGCGAACACCACAGGGGCGATAAGTCCGGCCACAATTTTCATTGAAGCGATCAGTACCGTGTTCCAGATGACCTGAACGCTGTCGGGATATTCGAACATGAACCGGAAGTTGTCCCAGCCCACCCATTTGGAGCCAGTGAACCCCAGCCACGGTTTAAAATCCTGAAAAGCAATAATAATGCCGCCCATGGGCACATAGGCGAACAGCAATGTGAGCAGTACAGCAGGCAGCAGCATCAGATGCAGCGGCCACGTACGTTTGAAATTCCAGCGGGTACGTTTGCGTGGATGGGGTGTCATTTTTCGCACCGGCGTATGGGTTGTTAACGGTTGTTCGATAGCCATCAGGGTCCCTCCTTTATCTCGTCCAACCCTGGCAACATGAGGCGAGAAAGCCTCTGCACAGAGTGGAGCAACTGAATTATAGCAACGGAAAAGGGCTGACTATAGAACAACATTTCAATGCGGATGTTGAAATATTAACTTGTTGATGAAAACAGCAAAAAAGAGCATCCGACTCGAAAGTCCAATGCTCCTGTCATCAGGTCAGCTCCTGTTGTCCGTCATCTAAATACTTGTTAAGCTGAACGTCCCTATATCATTTCACAATCGAGCCATCATACTGCGCATCAACGGTACGAACCGCTGACTGCACCTCGGCCACTAGACGTTCCCTTTCTTCATAGAGGGGGGCCTCTTCTTCCTCAAAATCAAACTGAATCCCACGAACGCTGCCAGGTGGCAACGTTAATCCCTGAAGCTGTAACTCAAACAGGAACGAAACATCAAAAGCCATGCCATCCATGTCCCGATAACAGTACAAGCTGGAGATATCTTCTTCTTCAATATGCAAAATGCCTTGTTCTGTCAGTTGCATCACAGAGCCCCCTCACGAAATGTTGATTTCACTCCCAGTATAAGGGGATTTCAGATCACAGGAAAGCGTGCGAATATAAAATCAACTAGAAATGTAAGGGTTTTCAATATAAAATAGGACTTCGGTATAGAAGGACTTCAAATTCAGGGACAGGGTGAAACGATGAAATTCACAGTATTTGCGAAGACGGTCATTCTCTTAATCTGCCTGCTTGTACCCATTCTGCTGCTCTATACGTACGCGAACCAGGCAAATGTGGACATGGTCGTTGAAGAGAAACAACAGTCGAGTCTGAACCAGTTCAATTATTTCAGTTCCCAGGTGGATAAAAATATCGAGCAGCTCTCGCTGTATGGCCTGACGTTGCTGCGAGATCCGAGTATCCTGCACTACCGTTACATGACGGACTCCACCAGCCAATATGAGAAAAACAGCATTTATCTGGATATTCTCGACAAATTATCGTTGTACCAATCCACCAGCCGTTGGAAGAACGATATTACGATTGTGCTGCCACAAGCGGAACTTGTGTTGTCCACTATGTCCAGCCGGACGGTCTACGATGAGAAGATGTTGACGTTCCCGCAACCTGGCCAATGGCAGCTGGAGAAGGGGAGTTTCACCTACTTTTTCACGGATAACTACGAGTGGAATGAAAAACCGGTGAACACAGGCGTGCGAACGGTGATGGAGATTAATTTTGACCCGATGAACGTGGTTGCCATGTTGGATGATTTCAAAGAAACGCAGGGCGGAGATCCTTTCTTGCTCGTACCGGGTAATGATCCGTTGCTGAACCGTACGGCGGACCCCGAACTGGTCGAAGCGATCATGCGTGATATCCCCTTTAACGGACCGGAGAGAGAAGGTAATCATCAATTGGAGGTGGGCGGTAAACAATATCTGGTCAGTTACGTGCACTCCAAACAACTGCAAGCAGTATACGTGAACCCGGTGGTGTTGGATGATTTGCTAACCCCGATGGACAAGAGCCGAAATATGTTTATTACCTCCATTCTGCTATTGCTTGTGCTGAGTATCGGGGCTGCATTGCTTTTGTATCGAAAAGTTCAGGTGCCCATTCATCGCTTGATGAGAGGGCTGCAACAGATTCGCAAAGGTCAGTTGTCCACGCGGATTCCAGTCGATCACTCCCGTGACGAATTCGCGTATCTGACCCAGAGCTTCAACCATATGGCGGAGCAGATTCAGGAATTGATCGAGAAGGTATACGAGGAACGTATCCGCTCACGGGAAGCCACACTGAAACATCTGCAATCACAGATCAATCCGCATTTCCTGTACAACTGCCTGTTTTATATCAAAAATATGACCCAGCTTGGCAACCGAGAAGCGGTTATTGCCATGTCGCTAAGTCTGGGAGATTACTATCGCTACATTACGCGTGGCGAGAATGACATGACAACAGTGGAGGAAGAGATCCGGCTGCTGGATCATTATCTGTCCATCCAGCAGATGCGGACCAACCGGCTGACCTACGAGATCGCCGTACCGCAGCAATTGATGCAGCTTCATATTCCGCGACTGCTCATTCAGCCCATTGTAGAAAATGCGGTGATCCACGGCATTGAGCCGATGGAAGGCAGTGGGCATGTCGTCGTAACGGGGATGGCGGTACCCGAACATATTGAGGGACGGAAATATACAAGATATAGCCTGTTTGTAGACAATGACGGTGTCACGCTGACAGCGGAAGAGATTGCGGAATTGGAACGGGAGATTAATGAACCGATGGGCGAAGAGATTGGAACGGGTACATGGAATGTACACCAGCGTCTCATTACGCGATATGGGCTGTCGTCCGGCCTTCATTTTGGAGCGATTCCCTATGGTGGACTTAGTGTAGAAATTCGATGGTTTGAGGAGGAACAACCGCATGATGAATCTGATGGTCGTGGATGATGAACATTCCGCAGTAGAGTCAATCGCTGTCTCCATACCGTGGAGAGAACACGGGATTGGCCAGGTATTCAAAGCTTATTCAGTCAAAGAGGCACTGGAACATATGGCAGCACATCAGGTCCATATTATTATCACGGATATCCGCATGCCGGGTCTGTCCGGTCTGGATCTGGTCAGTCACATTCGGCAGAAGTGGGAACAGACCAAATGTATTATTTTATCGGGGCATGCTTCCTTCGATTATGCGAAGCAGGCGCTCAAACATGGGACAGTCAGTTATCTGCTCAAACCGGTCAGGGATGAGGAACTGATCGAATCCGTGCAGCAGGCCGCCGTGCAGATTCGCCTGGAGGGTGAGAAACAAATGCTTCATCAGCGGGCCATGTATTCAGTGAGGGAACATCTGCCGGAGAAGCGGGCGGAGCTGATGAAGGATGTACTGTTAGGGCATAAATTTGCGAATGACGAACTTGTAGGCAAGCTGGAGCAACTGGAGATCGGGTTCCGTCCACAGGATAAAATGCAACTGCTGCTCATCCGGTATGATGACCATCAACCTACACATAAAGCGTTTCGACTGATGAAATACGCCATCTCAAATGTGGTGGAAGAGATCTACGGGAGTACTTATCATCTCTGTCATACGGATGACGCTTATGATGATCTGGTCTTTATGGCTAGTCCCAAACAAACCCAATCCGAACCGGAAATGCTAATGGGACGACTTGGAGAGCGGTTGATCCACAGTGTAAGGCAGTATCTGAACGCCACCATTTCCCTGTCCGTTAGTCGTATGGGACGTTTCCCTGATCAGGTGCCCCAGCTATATCATCAAGCCGTGAGTGCACTTCGCAAGCAGGCAGAGGCGGGCAAAGGCTTGCACTTGAATGCGGCGGCAGGAACCAGTGGGGCCACGTTGAAGTCACTAGCTGCACTGTATGAACCGCCGGGACTAACGACATTAATGGAAGCGGGGCGCATGGAGGATGCACACCGCAAGATTGATCAGATCTTTGCCGAACTGTCGAACAGCGTGTTCCCGGAGCATGTGTATGTGGCCTTTCATTATCTGGCGGCAGCATTCTCAACGATGGCTCATCGGGAAGGAAGACAGTTAACCGAAGTGCTTGGCGAGCAGTACCAGCAGTTGCTCAAGGATGGTTATGGCATCTCACTGCGTAGTCTGGAAACGTGGACTCGGTCTGTGATGCAGCAGTGGGAAGAGAGCACGAGCGATGCGGGACAGGATGCCGGATCAACGCTGATTCGGCAGGTGCAGCAATGGATTGACCATCATCTGGGCGAGGATTTATCGTTGCAGGTCATTGCCGGAGAGGTGCATCTGCACCCGGTATATCTGTCGAAAATGTATAAACAATCCACAGGGGAAGGCATTAGTGATTACATTATCCGTTCCAGAATGGAACGTGCGGTTCATTTGCTCAAGCATACGGCGATGAAGATCTATGAAGTCGGTCAGGAAGTGGGATACAACAACACCCCTTATTTCATTCAGGTGTTCCGCAAACATTATGGACTGACCCCGCAGGATTTTCGGAACGGTTAACAAATCGATATGAACATTGAAATTGTGATATATGTTTGCCTCCCCGGCTGCACTATTCTTTTCATGTAAGGTGCATTTGGCATCAATTCAATCAGCGGCTTGCATCAGCAAAATAAGGATCGATATGGTGTTGTTCGTCCATATTTTGTACCCGTGAGCGGTTGAAATCGAATGATGGCAAATGCAGAGGTGCATTTGGCACATAAGGGTATCCAAGTTACCTGAGGAGGGGTTAGTTCATGTATAGAAAAATGATGACGGCATTACTCGCAATAACGATGGTTGCTGTAACGGCATGCAGTTCGGGGGCCAAGGAAGAACCGGCCAAGGAAGCTGCTGCACCACTTGCTCTGCAAGACGGGAAGTATGAACCTGCGGTACAGATGAGTTATCTGCGGGCCTGGAATGATGATACGAAGTTCAAGAATGGGGAAACGGCACAGAACAATGTGCATTCGAAATGGGCCAAGGAACGACTCGGCATCGATCTGACTACACCGTGGGCTGTATCGGTAACGAATGATGCATTTTACACGAAATTGCGCCTGTCCCTGTCGGCTAACGAAGAACTGCCGGATATTGTATCCATTCGGGGGGACTACAATCTGGTGCGGGAATTAATTGAGTCCGGCAAGTTTGCCAATGCAGGTGAGTTGTTTGACAAGTATGCTTCGGACACCTGGAAACAGGCATCTGAATCGGCACCGGAAGAATGGTATCCGTACATGTATGAGGGCGAGCGTTACGGCATTCCAATCTTCGATTATGCCTACAATGGCGATTCGGTCATGTTTATCCGGGAGGACTGGCTGAAGAAGCTGGGACTGGAAGAACCGAAAACGATCGATGAACTGGTTACGGTCATGGATGCTTTTACAAATCAGGACCCCGATGGGAACGGCAAGAACGATACGTATGGTCTGACCGTGGGCATGAAGAATGCACTTAATACCTGGATGACGGAATCCGGCTGGATCTTCGGCATGTACAACACGATGCCTGGACAGTGGAATGATGCCGGAGACGGAACACTGCAATATGGTTCCATTCAGCCAGGTGTGAAGGAAGGCCTTGCGACGATGAAGGATTGGTTGTCCAAAGGTTACCTGCCCAAAGAAGCTGGCGTTTATGACGAGATCAAGGCAGCAGAACTGTTCACCGCAGGTAAAGCAGGCATTATCGTGGGACCACACTGGATGCCGAACTGGCCGATTGATGATGTGAAGAAAAATGTGGATGGTGCCACGTACAAAGCCATTGCATTACCTACAGGGCCAACAGGTGAGAGCCACCAACATGGATCTGGTGCAAGTAACGGCGTTGTGCTGATTAACAAAGATATGGCGAACCCGGAGATTTTCTTCACTTATCAGAATTATCTGTTCGACAATTTTGCCAACCCGGAAGTGGGCAGCGAGTTCGAGCATGGATTTGCGCAAGGATATGACTATGACATCGTGGATGGCAAAGTCGTTGGTGAAGCTGAGGTGAAGGACGGCGTATCACCACTCAAATATACGATTACGTATGATGGTGCACGGATTCCGAATCTGATGATGGATACGCTGGCGGAACTTGCGAAGGGCAAAGAGCCGGAGACGCCTTTTGAGAAAAATACGAAGATTGCGAACAAACCTGAAGTATTTGCGGCCGCTGAAGTGGTCGTTGCGAATAAAGATAATGCGATCAAGAACAAGTTCACGGGAGCTCCAACCGAGACGATGAAAATGAAGAAGGACGCGATCGACAAGCTGGAGAAGGATACGTTCAGCAAGATCATCTATGGTCAGGTGGGCATTGAGGAATTTGATGCGTTTGTGACAAAGTGGAAATCCATGGGCGGCGATGATATTACCGCCGAAGTGAACGAGTGGTATAAGACAGTCAATTAAACAAAAAAAGCAGGGTAGAACTGATGAATTCATCAGTCTAACCTGCTTTTTTTGTGTCTCAGATATATTATGACTCGCAGCGGACAAAAGTAACGTTTTTGCCTAAAATCACGTTATCCACCTTCCATCCGGCATTTAACCAGGATAGTGCCTGTGTATGATTCATGGCATTATTGACCCACCATTGCTCGCGATTATACGCTGTAGGGGGGAACGTAAATCCGAGAATTTCCTCAAGCTCTGCATATGTAAGGGTGATTGAAACCTGATTCAAATAGTTTTCCAAGGGGAAGTATTTGCTGTAGCTCATTTCGTCTGACCTCCTGAAAAGGAATACAATGATTATACAACGTGGGGATGATGATAGCGAGGGCATACCGAGAGCCTACATAGATGTGAAAGGCATCTGTAGATCTCTTTGACTAGGGCGTGTCTTAAATACCACTTATGGGCATCTTTCACCACCTTTTCTCCCCCTGCTGCCTTATTGTTCCCGGTGTACTTGAGAGAGTAAAATAATAGGTAGTATACGAACATCAATACGTATTTATAACATAGATGCCCCGGATTGATCCGGGATTCATAGAGGTTCAAGTGTGGTTGGTGAACATCATTAGATGCATGGGAAGGCAGGAGATTAGATGAGTACACTTTATGACCAGGCAATGGAAGAGATGATGACGACAATTCATGAATGGTTTGATGAACAGGAACAGCGGGATGACTTGGAAAATGTTACGAAGCGAACTACGCTGCAAATAGGCATCTTCAATGATATTTTGCTGGATTATAGACCTGGACGGACTACATTAGACAGTGTGGATCTGGGTTTGGATGATGGTCTGAAATCGAAGCAGGCAGGAGCCTTTACCGAGGAACAGGTTCGTAATGAGATTGGACCTAAGCTTGTAGAGGTTGTTCAGGGAAGACTGGACAAGCTGGCCGATTCCCCGTTGATTGACTATCGATTTACCTTCCGTGGTAAATTCCCTACAACAGAAGGAAAGCTGCAACTGACTTTGCTGGAATATATCAATGAAGAGAAAAAGCAGCAGTTGCTTGAGCGTATTCATACATACATTGATCAGAAGCTGGAGAACGGTGCATATCCAACAAAGCCGTTGGAATCCTTCTTTTTGACGCGTCATCTGCTTGACCCTACACTGTTTCCTGAGCTGGATGTAGCATGGATCCTCAGGCAGTATGACCGGATTCAAGAGTTGAATCAGGGTCGCCCGGAGGCACTTGCCGAGCATCGTGGTGATATTACTCGTGCGTTGAAGGCATGGGCGGAGAGTCAGTTCTTGCCACAATATTATGATGTGCAGTCTTCTGCATATCGTACCAATGAATATTCGCTTAAGCCAGGAGCGACGTTGGAATGGGATGTTGAATCACAGACAGATCAATCGTCGGATAAGAAGCAGAAGGCGCAAGTACCCGGGACTCAACCCATAGATCTGCTGTTATACGCGGCAGTGATGATTTTACGATTTGAGCCGAATTATAGCAAAGCCCAAGGTCAGACTTATCTGGAACTCGCGAAGCAACTCGGCAGCAGACGTGCGGCACTGATGATGACGGAAGGTAGCGGGACGTATGCGAAAGAGGATATTCATGTGAAAACGGAAGAAGTGGAATGCAAAGCAAATGATGTTTTTGCTCTGATAACCATTCTCATTCGGAAGGAAGAGGTGAGTGCCTATCAGCAGGCACTTACCTTTATCACGCATTTATTGAAACAGGGCTTTCCGAAAAGTTATAAGATCAAGCTCAAGTCCAGCGTAAAACAGTATTTGCCGATCAAAGGACTCGCGAAGTCGGATACACACCGATTCTTTGCCAATGCACTGGAGTACTCGGAGTTGCACCTACTCCTGGAAGAGTATGCGCGTGAGGCTATCCAGGAGTTTGAGTTTTATGAGGATACCGAGGGCGAGAAAAGCTGTATGCCAGGCAGTTATGCAACCTTTGGGCTGGGGCTCGTGGATGAGCGGTATTTCCCGCTGGTTGAATATTACATGGGCGAAGTGGATGATGAGCATCAGTTAATTCAGGATAAGTTCATTGCGGCATTTGTGGAACAACAGGGTGTAACAGCACAATCCATACCTGCGTTAGTCGCCAGCTTGCGTCGTTCGACCGACAGTCTGAAGCTGAAGATTCAGACTGAGCTGGAGAATGATGAAATATTCGAACTGTTGGTTAGGCAGATTCAAGGACTTGAGCATTACGAAGTGGAACGTGTACTTTACCCGATCTTCGGCAAGATGGAAAAGCTTGCAACGCTGGCTCGCAAAGCGGAGGGAAGACGGAAGGAATTACTGCTAAAACTGTTGCAGGCCGCAGGGAAATAGAATGCAAACAAGGCAAGTCAGATTGTGCTGTGCCAGCCAGTAAAGCATTTTAGAGAAGTGGAAGTATATAAGTAAAGGTGGGGAGAGTTATGGAAGCATTAAAACGAGACATGTGGCAGGGGTTGAATGCTCAGGACAAAGAGGCCTGGATGCGTAAGCTTGTTCGTCAATTACCGGAAGGTATGGTATATGAGGGTCTCGAGACATTTGAACGATTTGGTCAGCGAATCGAGACAGGAGTGTTTAGGCATGAGGAGGAGAGGTTTGTATTTGTACCTGGGGACCGCATAACCCTCGGCTGGGATCGTTGGCAGCATGGTATGAACGAAGAAACCTCAGCCGACCTGCATGAAACGGTCACTGAGTATGGTGTAGAGGACGTGGATTCGTTTCTGGCGAGTCAGATGTCACCTGTGAGAGAAGTTACTATTGCGCCGATGCTTGTGGAATGTGAACTGATCTCGCTTGGATGGATTGAAGTATCGGAGGAGGAAGCATTCGCACAGGAAGACCCAGATTTCCCTGCGGCACTGGAGCAGTTTAAGCAATCGGATATACGTGAATATGAATTGCACCAACAATTCCGTCTGATTCGCCAAAGTGAAGATGCAGTGCGAATCCTGTGGTTTAACGAAGGAATAGAGCTGGAAGACGTTGTGAGAGAGGAAGCAGCGGCGGGCTTTGGTTTGCTGACTGAAGATGAATGGGAGTATATCTATGGTGGCGGTTGTCGCACGTTATTTCCCTGGGGGGACAGCTTCGACTACACGATGAAACTGAGGCATTTTGGAAGTCTGGAAGGCATGGATGAAATTGTGGATGGATCGGCAGAGACGGCTTCTTCACGAGTTGAAGAAAAGGATGATCATTCTTATGATTTGGAAATGCCGAATTTCTTTGGCATAAAGTTTGCTGGTGATCCCTACAAATATGAGCTTACGCTCGATTCGGCCGGGGATGTGATGCCCAAGGGCGGAGACGGCGGGAGTCTGATATGTGGTGGTACAGGGCCGCTGGTTGGCTTCTTGCCTGCTGCTGCGGTGTATTATCGAGACGTTAATGCTAGTGAACTCGACTGGGAGGATTTGATGGATGCGATGTACTATCGCAGGGTTGTTCGGTTGCCGGAAGTGGCACTGTAATTATGACGAAACCTATCTATCAAGGAAGCTATTATGGCGAACAATAAACGTTCAAAACCGTATGAAGGTTCACCTTATGTTATCTATGCAGTAGATGGTATTCGGCTGAGTGCAGGTATACTTGTCCTGTTTTTTCTTAACGTATTTCTGCTTATTCCCCTGTTCAGTGTCCCGTTCCAATCGCTGTATGCGTATATTCTCGTGCCACCGCTAGCCTTTATGAATATATGGGCGATTGCCCTGATTGTTGCCCCACGCAGACTCCAACTGAATTATGTACTGTTCCGAGGCGTATTTGGCATCGTTTGTTCTGTGGGATTTATGGTAACTATACAGAAGTTTGCCTACGGGACACTTGGTCTGTCGACACCTTGGTACGCCATTGGATCATTTGCGGTATATGGTTTTGCCTTATTCCAATACGTGAAGTTTCGTTTGCGTAGGTTGCAGCAGCCTCCTCAGCGTAGAAAAGGGGATAAGAGCACGGGTGTGCCTGTTGCCACATTAACGATGATTACGGGCGGAACATATCTTCTGGCCAATATTTCACTGGCCTTTGTTACACAGCAGACTGTGGCTGTTGTGCTAATGTGTATATACATTATGCTGGCTTTTGTCGTGTTTCACTTTATCATGGACTTGCATCGGTATTACTGGCTTCGCCAGGTCATGAATAAGGCAGAGGTCTTTGAAGCAGAGCTTGAGAATACGTAATACACATCAAATCAGCCCCAACTCATAGAGCGGGACCGAAATGATGTGTGTTTTTATTTTCTATTCCGATGATAAGAATCGTGCATCGATTATTTCACTTTTTGTACAGATACCGCCATTTGCTCCAGCTGAGTGTGAGTCAATTGGTTATTCGGTGAGCTGATGGTTACATAACGATCATCCAGTTTGAACGTGAGCATATCCGTTTGGTCTGGTGTATACCATTTGGCTGATATGCCATTAGGCAGTTTGACCGTTTTGCCATCATAGCTGAACGAGTAGTCTTTAGGAGATACCGTGATATTCATGCGATTAAAAACAAAGTTTACACCATCGCCGCCTGCACCTACGCTTTTGAACGTGTCTCCAGCAACCATATGTTGTGGGGCATAAGCTGTTGTGAACCCGTCAAACTTCGCAAATGCTTTGCGAATGTTATCCAATTGTTGCTTGCTATAGTTCACATCAGCGAATGCGGTGATCCCTTGATCGTTGTTGCCAGTTACCTTTTGAACAGAGACCGCGACTTGTTGCAACTGAGCTTGACTCAACTTATGATCCGGCGAGCTAAGGGTAACATAGCGATCATCCAGTTGGAACGTGAGCATGCCCGTTTGGTCTGGTGTGTACCATTTGGCCATCACGCCATTGGACAGTTTCACGTCTTTGCTCGTATAACCGTCTGAATAATCTCTTGGAGACACATCCACTTTCATATGGTTGAAAACAAAGCTTACGCCGTCGCCACCCGCACCTACACTTTTGAACGTGTCACCTGCAATCATCTGCTGAGGGGCATAAGCTGTCTCGAACCCATCGAATTGTGCAAAAGCCTTTTGAATTGCCTCTTTCTGTGTTGCGCTATACGTTACATTCGTCAATGCAGATGGATTACTTGTCGCTTGGCCAATAATGACCTGACCTTTTTTGCCGTCATAGGATACAGGCACATGAAGCGCATCGGCAAGGGCACGTACAGGCAGATAAGTAGAGTTGTTATAGGTAATTGGAGCGAGTTTGTTGCCATTGCCATCGGTTGGTGAGTAAGCCGCTCCATCGACATTGAAGCTGATTCCATGGTTAAGGTATGCAGAGATTTTCTCAAGCTGCGTTCCGGCAAATACGCCCGTTGCTCCTGTTAATGTCATGCCCAGTACCATCATCGTTGCTACGGATTTCTTCATGTTTTTTTTCATCATATATCTCTCCTTCAAGTTGGGGGTTGGTTTTGTTTAATGGGCTCGCTGTCCCTTATGGCTTTATATTAAACCCCGAACATATCCAGAATAATTCTGAATTATCTCCAACTTGTAAACATGTGTATAGAGACAGGAGACTAGCATCTGTCTGTTGAATAGATCGCTTAGGATCAGGAAACGAGGTGAAGGCATGACAATTTTTCATTACGTGGCAGTTCATTATGATATAGGGAATATTGTAGGATTTAATGCCATAGAACACGGTAATAGTTCTAAAGCGATGTTAATTGAGGCTACACAAGGTAAGTTCGTTTTACGTAAACTGAGGAACGAACAACAGGCGTGGATTGAGTATGAAATGGTTCAGGCATTGGCATCGGTAAACATTTCACCATCCATGATACAGACAAAATACAAGATTCCGTATATTACATATAATAATGAGTTTTATAATTTGCAGATATACATAGAGGATTTGCTTCCGCGTTCCCAAAGTGAAATTGACTTTGTCCGGTTAGGTCAGGTGATCGGTCTTTTTCATCGTACGACGAATCATCTTAAGGTTGCTGGTATGGAAGATCGTTTCGAGTTATCTCAATTATGGGGTGAGGTTTCCAATGTAGTGTTAGCTTCGTCATCTGAACAAGTTCGTACGTTAGCCCAGCTTACAGAGGAGTGTCTGGAATTTCGCAAGACGAACCATTCAGTCATTCATGGGGATCTAGGCATGTGGAACTTGTTGTTTACAAAAGAGTCCATCTACATTATTGATTTCGGTGAAGTAAGAATGGATGATCATCATTTTGATCTGGCAGCTGTACTGACTTCTACAATTCCCGCATCAACACATAGGCAAGAACTTGGAAAGATTATGGCTGACTTTGAAGAGGGTTATGTGCAGGAGAATGCTAATTTTAACAGGAGGCAGCTATACGATCAGTTACAAGTATGGATGTTACGCGGATTTTTGGCAGTAATCAGGGAGAGGGGAGATGGCCCCTCAACCATTGGATATGTAGAACGAAAACTTAAGCTGCTAGGCATGTTTGAACGTATTCTTTGCCGAATCGAAACATTTTAGTTGAAAAGATA
The DNA here is from genome assembly GCF_024159265.1 of Paenibacillus sp. 1781tsa1. NCBI lineage: Bacteria > Bacillati > Bacillota > Bacilli > Caryophanales > Paenibacillaceae > Paenibacillus > Paenibacillus sp. 1781tsa1. Next base: position 6,066,692 of record NZ_JAMYWY010000001.1, on the reverse strand, counting down.
GAGGACTAGTCCGCCAAAACCAAGTACAATTGCACCAACGTATACATAGGAAAGTTTACTGAGGTTTTGCTTTGTGCGGCGATCATATTCGGGGTTGCTGGTCTGATTGGCTTTGGAATTTCCGATAATCAGGGTAGCAATACCTCCAAATAGGGCGATTCCTACAATTAAAACATAAGGCAACCAGGTCATGAATGAACCTCCTTCGCGAATAAGTTGATATGTCTTTATTGTACTTCAAGATAACCTTTGATGTAAGCTATAGTTGAGAAATAAAGGGAAATGAAGTAATTGTCTTACAGTACGTAGGTAGTCATTGATCAGAAAGATCACTATAATTTTATTATTTTTTAATTCAAAAAAACCTTGATACAACAGGCATTCGCAGCTTTCTTCACTGAAGGCTGCGTTTTTTTTTGCCCACAGAGTGATCCAGATTAGTGAACCCTGCGTTACACCCTATGAAGACGACGACGAGGAAAGAAATTATACACAAAACATAATCGAGGAGTGAACACGTAATGAAAATGAAAATGAAGAAGTTTATCGCACCAGTACTTAGCTTGACACTGTTGATGCCGGGGATCGCTGGAGCAGCTTCCGCCCCACAGACACCAATGACAATGATGAAAGCATCCGTAAACACACCTGCGGCTGACTTGAGAGCAAACCTGGACCACCTGCTGTCCGAGCACTTTGCACTCGCAGTAACGGCAATGGCAAAAGCATATGACGGAGCAAAAGATGCAGATGCAGCCTACAAAGCACTCGACCAGAATGCACTGGATATGCAACCAGCGATTGCTTCCCTATATGGTGAGGCAGGTGCCAAAGAATTCGAACGCATCTTCCGCGCTCATAACAAATACACCGATGATCTGGTGAAAGCAACCAAAATGAGCAACCAGGCTGGGATCAAACAAGCACAGGCAAACATCAACGGTTTCGTGGATGAGTTCTCCACGTTCCTGAGCACAGCTACCGAAGGCAAATTGCCAAAAGCAGCAGCCAAACAGGCGCTGAAAGTACATGAAGATCTCGTGCAAAAAGTTTTTGATGAGTATGTAGCTGGAGATTACGCTGATGCATACAAGGCTTATCGTGAAGGTTTCAAAGAAATGTTCGACGTAAGTAAGGCACTTTCCACAGCAATTACTACACAAATGCCTGAGAAATTCCAAAATACCAAAGCGGATACCAAAGCAGCTGATCTGAGATCTGCACTCAACCACCTGGCTTCCGAACACTTTGCGCTTTCGGCTCTGCAAATGCAAGAGGAGTTCGATGGACGTACAGCCGCTTCCAACGCACTGATTACAGCTGAAGCTGGAAACACAGCTGACTTCAAAGCAGCGATTGCTTCCGTTTACGGTAACGATGGTGCCAATGCTTTCGAGAAAATTTGGGTTACCAATCACGTTAATGCGCAAAGCGACTATGTAAAAGCCGTGAAAAACAACGATGCTGCGGCTCGTGCAGCAGTAGAGAAACGTATTGACGGATTTACAACAGAATTCGCTACATTCCTGGATTCGGCAACAGCTGGCAATCTGCCAAAAGCAGCAGGACAACAAGCACTGACAACACATGAAAATCAAGTGCAAAACGTATTGAATCAATATGCAGCAGGCAACTATGATGCTTCTTACACAACCAATCGTGAAGGCTTTAAAGTGATGTTTGGTGTAGGTCAAGCCTTGGGTAACGCGATTGTGACTCAATTTAACGACAAATTCCAAGAGCCAGCAACACCTGCACCAGCGCCAGAAATGACAACGGTGTGGATGCAACTGAACAGCAAAATGCTGAAAATTAACGACAAAACAACCAACATGGACACCACACCAGTGCTCTGGAAAAACACAACTTACATTCCACTGCGTTTCTTAAGTGAAGGTATTGGTGCAACAGTGAAATGGGACAAAAAAGCACAACAAGTAACGGTAATGGCTGGCGATGATACCCTTGAATTCTGGGTGAACAACAACGTTATGGAAGTGAACGGCGTGAAGAAAAACGTGGGTGCTACGGTATTTGTCAACAAAGATGGACGTACGCAAGTACCTCTGCGTTTCATTGCTGAACTTCTGAACTGGGACGTGAAATGGGCACAAAAAGATGGTTCCATTACGCTGACTAAATCCATGTAATAGGTAGATTTAAATAAGATGAAACCATAAAGAGCTGCCCCATACGGCAGCTTTTTTTGGTTTCACCCAAAAGTTCAAATATTTGGTATAATCATCGGGTAATGACCTACATAACAGCTGGGATAGCCGATGGAGTCTAGAATGAGGTATGATAATTTGGTATAAGCAAAATGAAGAGGGGGACAGAGGAATGAGTACATCATCAAAATCGGAGCGTCCAGCGAGAAATGTGGATACCCGGTTATTTGTTGCTTGGGCCGTTTCCGTTATTGCAACAGGGGGGAGTCTCTATTTCAGTGAGATCAAGGGATATCTACCATGTGATCTGTGCTGGTATCAGCGTATATTCATGTATCCACTAACCATCTTGCTGGGCATTGCTTACTTCAAGGATGACGTGGGCATCACGAAATACGTACTCCCACTTAGTTTTGTCGGGGGCGGCATTTCGTTATATCACGTAACGATCCAGCGTATTTTCTCGGCTACAGGCAACGCCGTTGCATGCGGCAAGGTTCCGTGTTATACCGATTATCTGAACTGGTTTGGTTTTATCACCATTCCACTACTCGCACTGATTGCCTTTATTATCATCATTGTGATGCTCTGGGGTATCGGCAAAACACCAAAATCTTCTTGATAAGAAAGGACAGATGGTGATGAGTGGACAAGCTCGTTGGTTCATGCCCTTCATTGTTCTGGTCCTCCTGACAGTGGGATGCTCCTATGAGGAACAGTCACAATCGGGTGAGATGCCAGAGATGATCAAAGTGAAACTTGTCGTTCCGGAGAAGGCTACTCTTCATAAACCAATACAGTTGCAGGTGAAGCTTACACAGGGAGATGCACCGTTAAGCCATGCCGACAATGTGCAATTTCAGGTCTGGAATGAGCTTGATGATCCGCCTTCTGTATCTCCGGAACAAGGTATGATGACAGCGGACGAACTGGAGAATCAGGGGGCTATTACTGCCAATGAGACAGAGGAAGGGCTGTATGAAATCCAGCATACCTTTGAAGAACCAGGCACGTATGTCGTACAGGTCCATGTTACGCACGGAGCAATGCATAGCATGCCCAGAGCAAGAATTGTAGCGGAATGAAGCAGCGGGCGGATACCCAGGGTTTGGATCAGGGTTAGCAATAGGTTTATAATATTAACAGTATGAAGAATGTTGTAGGAAAAGAGGCTGTTATGGCAACTATTCATGATGTTGCACTCAGGGCAGGAGTTTCTGTAACTACCGTCTCGCGTGTATTAAACAACCGGGGATATATCAGTCAGAAGACTCGGGACAAAGTGTATCAAACCATGGACGAACTGAACTATCGACCCAACGAAATTGCCCGTTCTCTTCTGCGTAAGCAATCCAATGTTATAGGCTTGATTATTCCCGATGTATCCCATCCGTTTTTTGGAGAACTGGCTAACTATGTCGAGTACCATGCATACCAGAATGGATTTAAAATTATGTTATGCAATTCCCACATGGACCCTTCCAAAGAGCGTGAATATGTGGAAATGCTCAAGGGTAATCGCGTGGATGGCATTATTATGGGAAGTCATACACTGGAAGTCGATGAGTATATGAACCTGCATTCCCCAATCGTGACCTTTGATCGTAAGATCGGTGAAGACATCCCATTTATCTCATCGGATAACTATCAGGGAGGGGTTATGGCTGCTGAGTTGCTGCTCTCGAAGAACAGACGGCATTTGGCACATATTTGCGGTAATTTGGAATTGCAAATGCTGTCCAATCGCCGGACGACAGGTTTCGTTGATACATTGCAGGCTCATGGAGTCAAGCCGGTCATGATTCATGAAACCGATCTGAATGTGTTTGATCAGCATCAGTATACGGAATTGGTGGATAAGCTGCTTGCACAACACCCGGAGGTGGATGGGCTGTTTGTAACGAGTGATCTGATGGCAGTGCATGCGCTGAAGCAGATCGTGTTGGGTGGGCGCAAGGTACCTGATGAGATCGCTATTGTAGGTTATGATGACAGTCGTGCGGCAGGGTATACGGTGCCTGGCATAACAACGATTAGGCAGCCGGTGGAGGACATGGCTAAGCTTGCGATTGATCTGATTCGGCGCCAGATCGCGGAAGAGAAGATCGGAATGGAGCATATTCTGCCAGTTGCCTTAGTGGAGAGAGAGACGACCTGATAAAGGTCGTTTTTTCCTATTTGTCCTTTTGCCTCGAAAAAATCAAGGCGCAATATTTTTTTTAAAACGATATGTCAAACGATTGACATGTCAAACCTTTGACATTATAATTCGATTTGTAAGCGTTTCCTTTTAAACTATCGATCGGGGGCCATAACAAGATGAAAAGAGAACAGAGATGGATGATGAAATTATCGGTATTGTCTTTGATTATGATGCTTGTATTGTCGGCATGTGGAAGTAAAGCAGCGACGGAGTCCAACTCCTCCTCGGAGGGGAGCAGCAGTGAGAGTGTCAAAATCACCTTGCTCAATTCCAAGTCGGAAATTAACACTCAGCTGGAGCAAGCGGCTAAAGACTTCCATGCCGAAAATCCAAATGTCACACTTGAAATTGTACCTGTAGGCAGTGGACAGTCTCCGTTTGAAAAAGCGTCTGCTTTGTATGCATCTGGCAGCCCTACAACGATGATGATGCTGGATACAGGGGATGTCGAGAAATTCAAGGATCGTGTTCTGGATCTCACATCCGAGTCTTGGATGAAGGACGCTGTGGAGAATAGCACAGCGGCTACAACGTTTGATGGCAAAAATTATGCCTTCCCGTTCTCTATTGAAGGATATGGATTCATCTATAACCAGAATGTTTTGGATCAGGCGGTAGGTGGGACATTCGATCCAAAGTCTGTACAGACCACTGCACAGCTTGATGAGCTGTTCCAAAAGATCGCTGCTACTGGAAAATCACCTTTGATTGTATCTCCGATGGATTGGTCGCTTGGTGCGCATTATCTGGGGCTTGCATATGGTGGGCAGTCGCCGGACCGTGCGAAGGTGGATCAATTCATTACTGATCTGAAGGCAGGTCAAGTGGACCTTGCTTCCAACGCCGTGTTTAATGGCTTGTTAGATACATTTGATCTGATGAAAACCTACAATATTGACAAGGCTTCTCCCCTGTCCGGAACTTATGAGCGTGGACCTGAGGTGCTTGGCAAGGGTGAGGTTGGCATTTGGTTCCAGGGCAACTGGGCATGGCCGCAAATTTCAAGCTTTGATACAGCAGATGGAAAATACGGCTTCCTGCCGGTACCTGTGAGCAATAATGCGGATGATTTCGGTAATACGCAAATCTCTGCTGCCGTATCCAAACGAATATTGCTGGATAAGGAAAAGAGCACACCAGCGCAGCAGGAAGCGGCAAAGAAATTTTTGGAGTGGATTGTTTATAACGAAAAAGGTCAGGATTTCCTGGTGAATCAAGCCAGTATTATTCCGGCATTCAGCAACATCACACTGGAGCCAACCGATCCGCTTGGCAAGTCCATTAGTGAATACATCAAGGCAGGCAAAATCGAGGAATCAATGAGTACACTTCCTGCGGATCACTGGTCCAAACTGGGTGCATCCATGCAGAAATACTTGGCTGACGTCATTGACCGTGCCGGACTTGCCAGCGAAATTCAGGCTTACTGGAGCAACGTGAAATAAAGGAATTCATTTTAGCCCTGAGCAGCACATAGAGAGAGACTTGCGGTACGTCGGAAATGATGAATGTACAGCTTCCACATGAGGTCTGTTCGACTTGTTTCCGGCACAACCGTTAGGCTAATTATTTGGATAGAGTGGAGGTTGACAATGCTGACCGAAAAAGGATTATGGACACGTCTGCGAACCCGCCTGATCTTTACTGGCCCAACATTATTTGCGTTTGCTACAGTGATGATTATTCCATTTTTGTATGGTATTTATTTGACGTTTACGAACTGGGATGGCATTGCCATCGATCAAAACTTTGTTGGCTGGGATAATTATATTGGTGTGTTCAAGGACACCGTGTTCTGGAAATCATTCGGGATGACACTGGAGTACGTATTTATTACCGTTGTGCTGACCAATGCGGTTGCCTTCCTGCTCGCTTATGCGGTGACCCGGGGAATGAAGGCGCAGGGCTGGTTTCGGGCCGGATTCTTCCTGCCGAATCTGGTGGGTGGAATCGTGCTTGGTTTCATCTGGCAGTTTATTTTTAATCAGGTACTCGTCTTTGCGGGACAAAAAATGAACCTCACTCTGTTTTCCACCTCCTGGCTGGCTGACCCGGATAAAGCGTTCTGGGCACTCATTGTGGTGACTGTTTGGCAGTATGCCGGCTATATGATGGTTATCTACATTGCAGGACTGATGAATGTGCCGAAGGATGTTATGGAAGCAGCCAGCATAGATGGGGCAAGTAATCGGAAAATGCTGGCGCGCATTGTATTGCCGCTGATGGTTCCTTCGTTTATTGTCTGCATCTTTTTGTCACTGCAACGGGGTTTCATGGTGTATGATCTGAACGTCTCCCTGACCAGTGGCGGGCCCTTCAAGAGCACCGAGATGGTATCCATGCATGTCTATGAGCAGGCCTTTCTTGCTCGTGACTACGGATTGGGGCAGGCAGAAGCCTTTGTGCTGTTTATCCTTGTAGCCGCCATCACACTGCTCCAGGTTTATTTCAGCAAAAAACTGGAGGTCGAGGCATGATGGCTGGACAATCGCGCATTCTCAACTGGATGAAGTTTATTGCATTAATCATTGTGATGATTTTGTTTGTATTTCCGTTTGTACTTCTCATCGTCAATTCGTTCAAGGCTAACCAGGCAATTACTTCCGATCCGCTGGGCTTGCCAAGCTCCTTTCAATTCGATAATTACGTCAATGCGTTTGACAAAATGGGATATGTATCCGCCTTCAGCAATTCGTTGCTCATAACCATTGCAGGTGTATTGCTGATTGCTCTTTTTGCGGCGATGACAGCCCATTACTTTGTTCGTCACAATAGCAAGGTGAATCAGTATCTCTTTTTCCTGATGGTAGCTGCGATGATTATTCCGTTTCAGGCTATTATGATTCCGCTGGTTAAAATATACGGATCGCTCAGCCTGCTGGATAACAAGTGGTCGCTAATCTACATGTATATTGGCTTTGGCAGTCCGCTCGCCGTATTTATCTATCATGGCTTTATCAAAAGTATTCCCTTGGAGCTTGAAGAAGCGGCTCTAATGGATGGCTGCGGCAGAGTGCAAACCTTTTTTCGAATCGTACTGCCGGTGTTACTGCCAACAACCGTAACGATTAGCGTGCTGAATGTATTGTGGATATGGAATGATTTTCTGCTGCCTTCCCTGGTGCTGACTTCATCCGAGCAGCGTACACTGCCGCTGTCCACGTTTTATTTTTATGGGACATACACTGTCGATTACGGTCCATTGATGGCTGGTCTGGTCTTGACCCTGCTGCCAGTACTGATCGTGTATCTGTTTGCGCAGAAGTACATTATTCAGGGGGTCATGCAAGGGGCTATCAAATAAGTTCAGTTGGGTGATATAGAGAGAGACAGGAGTGAAGGACATATGAACCAGGAACGATACCAGAAACAGGACATAGACACAAGGCAAGAGGCAGACCTTGGACTGACGAGTTCTTCGGCTCACCCGAAGGAGAGTTATACAATCGCCCGGGCCAACGCATATATCAAGGAACATCGACATCAGGTTGATCCAACCTATCGAATGGCCTATCATTTGATGCCAGAGGTGGGCTGGATGAATGATCCCAACGGCTTCATATACTTTGGTCGGATGTATCATATGTTCTATCAGCATTATCCCTACGAACCGGTATGGGGGCCGATGCACTGGGGCCATGCGGTGAGCCGTGATTTGGTTACGTGGTCGTATCTGCCGGTTGCACTGGCACCCGATCAGAGCTACGACAGTGGAGGCTGTTTCTCTGGAAGTGCAATCGTGCAGGACGGCAAGTTAGTGCTGATGTACACGGGGCATGTCGTGACTGGACCCGACAAGGATAACGATTACTTGCAGACACAGAATATCGCTGTCTCGGACAATGGAATTGATTTTGTCAAAAGCGCGATGAATCCGGTCATTCGGCTGGATCAAATCCCAGCGCATACCAGTCCCAAGGACTTCCGTGATCCAAAAGTGTTTGAACGAAACGGTGTGTACTATTGCGTCCTTGGATCGAATGATGCTGGGGGCAAAGGTGTCATTCTGTTGTACCGTTCAGCGGACTTGCTGGATTGGAGTTATGTTAACATTATGGCCCAGAGTGACGGAACGCTTGGTGACAATTGGGAATGTCCCGATCTGTTTACACTGGATGGCCGAGATGTGCTGATCATGTCTCCGCAGCGTATGCCTGCTCAGGGAGATAACTATCGCAACTTGCATTCGACCGTTTATATGATGGGAACGCTGGATGAAGACCAAGGTGTACTGAAGTACGAGCAGTACGTTCCGCTGGACTGTGGCTTCGACTTTTACGCACCTCAGACAATGGAGGATGCACAGGGACGACGAATCATGGTGGCCTGGATGGATACGTGGGAAACGGAAATTCCGACACAACAGTCTCATGCCTGGGCTGGAGCGATGACCTTGCCGAGACAACTAATTCGTAGGGGAGACCGATTGATATTCCAGCCGCTTCCCGAACTTATACAGTACAGATCGGAAGATAATGAGCAGTATGGTATACATCTAAATGGTGATGAACATGATCTTGATCTTGGAATCAGCGGAGACCGCTACGAGATGTATGCTGTATTCGAAGCGGAACAGGCACGACAATTCGGGTTGAAGCTGCGCACGGGTGAGGATGAAGAAACAGTGATTTCCTATGATGTGCAGCAGCGTCGTTTATGCTTAAATCGCGAGCGGGCCGGACAAGGGCCGGGGGGAGAACGTGCTGCGACAGTGGAACTGCTTGACGGGAAACTGGAACTTCATATTTTTATGGATGTCAGCTCCATTGAGTTGTTCATCCAGCAGGGAGAGCAGGTAATGACAGGGCGGATATATCCTGGGCCAAACTCAACAGGTATTAAGGCTTTCGCGTCCGGAACGTGTACATTGACCGAACTTCGCAAGTGGGATATACGAATTCCTCAATAAATTGTTTCTGAAATTCAGCCTTGACCTTGAAGTATACTTCAAGGTTTATTCTGGTTTCATCAACAATGTTTGGAGGATAAATGATGAAACTAATTGAATGGATACTGGTACTTGTAACGATTGGCGCAGCGTTGTGTATACCTATGTACTCAAAGCGTCGGAAACTTGCGGCAGGGATGTCGGCTGCCTTGATATTAGCATTGCTGCTTCACGGTATATTAGATTCGTTTCGCGTGATGCTGCTGCCAACGTATCTTGTTGCAGGCATAATCTTCATCGTATTAATCATTAAGGTAGTGAAAGAGTATCGTAACAGAGTCACTGGGCATTTTGCAGAGAAGCAGAAACCGAAATGGCGTTCTTGGCTTCAACTTACGCTGGTTGCGATGCTAGCGCTGGTCTCTGGCGCTGGCTCAGGACTGCTCACTTGGTATTTTCCAGCATTTACAATACCTGATCCTACGGGGCAGTTTGCGATCGGTACATTTTCGCAACAATTGGTGGATGAAACCCGTGAAGAGACGTTTACACCCGAAAGCGGGGACAAACGTGAACTGATGATTAACGTGTGGTATCCAGTGAACCCGGAGGATGCCAAGGGGATAACTCCTGAGTCTTACCCGGCTGAACTTGGAGAAGCCATCAGTCTGGTATTTGGTATCCCGCCCAAGGTGTTCAGCTACCTTGATACCATTCCGACACATGTGGTTAAAGGCGCAGCCATATCAGACGCAAGCCCTTCTTATCCGGTGGTGCTGTTCTCTCCTGGTGTCCGTTCTGCCCGTTTCCAGAGCATGACTGCTGTCGAGGAACTGGTCAGCCATGGCTATATTGTTGTAGGTATGGATCATCCGTATACCTCAGCTCGCGTTACCTTCCCCGATGGGCGTAAAGTGTCTTATGAAGCCGGACCTGAATTTGCAACGTCAGAAGAACTGTATCAATATAATGTGGAGGGGGTAGGCATTCGTGCAGCAGATGCACGTTTTGTACTCGACACGCTTGAACAGTGGAACCGGAATGATCCCAATCAGGTGCTGGAGGGCAGGCTTGACCTGAATCATACAGGCATTATGGGGCACTCTTATGGCGGGGCTACAACAGCCGAAGCACTCGCACAGGATGAACGTTTACATGCAGGACTCAGTCTGGAAGGCGGCTTCTGGGGCAGCGTCTCCAAGACATCATTAAAACAACCTTTTATGTACATCATGTCTGGTGAAACGGCTAAAAGCTTCGATCCGAATGCGACATCCAAAGATAATGTGTTCTACCCTGAGTTTGAGCCGGATCTGGACCATGTGATGACGAGCAGTCTGAATGATACCTATTATCTGACGGTGGAGAATTTCTTCCATCAGAGCTTTACGGATATTTCATTAATTTCCCCGAAACTATTTGCCAGAGGCATGACGCCAGAACATAATGTGGATATAACAAGATCCTATGCGCTCGCATTCTTTGACCGTTATCTCAAAGGGGAGGAGCAGTCGTTATTGCAAGGCCCTGCATCTCCATTTCCTGAGGTCACTTATGATACCAAATATACCAAGATACGCAACGAACAAGCACAATAAGTGTGCAGAAGGGTGGAGGGGGAGGCATGGAAACCATGACAAGAGGAATGTTGGCCAAGCGTACAGGTGTGAGTATGGCAACCCTCCGTTACTACGAGGATAGTGGAATTCTGCCTGCTCCCCGTCGTTCCTCCAATGGATATCGGGTGTATACCGAGGATTATCTGGTCAAAATCAAGTTCATTAAGGATGCCCAGTTGCTGGGTTATTCCTTAAAGGAGATACAAGAGACCCTGCAACTGCTCAGCCAGGAAGACATGGAAAAGGATACGTTAAAAACACTCGTCCGTGACCAAATCGCTGACATTCAGAAGCATATTGACCATCTGGAACAGATGCAGATTCATCTGGCACGACTGTTGCATACACCGGAGGACGATATCGACAATTATATTCAAACGTTCAGGGTGCAAAAGAAAGAGTTATAAACTGTAAAACCTCGGACAAAGAGCGCCTTAAGATGTACTTTGGGCGCTCTCTGTCCGAGGTTTCTTTTAGTTCTATTGTAATGTTCTTCATCATGACATGCCCGCTTCACGCAGAAAATGGTGCACAATCTCCGTCTGATACTTGATACGGGTCGCGCGCTTCAGACTCCAACAGGTCTCCACCGTAACAGAACGGGCTTGTAATAATCTTGAAGCCGCTGTACGGGCAGATCCCGGCAATTCATGCTGCTTGAGGTTAAAATGACGATCACGAATGGCAATCGATCGATTCATCCGTTCGATAACTCTTCTGCAAGCTGGAATGGTGCGACTGCCGGGATTGGTGATCAACGTCTGTCCAAGCACTCGCGAACTCAGTTGAGACAGGCCGTTGGCTTCATGCAGATCGAGCCACCAGTCGGCTTGATGTTCACGCGCCAAACGAAAAACTGCCGCAGCGAGCGGATGCTTGGCCTTGCCTGACATACGGCGTGGAAACGTACGATTCAGATCTGGCTTGCCTCTGATTTTTTTGGCGTAGGCTTGCTGGTTCACACGTGGCACGATAATTAACAGCCCTCGCTGAATGGCGTGACGACCTGTAGCACAATCATCTGCGAGTTTTTGCGCAGCAGCCATGCTCGCCGTTTCGTTCCCGTGAACCCCGGATGTAATGAACATTACCGGTCCCGACATCATGCCACGTACGATGAAATAGGGAGTCGCGTGTACGCTGGATGCTGCAAGGACATGTTTGGTCACAAGCATGACGCTTCACCTCCAATAGTACAGTACGCCATGTCCCTCTTTCATGTAACGGCGTAAGAACAGGTCTTGATCCTATTTCCCCACAAAATGGGCCAACTAATACACCCGATGGATGATATCTTCGAAATCGGGTTCCTTCATCTCTACATCTTCAATCTCGCCCCATTGTTCAAGCTGCTTCAGAATGTCCATCGTGCTCCATTCCTTCCTGTTAACTTCGACAGTGACAATCTGCCCTTCCACTCCTGTGATCTGAATGGCGGACGGTATGGTATCAGGCATATGAAATGAACCCCGATACGTAACTCGGATAAGTGTCGGCAGACCGATAGTGTCACGCAGAGAAGGGATTGAGCCGTCATATGTAAGTTGACCGTGATTGATCACCATCACCCGACTGCATAACTGCTCAATATCGTCCATGTCATGGGTGGTCAGCAAAATCGTTTTGCCAAACTCCTCATTTAATGTACGTAGAAATTGGCGTATGTTCCGTTTGGCGTTCACATCCAGTCCGATCGTTGGTTCATCGAGAAAAAGCAGTTCCGGATCATGCAGCATGGAAGCTGCGAGATCCGCACGCATGCGTTGTCCAAGCGAGAGCTTACGGACAGGCGTGGCCCAGAACGATTCAAGGTCCAGCAACTCCGCGAACTGGGACAGCCGTTTCTTTTTGTCCTCGGTACGGACGCCGTACATCTCGGCCAGAATATCATATGAATCTTTCACGGGCAGATCCCACCAGAGCTGGCTGCGCTGGCCAAACACAACGCCGAGTCGACCAACGGTTCTGCGCCTGTCCTGATGCGGATTCATACCGTCAAGCCGTACCTCGCCAGAGGTGGGGTGCAGGATACCTGTCAGCATTTTGATCGTGGTAGATTTGCCAGCCCCGTTCGGACCGATGTAGCCCACAAACTCACCTGGGCCGATATCAAAACTGATATCGCGTACCGCTTCCTTGGACACATACTCACGTGAAAATAACGTACGTAACCCAGAGAAATGTCCTTCGCGAATAACAGGGGTCTTGAATTCCTTTTGCAGATGCCGTGCTGTGATCATGTTCATGATTCGTTTCGCCTCCTTAGCTACCTGTACTTTGATATTTGGTCAAGCCGAATTGCCAGAAACGCAGACTTGCAGCCAAGCTCAGTACGGCAACCGCCGCAACAGCAACAAGGACCCATGCTCCGCCTTCACCCCGCAGTAGATAGAGTGACGGAATATAATTGACGAACCCTACGGGAATCACCGTTAGCAGAATGCCAGACATCCATTTGGGATATAACGTTAGCGGATATTGGGCAGCCGTTCGTGCTGCATCTTCCGTGATCGTCTGTAATTCCTCAATGCGTGTGGTCCAGAATCCGAGTGTGGCAGTAGCGAGTCCAATGGAAAAGAGAATGACTGCGCCCGTCAGAATAATGAGCAAGGAGAAGGGAATGGCGATCCAGTCGATCTGTCCGCTGTGCATCATGCCTGCCACAGACCAGCAGAGAATGAATCCGCCTTGCAGGACTTCTCCAGCCATTATGCGGAAGTTTTGCGGCAGCAGGGCCAGCAATACGGGCATGGGACGAGTTAACAGTTGATCAAGCTCACCATTAACCAGATACTTTTCCAGATGATGAACCTCATTGCCGAATGTGCGATACAGTGTTTTGGATAACGTCATGATGGCAAAGAGATAACCGATCTCATGGAGGGACCAGCCTTTAATTGCTCCGAATCGGTGCAGCACGAGAGCAACCATCAGGAACTCGGAGATCTGAATTAAAGCGGCCAGTACGGACGCCATGATGAAATTGAACTTGTATTGCATCCGGCTGCGGATGCTTGTTCGAATGAGCATTTTATATAAATGGAACCAGGAAGTTCGCTTCATCCGCCCTGCACCTCCACTTTACGACGTAACACTTGGGTGATCACGAGACAGATCAACGTCATAAAGACGCACCAAAGCAAGGTTCCCCATAACAAGGAGCCATCTTCGAAACCAAGATAGATTCGGGTAGGTACATAGAGCAGGAATGGGTAGGGTGATATCCAGGCAAGTTGTTCAAGCCAGTTCGGTAGCCATTCCAGCGGAATGAAAAAACCAGCCAGCAGATTCATCATCGCGTGATTGCCCCAATGAAGCCAGGAGGACTCTGTGGTCCACATCGATGTGGCACCAATGATGTAGTTCATACAGATGGACAAGTATGCGGCGCCAGCAAGACCAAGTGCGGCATAACCAAGTGTTGAAACGTCCGAGGGCCAATGTAGGGAAAAGACAATGGAGAAGAGCAGGTAGATTGGAATACTTTTGTACACGAACTGGTAGGCAATCTGCCCCCATTCGCGTGCCATCAGGTGGGTGAACAGATGAACAGGCCTCATCAGATCCAGTGCGATCTGCCCTGTCCTGACGGATAGGGGAATACCCAGTCCATTCGTGAGAAAACCCGAGATCCAGAGAGAGGATTGCGTGAACGCAATGTAACTGATCATCCCCTGTGTCCCGTATTCCCCGAGCGTATGGTCGGCCCCGATGCCGATCCAGAGGCAGGCATACATGTAACCAAACATGGCGCTTGCCAGGTTATGTACCATGTGTGCCCCGCGGTATTGCAGATTCCGGGAGTAGGCTTTGGAAGCCAGAGTGAAATAAAGCATGTGACACCTCCGATAAGTGGATTGAACGGCGTTTCCGTTCACTTCAGTCAAGGCGAAAAAGAGAGAAGGACAACAGCATACCAATTTATTCCTTCACAGGCAAGACATTTTTTTAGCTAATAATGGTATTAATAGGGGTGTTCATGATTGCGCCACAAGACAACGGTCTGTCCATTCATTTATAATTGAGAGGTAGTATCGCAAACGTTTACAATGTGAAATATTCAAATTTTAAATAAACCGCCGGGCTTGTGCCTGACGATTGAGGATACAGAACGAACAATCCGGCAAGAGAGAAGGATGTCATGAAGAAAATTGCATGGGTCACCGATAGTACCAGTACACTGGATCCCGTTTTTGCGGAGCAAAATCATATCTACATCGTACCGCTGCGCATCGTATTTGGAGAGGAATGTTACCGGGAAACCGATGACATAACATCTGAAATGTTCTATGAGAAACTTGCGGAGGCTTCACGTGCGAGCAGTTCGCAGCCACCCATTGGCGAGTTCATTGAACTGTATGAATCGCTCAAAGACAAGTACGATGAGATTATTACGATTCATTGCTCTACAGCGCTTAGCGGAACGCTGCATACGTCTATGCAGGCTGCAGAGATTGCAGGTGTGACGGTGACCGCAATTGATTCAAAGGCAGGTGCCTATCCTCTTCGTGAGATGGTTATGCAAGGACTGGAATGGCAGAAGCAGGGATGTTCGGCTTCCGAGATCAAAGTAAATATTGAACAGATGATTGATAACATGTCCTTTTACCTCATACCAGCGAGCCTTCAGAATCTTCATCGCAGTGGCCGGGTGTCCGGCACACAGCTGATCATCAGTCAACTGCTCAAGATCCATCTGCTGCTCCGATTTGAAGAGGGCAAAGTGGTTGTGAATGAGAAGATCCGCACGTTCAAGCGAACGAAAGATCGCATGTTGGATATGCTTAAGCTGGATATGGAGAAAGTAAAGCATGTATGCATTATGCATGCGAACAATCAGGATGAAGCCGTCACGATCAAGAAGCAGATTGCCAATCTGCTCCCCAAATTAAAGACCGAAATCATGCCGTTCATCCCAGTAGTAAGTATTCATGCAGGTGCAGGAACCATTGGACTATGCTGGATACACAGCGAGAACGGATATAGAAATTAGACGAACAAGCACTCATCTGTAAACGCTCATAGACCTGGCAGGAAACACACTTTATACCGAAGTGTACTTCCTGTCAGGTTTTTTCGTATGTCATTGCCAATTCAAACAAACTGTGAGGTAATAAAGGAAAAATGTTCATGCTGGAGGGGAAATCGTGTCAAGTCATCGCTTGTTGCTTGTTGAAGATGATCGTTCAATTAGTGAAATGGTCGGACCTTATCTGGAAAAAGAGGGCTACGACGTCACGTATGCATATGACGGCTTAGAGGCAGAACGTCAGTTCAGCCAGTCACAACCTGGGTATGATCTGGTTATTCTGGACCTGATGCTCCCTCACAAGAGTGGGATGGATGTGCTGCAAACCATTCGGGCAGTGAGTTTGGTGCCTGTGCTCATTCTGTCTGCGAAGGATGGTGAGGTGGATAAAGCGCTCGGTCTGGGCTTTGGCGCTGACGATTATTTGAGCAAACCGTTCTCATTAATTGAATTGACTGCCCGGATTAAAGCTGCAATTCGCCGAGCCAATTATACTGCTCAGCCTGTGGCTGAAGTGGTTAAAGCTCAGCGTATTCACCTTGGAGGACTTGTGGTCGACATGGAGACGTACGAGGTGGAGCGTGAAGGTACACCCGTCAAGCTGACATCCAAGGAATTTGGAATTCTGAAGCTATTCGTTACCCATCCTGGCAAAGTGTTCACCAAGGCTCAGATCTACGCTTCCGTCTGGAACGATCATTATTATGGAGACGAAAATATCATTAACGTACATATGCGTCGTCTGCGTGAGAAACTGGAGGCAGATCCTTCGGCTCCCCGGTATATCAAGACACTCTGGGGCATCGGGTATAAGCTGGAGGCGGAGCAGGGATGACACTGATTTTTGCCATTACAACAGGTATTCTGGCCATGGCCTTCATTGTATTGTGGTTGAAATTCCGGAAAAGAAACCAACACCTGTCCTATATTCATCAGAAAATATCCACAATTCTGGACCAAGGCACCTTTGAGCGCTTGCTCGTATTCAACAGTGATGAGCAGGTTAGTCAGCTTCTGAAAGACATGAACCAGCTGCTGGACCATGCGCATCGCGCTAAGGCCGGTTATGCGAACCAGGAGAAAGAGATGCGTAATATGCTCTCCAACATTTCGCATGATCTGAAAACGCCGCTCACCGTTGTGCTGGGTTATAGTGAGACCTTGCTGCACAGTCCATCACTGACCGATCAGGAACGGAAGATTATGACAGAGAAAATACAAGATAAGGCGCAGGAAGTGCTGCGTTTGATTCATTCCTTTTTTGACTTGGCGAAGCTGGAATCCGGAGACACCGAGCTGGTGCTTAGTCGGGTGAATATAAGCGAATTAAGCCGCGTGAAGATGCTTTCCTTTTATGAAATGTTGACGAATCTCGGGTTGTACGTGCAATTGGAGATACCTGAGGGGGATATCTTTGTGCAAGCGAATGAAGAAGCTCTGGACCGAGTGTTGGATAATCTTATTACCAATGGGATGAAATATGGAGCAGAGGGTAAGGTGCTGGGGCTATCACTTAATCATTCGAGCGGTGGACCTGTGACGCTACAGATCTGGGACCAGGGAAAAGGGATTCCTGAGAGCGAGCATAGTCGTGTGTTTGAACGCATGTATACACTGGAGGATTCCCGCAATCGACTCTATCAAGGCAGTGGCCTTGGTCTAACGATCACGAAGCGGCTAGTTGAGCGGATGGATGGAAGCATTCATTTACATAGTGTGCCGCATCAACGGACTGTATTTTCAGTTACCCTCAAGGCTTGGTAGAGCCGTTTGGGTGTTACCGAGCAAGCTTAAGGTTTTTGTAAGATTTGATTAATAAAAAAGCAGACTTTTCTCTTTACAATACAGATATAGGAACCCGGACAGGGGACGTAAAGGAGAACAAGACGATGAATTATATCGCACGAACGATAGATGTGACTAAAGTATATGAAGGGGCAGAGGTTGTATCCAACGTCAATATGAGCATTAAGCAAGGTGAGATCTATGGATTCCTCGGTCCGAATGGTGCAGGTAAAACAACCATCATGAAGATGCTCACCAATCTCGTCAAACCAACAACAGGGGAGATTGAACTGTTTGGGGAGAAGCTTACGCCGACCTCCTATGAAGTGCTGAAGCGAATGGGCAGTATTATTGAATATCCTTTTTTCTACGATAGACTGTCTGCTCGCGAGAATCTGGAGCTTCACTGTGAATACATGGGATTCTACAACAAAAAGATCATCGACAACACGATGGAAATGGTAGGGCTGAAGGATACGGGCAAGAAACCGGTCAAAGACTTCTCCCTGGGCATGAAGCAGAGGCTCGGACTGGCTCGTGCACTCATAACCACACCTGAACTGCTCATTCTGGATGAACCGATCAACGGTTTGGACCCTGTAGGGATCCGGGAAATGCGAGATTTGTTCAAACGCCTTAGCAACGAGTATCGCATCACCTTGTTGGTCTCAAGTCACATCCTAGGCGAGATAGAGCAAATTGCCGACACGGTTGGTGTCATTCGCGGTGGTCGCTTGGTCGAAGAAGTATCGATGGAGAGCATTCGGGGAAGTCAAAATGAGTACATTGAGTTACAGGCGGTGGATATCCGCAAAGCGACCTATGTCATTGAACATCAACTTGGTTTGAGTAATTATAAACTGGTCGATGACCAAACGTTACGCATCTATGATCCGGGCATCATTCCATCGGAACTAAACACCAAGCTGATCCAACACGGCATTGAGATCGAATCGATATCCAAACGGGCTCATTCCCTGGAAGAACACTTCATGAAGCTTGTGAAAGGGGATGAAGAAGTTGCTTAAACTGATCAGGCTTGAGATGCGGAAGCACCGCTTTTCGCGGAATTTTGCAGGTGCAGGTATAGCCAGTATAGCCATTCTTCTTTTCCTGATCATGATTGGCTTCATGGATGTGGGAGCAGAAGATTATGCCTATGCCGATTACCAGACTGCCTTTATAATTATCGATACATTTGTGAGAGCGACCTTTATCATATTTGCAGGAGCTTTATTATCCAAGCTGGTGATCAGTGAGTATAGAAATAAAACGATGAACGTCATGTTCACCTATCCCATCCAGCGTCAGAAAATCATCGCTGCCAAATTGATTATCGTGTTTGGTTTTACATTTGTGATGATTATGGTTAACGATCTGTTCATGGGTTCACTATTGTTGATTGTTAATCAATTCTACTCCTTCATTCCTGAATCACTGACGAGTCGGGATATATTGGGACTTCTGGTGAAGTACAGTATAAGTTCTTTATCGGCTGCGTGTATGGCACTCATTCCCCTATTCTTCGGTATGCGTAAGCATTCTGTTACAACTACAATGGTCTCGTCCATTTTGCTGGTTTCGATTGTCTGCTCCGGATTCAACGGGTCGGAAGTTTCCATTCATTCTCTTATTATTATTCCTCTGACCCTTGGAGCAATAGGGATATGGATTGCTTCGATGTCCATGGTTCGTCTGGAGACAAAAGATGTGAACTGAATCATTCGGAAAACCATGCTCTGTATGGCTTCAGATGCCATTGACATCCGCTCGTACAAGGGATAGGATAATGTCAACTGAGACACGAAGGAGAATGCAACTACCATGACGATTCCAAAAACATTAACAATAGCTGGTTCGGACACGAGCGGCGGTGCAGGTATTCAAGCTGATTTGAAAACTTTTCAGGAGCTGGGTGTGTATGGCATGACCGTACTGACTACGGTTGTGGCAATGGAGCCCGAAACATGGGATCACCAGGTCTTTCCTGTTGAATTAAATGTGGTTGAAGCGCAGCTTCGCACGGTTCTGGACGGCATCGGTTTCGATGCAATGAAGACAGGTATGCTCGGTTCTGTAGATATTATTGAACTGGTGGCAAAACATATTCGCCGCAGCGGTCTGCCACAGATCGTTATCGATCCGGTAATGGTCTGCAAAGGTACAGACGAAGTACTGCAACCGGAAAATACGGAAGCGATGATCGAATTCCTGTTGCCAGGTGCTGATCTGGTTACACCTAATCTGTTCGAAGCATCCCAACTGGCGAAGAGCGGACCTATTCGCTCCAAGGAACAGATGGAAGCAGCGGCAGCAGCAATTCATGCCCATGGCTCGAAACATGTTCTGATCAAGGACAGAGGTGTCATTAGCCCGGGTAAAGCAATGGATCTACTCTATGATGGAACCAACTACGAATGGTTTGAAGCCGATGTTGTCGGCTCCGGATATACGCATGGTGCGGGCTGCACAACGTCTGCGGCGATTACCGCAGGATTGGCTCGTGGTCTTTCAGTGAAAGAGGCTGTTCGTGAAGGTAAAGCCTTTGTGACCAAAGCGATTGCCGGCGGATTCCCGCTGAATCGTTTTGTTGGTCCTACACTGCATGTAGCACACCGTCTGGAGCAACAACGTTAAGTGCTGTCAGGGAGCGCGCAGTAGCGCATCAATTCTGGACAACATACTTCGATTTCATTCAAGTAGCTGTCAATGAGCTGGAGCTTGCTCGTTGACGGCTTCTTTTTTGTGCGAATTTTGATAAAAATTAGTAACTTTTGGCTTATATTAATCGTATATATCATGGGGTTCATTCCAAAACATGTCTGGACACATGAACGACACACGGAATAGGTATGTTATCATCAGAAATCTAAAAAGGAGAGTCGGCCATGATCAGAACAGTGCTTCTGGTGGAAGATGAAAGCCGCATTCGTGAGATCGTGGCCGATTATTTCATAAAAGAACAATGGAACGTTATTGAAGCAGAACATGGAGTACAGGCATTGGAATTGCTGGCTCTGCATGAGGTGGATCTGGTCATTCTGGATGTTTTGATGCCTGAAATGGATGGATGGACGTTATGTGGGCATATTCGCTCCCAATCCACCGTACCTATTATCATGTTGACTGCACGGTCCGAGGATGACGATAAAATTCATGGCTTTCAGCTGGGTGTTGATGATTACGTCACGAAGCCGTTTAGTCCACGTGTGCTGGTTGCACGTGCAGAGACATTAATGAAACGTGTTGAAGGCGCGTTGGGACGAGAGCAGGGTGTGATTCGTTTCGGACAGGTAACCCTTGATCCATGGGCTCGGCGGCTGGAGAAGGACGGAATTGAAGTCGAGCTTGCGCCAAAGGAATATGACCTGTTGCTTTATTTGGTTCGAAATGCAGGCATTGTGTTGTCCCGGGATGCCATTTTGAATCGGATCTGGGGATTTGATTTTGAAGGAGACTCACGTGTTGTGGATACTCATATCAAGAAGCTGCGAAGTAAATTGGGTGATGAAGCCAAGTGTATCCGAACGGTGATTGGTACCGGATATCGTTTTGAGGCAGAAGCATGAGAAGAAATGGCGTAACGATGAAGCTTTTCCTGGTCATGGCAGGATGTCTGGTTCTGCTATATGGGACGACGGTTTTTGCCCAGTTGGTCTGGTTTCCCGACTTCTATCAGCATCAGAAGGTCAGCAGTATGAAGAAAAAGCTGTCCAAGTTCGAACAGCAATACTCCAATGGCCATTGGAGTGATTTGCAGCTAGCCAAGGAGACTGGTAAGTTCATGCGTCAGAATCAGTCACATCTGGTCATTCTGACGAATACCGGAAGATTGGTTAATGACCCGTTCCATATTACGTTGTTACAGCAGGATGGGAGTCACGTGAAGGTGTCCTTGTCCTTGTTCATCAATAGTGAGAATGCTGGCTGGATTACATCTCATCTGAAATATGGGCAGGAACTGACGGTGAAAGGCCCGGCCAGCGGGTCCATGGTTTATCCATTCAAAATCCAGGATGCCACTTCTGCCGCATGGGGAACAGAAAGCTTTCAGGAATCAATTGAACCGGTAAAGGAATGGTCAGGCGTACTGACCGAGGTAGTTCTTCCCAATCTGGCAACGTGGAGTCAGAGGCAGGGACTGCTGGTGCAAGCACTGGATAGCCGGTTCCCTTTGTCCACCGAAGACCAACTGGCCTTGGCGAATGGCAAAATGCTCAATGAAGAATGGATGGATAGCTGGAGTGGTGTTCGCAATGTGATTACTATTGCTCCAGTGCATCGTTCCGGACCTGAGCAGCAACTG
Source organism: Paenibacillus sp. 1781tsa1 (assembly GCF_024159265.1). Taxonomy (NCBI): domain Bacteria; kingdom Bacillati; phylum Bacillota; class Bacilli; order Caryophanales; family Paenibacillaceae; genus Paenibacillus; species Paenibacillus sp. 1781tsa1. Next base: position 6,044,694 of record NZ_JAMYWY010000001.1, on the reverse strand, counting down.
ATTTTCTCGCTCACCTCTCTACAGGAGATGAGGGAAGCGAATGAGGCAACACGTTTGTTCTATGCATATTTTGGCATTGGGGCATTTATATTGATTCTGTTGCTGGCGTTGCTCCTGTCCCGAATTGTAACGAAGCCGCTCTTGGCCTTGAACCATGTTGCCAAAAAAATGTCTACGCTGGATTTCACGGTGAAATCACCCATCCGGCGTAATGATGAAATCGGCAGTCTGTCGAACAGCCTTAATGCTTTATCGGGAACCTTGGGTCAGACACTGGAAGAGCTGAGGCAGGCCAACACACAGATGCGTACGGATATGGAAATGAAGCAGCAGATTGAACAGCGTCAGCGCAAGTTTTTTGCCGATGCATCACATGAACTTAAGACACCCATCAGCATCATTAAGGGATATTCCGAAGGGCTGAAGGACGGCGTGAGTGAGAGCAAGCGGGAGCGCTACATTGAGATCATTGCCGATGAGGCGATCAAAATGGAAACGATGGTTGAAGAGATGCTGGATCTGGTGCGACTGGAATCCTCAGCGATTCAATTGAATACCGATGCTGTGGCGCTGGCTGACATGATTGAAGATATCGCCGGCCGTCTGGGTCCGCAACTGAAGGACAAAGGATTGGATGTGGTGCTTGTATCCACAACAGAGCAGACGGTTGAGGGTGACCGCAGCAAGCTGGAGCAAGTTATTTTCAATATCATGATGAATGCTATACGTCACGCGATACCACATACCGATATAACTATTGAGATTAGCAGGCGTGAAGGTTTTGTCCATATTTCCATTGAGAACAAGGGCGAGCAGATCGCTGAAGCTGAGCGTCAGTATATATGGGAGAGGTTCTATCGGGTAGAGCGCTCACGTAATCGCAAAATGGGGGGAACCGGGCTCGGTCTGGCCATTGCGAAGCAGATCCTTGATCTGCACGGGTGCAATTATGGAGTGGAGAATACACCGGATGGAGTCCGTTTTTATATTATTTTTCCTAAAGCCTAGTACGAAAGGGAGTCAACTCTTATGAAGTCTTTACCATCGATTTTAACCTTGGGGAATCTGAGTTCAGGCATGCTGGCAGTCATTATGGCTATTCATGGTGAATTTGCCCTGGCTGTAATGATGATATGGGTAGCGATGTTCTTTGATCTGTTTGATGGTTATGCAGCCCGCAAATTACATTGTGAGGGTGAGTTCGGGAAAGCCCTGGACTCGCTCGCGGATGTAGTTTCATTCGGAACAGCCCCTGTGCTGATTCTGTACCTGAACTCCATGAATGAAGTGAGTGTGCTGGGGATGGCACTGACCGCATTGTTTCCGGTTTGCGGTGCATTGCGCCTGGCTCGTTATAACTGTCAGAAGACAGCAAGCAGCGGTTTTGTCGGGATGCCGATTACATTTGCCGGTGGTCTGATGTCCTTTTTCGCGCTCTGGAGTCCTTATTTCACACATGGTGTAGCTTATCTTGTCATTATTGTATTATCCGGTCTCATGGTGAGCCAAATCCGATTCCCGTCTCTAAAACAAGTGCTAGCCTCACATGAGAAGGATATTGTGGAACCGAAATAAGGAGCGAGTCAGTATGGAATTTGCAAAAGAATTTATTGGTCAATATGGTTATTTCGCAATATACGGACTACTGGCTCTTGGCGTTATTGGCATGCCGATTCCGGATGAGGTGATGATGACGTTTGTCGGTTATCTCGCCTCCATCTCGGTATTGAATTACTCCGTATCCATCGCCGTCAGTTTCGGTGGCGCATTTACCGGAGGGCTGCTCAGCTACATGATTGGCAAGAAGGCAGGCAGGCCGCTGTTCGATAAGTATGGCAAGTGGATTGGCGTGAATGCCAAACGATTTAGCAGGGTGGAGTCGTGGTTTCTGAAATATGGATATTGGTCAATCATCCTCGGTTACTTTATTCCGGGCATTCGACATCTGATGTGCTGTTTCTCAGGGATGAGCCGCATGGCAATTGGCAGATACGTAGTTGTATCAGGTATTGGTGCATTCGTTTGGTGTGTTGTCTTTATCTCGATTGGTTTTTATGTTGGTGTGTTAACTTAAATGGGACAGCCTGTTGTAACAACGGGCAAAGATGGAAGACCTCTTGAGTGTAAGGTGGTCTTTTTTTGTTTTCTGTGTAGGATGGGAGGCCTCTTCTAAGTAATTTAATCGACTTCAAGTAACTTTCTCTTGGAACTGTAGACTAGCCCATAAGCTATTCGAAGCAAATCCAAGCTCAGAACTAATCCAGCTATTTCTCTAAAGTAATTCTTCGTATAATCCTCCGTATAACTCTTCGTATAACAGTTTGTGTAAATCGCAAAGTAATTCCATGTAACTCTCCATGTAAATCTCCATGTAAATCTCCGTGTGAATTTCAATGTAACTCTCCATGTAACTCGTTAGTAAAGTAAGGATCTGACACCCCAACCCCAGAAACTCTAGTGGTTCCCAGTGAGCTTTAAGAATCGTGTAGTAACTCCGAGCGTTTCAGAACGTTTCAAAGCCATATCCAAAATGCTAACGAACTCAGACGGGCTTATTATGGAGATATGAGGCATGTTGGAATTCTAAGGAATCTCAGAAGCTTTATTTCACAGAAAAGTCTGGAAAAGTGCCCAGATTTACTCCATATCATCACAATAAGGTGTCCTGAGTTCGTTAAAAAATGGACATGTACCATATAGGCGAAATAGAGTGTCTCATGTTCGTAAGATATAGGTTCGATATCGTTGAGTGCCACTAGCGACATGTAATACCTCTTGATCAATCAGGCTGTGAAGAACTCTTCGAGCATGCTGATCTGTAATTCGCAGATGCGTAGCAAGTTCCGACGGGGCAAAAGGACGGATGATACGTATGGCATAACGTACAGTCTCGGCTTCAAGCCAATTTAAGACTGGAGGAACGTCTGTGGCCATGAATTTACCCATATAAGACAGCACGAGCTGTTGGCACCGTTTCGGTTCGTCTTTAATGGAAAGATACGCGATCGGCAGAAAAATCCAATCATCAAGCGTTAGCAGACAATGCCGCCAGCATAAATCTTTAAAACGCCGTACATCCAGGTCACGAGCATGTGGCCCGTATCCTTGGATTTCAATACCTCCCTTAACGCCATTACCTGGCATGTATGCAAGATCCAGATACCGATAGCCGTTATGAAAGTCACGTACCTCCCATTCGGGTTGCAAATGATTTAAATTTTTCATCACCGGAAACCAAACTGAACGCAAAAATTCCAATGTGCCATGTTCAAGTCCATTTTCAATTCGGGAACGCACTCGTGGGTTCGTTTCCTTCTCCAAAAGAGAGTGCATCCAAACTTCGTAAGCCTCATCAAAATCAATGCTCATCGTCTTTCATCTCCTCTAAAAATAAAATAATTAAACCGAACGTGAATAATACTTCAAGTCATCATGTGAAAATACAAAAAGCCGCTCTGACTATCTCCAACCTTCATGTCGAAGGGGAAGAATAGATCAAAGCGGCGTGTGCTTCACGACCCGTATATTGCATTTCTAAATCAAGTATAGCTTTAAATACGGAATGATTTCAATACCTTTCAACTAGACCGTATCTCAACCCTTAGTCTGAAAGCCAAAACGAGACTGAGCGTATTCGGATCTGGTAATGGGTAAGTGCTACACATTTTTGAATGTGTGACAACGCGCCCTTCACGTGCGAGTAAGCGATGTAGACGCTGTAAAAGTAGATTATTCTCCCACTCAAGGCAGTTTACATTTAATTAAGCTCTTCGTACCGCCGGTATGCGTCGTCCCTCACTCAGGCTTGGAAAAAAAGCGTAGAGCGGCAATAAGAGCTAAGGAATCTGAGACGTCTTATTCAGGGATTTGATGCACTAATAGAAATATAAGGAACCTGAGAAACGCTATATCGGAATGTACAGCCATTTTCAGCGTTTGCATATGCAAATTTGGGAAATAAGGTGTCTGATGTTTCTTAAATTGAAAAGGAAAGCCAGAAGGCCAAATAAGACGTCCTGGGTTCCTTAGAAGAATGATCAATCTTAAGGCCGAGCCAGCCTGGATTTCAGAATTTATTTTGGCACCCTGATGCTTCAAGACCGTGTTGGTGTGTGACTTGGCTGCTTGGTGTACGAAAAGTGCAGCATATCATCAGTACATAGTTCACCTGACTTATAAGACACTCCTAGTAATTCTAGGGACACAACTGATGTCTAGGAATCATAACGCTACAACTGGAATCTTTAAGTTAGTTTTGACGTTGGCATGTCCTTACCCGTTTAAATGTGATTCCTCAATTCCTCTTTCCACTCGCTTTTCCCCTTTTTTGCGTGCAAAGGTGATTTTGAGGAGTGGCGGAGTAACCAGTGTAGTAACAATAACCATGATCACAACGCTGGTAAAGTACTCCGAATCAAGCAATCCGGAAGCAAGTCCCGTTGAAGCGATAATCAGGGCAACTTCCCCTCTGGAGATCATGCCTGCCCCAATAGCCAGCGAAGAGGAACGGTTGAATCCCGTCAGTCGTGCACCGGCTCCTCCACCGATAAGTTTGGTTACAATAGCGATGATACTGATAACGACAATGAACCAAATTTGTGAACCGACACCATCAAAGGTGACATTTAAGCCGATACTGACAAAGAACACCGGAACAAAAATTCCGTAGGCGATCGGTTCCAGTTTGGTCTCGACTTCATGTTTGAAGTTGGTTTGGGAGATGGCGATCCCAGCGGCAAATGCACCAATGATTCCGGCAACACCCATCCACTCTGCAAAGTAGGAGAATCCAAAACAAATAATCAGTCCCGCAGTAATGACGGTCTCGGTTACTTTTAATGGTGCCATCCACTTCATGATGCGTGGAACAATGAACCAGCTGGCAGCGATAATAATAATAAAGAATAACAGCTTCTTGCCAATTAGCAGAGAAATTGAAGTGTCTCCTCCACCTGTACCCAGCAAGCTCATCATAACAGCAAGAATGACAACGACCAGAACATCATCGACGACAGCTGCACCAAGGATGGTTGTACCCTCACGAGAGCTGAGTTGATCCATGTCTTTGAGTGTCTGAACGGAAATGCTGACGGACGTGGCACAGAATAAAAGTCCAAAGAACAGTGCATGTGTCTGTGACATACCGAACGCCAAGGCTGAACTGTATCCCCCAATAAAAGGTAAAATAATACCACCCACAGCAACGGCAAAGGCTGCTTTCCAGTTTTTCTTCAATTGCTCCAGATCTGTTTCAAGTCCGGCAATAAACATTAGCAGCAGTACCCCGATTTCAGCCATATAATGGACGAAGTCACTTTGTTGAACCCAACCAAGCATCGCAGGTCCGAGAATAACACCGACAATCAGTTTCCCTAAAACGGATGGCTGACCAAGCCGTACAGATAAATCTCCGGCCAATTTAGTGAAAATCAGGATAAGTGCAAGAACCAAAATAAATTCCATAGATGTACTCCTCTCCAGCAGTAGCGTCAATAGGTTAACCTGTCCAAGGGTGAAACATGCCCAACTCTGGGTTGAAACAATAAAAAAGCATGGAACCACTCCGAAAAGTGCCATCCATGCTTGAAAAAAAACAAAGAGGGGCCCTTGGTGACAGGCTCCTCCATTTTGAACGCGTATGTGATTAATTGCGTTAATTATACCACAAATGAAGGATTCGGTAAATGGGAACCAGATTGGATTTGATTGAAAATGGCCGCAAAGGGGCATTTTATAGGGGAGTGCTAAGGTTTTTGTTCAGAGTGTTGTCACTTAACAGCCCGGAATTGCCGAGATATAATGATATAGAACATAGAAGTTAGGATATGAGGAGGATTTTGCATTGGGCAAAAATAACAAAGGGGAACCGAACATTCCATCCCCGACGAGCAATAAAAATTTCGCAGGCATCATTATTACGATTTCCATTCTTGCTAATGTCATTATTTTATTATTGTTCTTCGCACCGTCCATTGGTTACAAAGGTGATGTAACCTTTGATATTACGGTGTTGCCACGGTTTAATGCCGTGTTTAACAGCTTTACCTTCATCTTCCTGCTTGCAGCGCTTATTGCTATTATCAAGCGGAATGTGAAGCTGCACAAACGATTTATTCTTGCTGCATTTTCAACAACACTGTTATTCCTCGTGACCTATCTGACGTTTCATTACCTCTCACCAGAGACGTCCAAATACGGCGGCGAAGGCATCATTCGTTCCATCTATTTCTTCATTCTGATTACCCATAGTATACTGGCAGCCCTCATTGTTCCATTGGCGTTGTTCACACTTGTGTGGGGTTGGACGAATCAATTAAAGAAACACCGCAAAATTGCACGTTGGACTATGCCAATCTGGCTGTATGTAAGTTCTACAGGTGTTGTAGTATACCTGATGATGGCACCATATTATTAATGTGATGAACGTTTCACTGTGCTAATTAGTTTGACTTGCGGGTAATGTTTCCATGGAAGGAGGGTTCAAGTCTATGTACAGAGTTGTTTTGATTCGCCATGGACAGAGCATGTGGAATGTAGAGAATCGTTTTACCGGTTGGACAGATGTCGATCTGACCACGGATGGTTATGGAGAAGCTCGTAAAGCAGGGAAGATCATGAAGGAACAGGGGTTTGATTTTGATTGTGCCTATGCATCTGTGCTGAAACGTTCCATTCGAACACTCGATATTGCGCTGGATGAGATGGACCTCATGTGGATTCCCATTACGAAGACTTGGAAGCTGAATGAACGCCATTATGGTGCGCTGCAAGGACTGAATAAACAGCAGACTGCTCTGAAGTATGGGGAAGACCAAGTAAAGGAATGGAGACGCTCCGTTAACGTATCTCCCCCGGCATTGGACGAAACCGATGACCGATATGTGCAGGATCTGGACAAGTACAAGCGGCTCGGATGTACTATCCCGTTTACGGAGAACCTGATGGATACATCGAAACGTGTACTGGAGTACTGGAATGCGGAGATTAAACCGATGGTGTCTGCTGGCAAAAGAGTGCTGATCTCTGCGCATGGTAACACGCTCCGTTCACTCGTCATGCATCTGGACCAATTGTCCGAAGCAGACGTGATGGCGCTCAATATCCCGACAGGCATTCCGCTTGTCTACGAATTGGATGAAGATCTGCATCCCATCGGACACTTTTATCTGACCGCCGATGGTTCTACCTACAAACATGAAGAAATGACCCATGTGGCAACGCCGTCCGATTAATGAGACATGGATATATGCTTGATTGTACGAAAGCTTGTTTGATTTATCTCGTTCGGTTGATGTTTCAACTGGACGAGTACGAGTGAAAGATGACCGCTGAATTTTAATTCGGAGGTCATCTTTTTTTGTTCGAACAAGCCTGCACTTCGTTTCGTTTTGCTCCCAAAGGGTAATTGTCAAACAAGACACGATGTACATTTATCCTGAAGGAGGAGAAGCACATGTCTAAAAGAAGAGGAATACTCATGACGGCTATCGGCGCAGGTGTAACTTATCTGATGAGGAACAAACAAGCAAGAGATAAGCTGTTTAGCACGGTCTCGGGTATGATGAAAAGCTCCAATTCGTCCAATGGATCAAGTAAAGCCAGACCACGTGTGGAAGTGAAATAGATTTCGATCGTTCGTGTATCGATCGATTGAATTAAAATGATGATCATGAGAAACCTGGAGATGAAGTCGTTCCAGGTTTTTTTGTGCAATCCGAAAGCAAACCCTTGCTTTCATGTGTAATGCGATTTTTGCCAGCAAGAATGATACAATGGATACTTGCAGAACGTATGGAGGGAGATGCACATATGAAGAAAAATCGTCTGGGTACATCCGAACTGATGGTGTCTGAGATTGGGCTGGGATGTATGTCACTTGGAACCGAAATGGAACCCGCTATGGGCCTGATTCATGAGGCTCTGGATCATGGGGTCAATCTGTTGGATACAGCCGATCTGTACGACGCAGGGCGTAATGAAGAAATTGTGGGACAAGCTATTAAGGGGCGGCGAGACCAAGTCATTGTGGCGACCAAAGTAGGTAATCGTCGTATGCCCGGCAAAGAGGGCTGGTCATGGGACCCGTCTAAAGCCTACATTAAGCAGGCTGTACATGAAAGTTTGAAGCGGTTGCAGACCGATTACATTGATCTGTATCAGCTTCATGGCGGGACCTTGGACGACCCCATCGAAGAGACGATCGAAGCGTTTGAGGAACTGAAGAAGGAAGGACTTATCCGATATTACGGAATTTCCTCCATTCGTCCTAATGTGATTCGGGAGTATGTAAAGAGGGCATCCATCGTCAGTGTGATGAACCAGTACAGTGTTGCTGACCGCAGAGCGGAAGAAGAAGTGCTGCCTTTATTGGAACAAAAGGGAATCAGTGTAATTGCCCGTGGGCCCGTAGCCAGCGGTGTGCTCGCTGATTCCGGATCTGCCAAGGCAGAAAAAGGTTATCTGGACTATACGCCAGAGCAACTATATACCATTCGGCAAGGGTTAAGTCGTCTTGTTACGGACCAACGCAGCATGGCTCAGACGGCTATTCGTTATGCGTTATCCCATCCTGCGGTAGCAGCAGTTGTCCCTGGTGCCAGTTCGAAAGACCAGTTGCTGCACAATATTGCCGCTTCGAATTCGCCTGCACTCACCACTGCAGAAATTCAGGAAATACGAGAACTTAGTCCCGCTAATCTGTACAAACAGCATCGGTAACGCCATTAAGCCTATTTTCAATTGTAACTATACAAGGTACAATGAAGATCAACCATTAAAGGAACATATAAGGGAGAGAAGACATATGGAAAGAATTCAAAGTGAACAGCAATATCTGGATACAATCAACTCTGATGGTTTTACCGTCATTAAATTTGATACAACATGGTGTCCGGACTGCAAAAACCTGGATCGTTTTATCGGGGATGTTATCGACCAACATACGGACAAAACCTTCTATGCCCTGGATGCAGAAAAGTTCCAGCCGTTTGCTGAAGAGAATGGTGTACGCGGTATTCCAAGCCTGCTCGTCTTCCAGAACGGCAAGAAAATCGCACATCTGCACAGCAAATGGGCTAAAACACCTGCTCAAATCTCCGAGTATCTGGAGACGCTTGAATCCAAAGTTTAAGCGTATGAAGGCATAGCAGTTTGTTTAATTAACTTAGCTAAGGAGACCTCTTCTTGTCCTGCGACAGGAAGGGGTTTTTTCTGCTTCATTCTAGCACGCATGATGTGCATTTAAATGTGCATTCGAATAACTGAAGTTGAGAAACAATGCTTGTTTAGAATTTGTTCAGTGCTCCCAAGTATACTGTGAGAACAAACTGAATATCTGGAGTGAACAAGATACGTATGAAGAATGAAATTTTTGAGGAAATGCACCAATTAAGCCACAAAGATGAACGAAGATACCGATTGTTGATGATCGGAGTCAAGCAATTGCTGCAGGAACAAAAGGAGAATAGATATAATCTGCGTGAAAGATTAAAATATCGGAAGAAACACCGGAGCATTCAAGTGAAAGAGTGGTCCTAGCCCAGACTGTTTTTGAAGAAGTGAACATGAATCTGAATTTCCATGATACATAGTAAATCTAGACGGCATTACGAATGATCTAACACAACAAAAAAGGAAGTCATGAAGAGCAAAACTTCTTCTAATTACAGATATTCCTGTCTTTAAGCAGCCAAAAGAATCATAAACCAAAAGAATCATGAAGCTACATAAGCATAGCAAAGAACATAAAAAATGGCGGCCTCGCTTCCCAAGGGAACGTGAGGCCGCCATTGATTTTGCCTGTCTAATTACTTGATTGTAATGATTACATCAAAATAATAAAGAACACGGCTGCCAAAACGAAGCGATACACAGCAAAGACGGTCAGGCTCAATTTTTTCAAAATGGACAGGAACGTCTTGATCGCTAGCATGGCGACGATGAAAGCTGCGATGAATCCAATCGCAAAGATTGGGAAATCACTGCCGTTCAGGTGATCGATACTTTTGTACAGGTCATATCCCGTAGCACCAATCATAATTGGCACAGACACGAGGAATGTGAACTCCGCAGCGGCTACACGGCTTACCCCTGCAAAGAGACCGCCTGAGATCGTTGACCCGGAACGGGAGAAGCCTGGCCACAATGCCAAGATCTGAAATATACCCACCGCGAATGCCTGTTTGTAGGAAATATCATCGACATCATGGGTAGTAATTCGTTCACTCTTACGGCTCCAGCGTTCGGCCACGATCATCAATATACCACCTATAACGAGGCTGTACAGCACTGTCTCCGGACCAAACAAATGTGCTTTGATCCAGTCGCGGAATACAAGTCCGATGACTACGGCAGGAACCATCGCCAGGAAGATATGTCCCAGATTGAGGCGGCGGGAGTAAGGTCTGCTACCTCCAGTGAAGCGGAACATATCAATGAATTTGTTCCAGTACAGTACAACAACAGCAAGTACAGCTCCGAGTTGAACAACCACCTCAAACGTTTTGACTGACTCGTTGTCCTCCGATAAACCCAGCAAGTGGGCAGTCAGAATCATGTGTCCAGTGGAGGACACGGGCAAAAACTCAGTCAAACCTTCGATGATGCCCATAATAATGGATGATATAATGTCCAATTCTCTTCCTCCTTGAAATGCAGGTGACAGCACAGGCTGTCCTGCTTGACCATGCCTGTTCATTTGAACAAGGCTATCACCTATTATGATCACAAATGCACTCAACTTCAACTTATGCTTGTAATCATTTGTTTAAAACTATATTGACAAAAACCTAGTTATCCCATAGGATATACATTAACTGACTGACTCATCAATCGGGAGGGTTACAGGAATGACCAAAATCAACGGTTTGGAACCCCGTGAAGAACGGCGGGACCAAATAATACGCATAGCGATGGAGCGGTTTGCAACCCAAGGTTACCATCAGACGAAAATTTCTGATATTGTCCGTGAGGCTGGTGTGGCGCAAGGGACGTTTTACTGGCATTTCAAAAGCAAAGAAGCCATTGCTTCGGAAATTATATTAACGGGCAAGGAGGAATTGCTTGAGGCGATTGGGCAAGGATACCGCAAGGATGCCGGATCGGTAGAAGATATGGTGAAAGCATCGGAGAGGCTGTTTACAGACTTGTTCTCTTTCGCCGCACAGAATCGTTATTTTATGGAACTGTTGCTTAAAGGCATCGTGACCGAAGAATCCGTACAACGTCTGGTCGAGGAGACACGTAATGCCGTCGAGACTGCGTTCCGTCACAATATGGAACGTGCCATCGAACTCGGCATGTTGCCCCAAGGCATGGATGTACCGCTGCGAGCAGCGCTGTTGGTAAGCATGATTGAAGGCATGATATCGCGCTGGTTGTTCGGTTCGGATGAGTTGCACAGCAAGTTCTCCGCCATGACAGCTTCATCGCTGGCAGCTGAGGCAGCAAGCTTTGAATTTTACGGACTATTGGGTACATAAGCAATGTGCAAAGTCCGCAGCTTTATTTTTCAAACGAGAGACCAGAGATTCACATGATTAAACAAATAGCAGGGAATAATGGGTACAACTGCTGTTTAGTCACAATAAAGTAACCAAATGTACACCCAGATCAATACACGAATGAGAGGAAGTTAACGTAATGAACAAAACATATGGATCGAAAACTCGTAAAGGCTGGTCTTTGACAGCTATTCTGCTGATGACCGTGCTGGTACTTAGTGCATGTGGAAGTAAGGCGACAGACAATGGAAGCACGAATGGTGCACAGGCAAGCAATGAACTGGAGCAGATCAAGTCTGCTGGCGTGATCAAAGTGGGCATGATGGGCACATACGCACCATACAACTTCCTGAACGATAAGAAAGAAATGGACGGCTACGATGCCGATATCGCACGTGAGGTTGCGAAGCGTCTTGGGGTTAAGGTTGAATTCGTATCCCAGGAGTTCTCCGGTCTGACACCAAGTCTGCAGGCGAAGAAGCTGGATGCCATTATCAGCCAGATGACCATTACCGATGATCGTAAGAAAGTTCTCGATTTCAGTGATCCGTATATTACGAACCAAGTCAAAATCATTGTGAAAAGTGACAATAACGATATTACCAAGCTGGAAGATTTTAAAGGAAAAACGATTGGTGTAGGTCTGGGTACAAATGATGAGACGTATCTGCGTAATGAAGTATTGCCGAAAGTGGGAGACTTCACCATTAAGACGTATGACGATGTCATCTCTTCACTTAAAGACCTGAATGCTGGACGAATTGATGCCACAATTAACAACATGTATGCACTGAAACCAATTGTGGATGCCAATGGATTAAGTATCAAAGCCGTAGGTGAACCGATTAAGAGTGACCAAGCAGGTATTGCTGTTCGCAAAGACAATCCGGAACTCGTAGCAGCACTGAATGATGCGCTCAAAGGCATGAAAGATGATGGCACGTACAACACCATCTTCAAAAAATGGTTTGGTGAAGAGCCTGCGCAATAATGAACTGGCAAGGCGAAGGGGAGATTTAACCCATGGAACTGGTATTTGAGAATATCCCCTTCTTTTTGAAGGGGGCTTACTATACGTTATACGTAACTGTGATCTCGATGTTTTTTGCATTCATCATCGGATTACTTGTTGCTATTGCTCGTCTAAAGGGGCCAATGTGGCTTAGGTTGATTGCAAGGTTTTATGTATCCATCATGCGGGGAACTCCGCTGCTGGTGCAATTATTCGTCATTTATTACGGATTGGTCGATTATGGAGTGACCTTGGGATCACTTACGGCTGCCTGTCTGGGACTTAGTCTGAATGCAGGTGCGTTTCTGTCAGAGACGTTCCGTGGAGCGATTCAGGCTGTACCAAAAGGGCAGATGGAAGCCGCATATGCAACTGGAATGACCCCGGCTCAAGCGATGAGACGCATTATCTTCCCGCAGGCCGTACGTATTGCCATCCCGCCGATGGGTAACACCTTCATTGGTATGTTGAAGGAAACATCACTTGTGGCGGCAATCGGTGTTACCGAGTTGTTGCGTTCAGCACAATTGCTGGTATCACAATATGCGGTGAATATGCCGTTTTACCTGGCTATTGGTGTGATCTACTGGATTATGAGTATCGGCTTCTCGGCCATTCTGGAACAAGTGGAGCGCCGGTTAGCCCGCGCTTACTGATGGGAGGAGAGAACCGATGATTACAACAGCTGGACTTACCAAACGTTTTGGACAAAATGAAGTGCTCACGAACATCGATCTGCATGTTGATGCCAAAGATATTGTTGTATTGCTCGGACCGAGTGGTTCAGGCAAAAGTACCTTGCTGCGCTGCCTGAATGGACTGGAAGAACTTTCTGGAGGACAGATTGAAGTGAACGGTGTTGTGGTCAACAGTGCTGATTCGCTGCGAGTACAGCGTGCCCGGGTCTTGGAGATTCGCCGCCAGACCGGCATGGTATTCCAACAGTTCAATCTGTATCCGCACAAGACGGTGCTGGGCAATGTGATGGAAGGTCTTGTGACGGTGAAAAAAATCAAGCGTGACGAAGCGGCCGAACGCGGCCGGATCCTTCTGGATCGCGTGGGCCTGTCGGACAAGCAGGATGCATATCCATCCCGATTGTCCGGTGGACAACAGCAGCGGGTCGCCATTGCACGTGCACTCGCAATGGAGCCGGAAGTGATGCTGTTTGATGAACCGACTTCTGCCCTTGATCCCGAACTTGTCGGAGAGGTGCTTTCCGTCATGAAGGAACTGGCTGAGGAAGGCATGACGATGCTGGTCGTGACGCATGAATTGAAGTTTGCCCGTAATGTGGCGAACAAAATCGTCTTTATGGCGGATGGATCGATCGTGGAAGAAGCAAGTCCACAAGCTTTTTTTGAACATCCTACGCAAGAACGCACCCGCCGGTTCTTGCAGCAAATTACTGAATTCTAATTACATTACTACAATTTATACTGATTGATACGATCGATTATAGCGATAAGCTGCTGAGTGAAGGGGACGGAATCGATTCTGAAGAAGCGTAGCGCTCGCCTTTGTCTCCGAATATTGTCCTTTGTGAATATAAATTAAAAATATTTGGAGACAACAGCGATCGGAAGAACGAGCCGTACCCGGAACGGAGTTCTGCAAATCGTAAACTATTGTGAGAAAGAAGGATAACATCATGAATGTAACAACCGTATGGAAAGGCAAACGCGCGTTTACTTCCGAAGGACCGTCTGGCTACGCGGTTGGCATGGATGCCACTGCTGCTTATGGTGGTGACAGCAAGGGTGCGACCCCGATGGAATTGTTACTGGCTGGTCTCGGCGGCTGTATGGGAATCGATATTACAATGATTCTGGACGCTTTCCTGGACAAAATTGAGTCGATTGAGATTGAAGCGCAGGGTACACGCAGCGAAGAGATGCCTAAAGGCTTCACATCCATTGATCTGATCTTCAAAGTCGATGGCGATATCCCGGATTATCGCATCTGGAAAGCGATCCAGATGGCAGAAGAGAAATATTGTGCAGTCTCCGCTTCGCTGAACGCCGATATTCATCCGAAGCTGATCCTGAACGGGGTAAGCACACCTCGTCCTTAACAGCACGCGCACAAATTTTATACTGAGCAGGCACTTCCAATCGTGGGAGTGCCTTTTTTGCTTTTTTACCCCTCAACAGTTCGTAGGTAGTCAGGCTGAATGTTGAACAAGGTTCCAGATGCCCATGAATTCCGTGATAGCCTGATCGATCGTTGCAAATGGAACGCCGTCGCGGGCTTGTGTAGAGATGCCTTGCATAAAGGTATCAAATACGGTGGTTAGCATGGCTACATTCGTAGAAGCAGGAATTTCACCGACATCCACAGCACGCTGGATGCAATCTTGCAGGCGGTTACGAGTTAGCTTTCTTTTCTCAGCCGCAATGTCACGGATATGATTGTTTCTGGAAGAACATGTGCTAGCTGACAGCACAATTAAACAGCCAGATGGATGTGTGCTGTCTGTTTGCATTTCTGCGGTACTTCTTAATGTTGTTTCAATCGCTTCTCTTGGTGACAGCGTGAGATCCGAGAAACTTTCCGTCACACGTCCAAACGTTCCCATATATCGTTCTACCACTTCTTTATACAGCGCTTCTTTGGATTCAAAGGCTGCATAGAAGCTGGCTGCTGAAATATCCCCCATGGCTGCTCGAAGCTGAAGTAATGAAGTGGCCTCGAAACCTTGCTCCCAAAAGAGCATCATCGCTTGTAATAGAGCTTCATCCCGATCAAAAATGCGTGGACGTCCCGTTCTTGCCATAAGAGATCCCCCCTTTTTATCTTAATTATATACTAATCGATCCAAAAGTCATTGACAAGGTGAGACAGTCTGAATAATATAAGGATTGATCGATCCATAATTCGATTGCTTGTTCTACATTACCTTAAAAGGAGCTGCACAGATGTCGGATATATCTTCTCATCGTTTTCCGTGGTTGGGGTTGCTGGCCCTGGCTATGGCGGGTTTCATAGCCATTATGACCGAAACACTTCCTGCGGGTTTGCTGCCGCAAATTAAAGAAGGGTTGCAGATCTCTGAGGCAGGGGCGGGGCAGCTTGTCACCTTTTATGCTGTTGGGTCGCTGGTTGCTGCCATACCTGTGGCGGTGCTGACAAAGGGCTGGCGTCGTCGTCCGCTTTTACTTCTGTCTATTATCGGTTTTCTTGTCTTCAACACCATTACTGCCCTCTCGTCAAACTACGTGTTGACACTTTTCGCTCGTTTCTTGGCCGGTGTTGCAGCTGGTGTCTCCTGGGGCCTAATTGGTGGTTATGCATTACGTATGGTACCTGAGCATCTCAAGGGAAGGGGCATGGCTGTGGCTATGATTGGCACGCCGATTGCCTTATCATTTGGTGTTCCGGCAGGTACGCTGCTTGGTTCATTTATGGGTTGGCGCTCGGTGTTCTGGCTGATGTCATTGCTGGCGTTTATACTGATTTTCTGGGTGCTCTGGAAAGTACCCGACTACTTGGGGCAGTCAGCAGATAAGCGTATCTCTGTCATGCAAGTCCTGTTCACCCCCGGTGTAATTCCCATTTTAAATGTCGTTTTGGCCTGGATGTTGGCTCATAATATTTTATACACGTATATTGCTCCTTTTCTCGCCGATGTCGGTTTGGAATCCAAGGTTGGACTCATTTTACTTGTATTTGGTCTGATGGCATTGGTGGGCATCTGGATTACCGGTATTTTCATTGATCGGTGGTTGCGTATGCTGGTTCTCATGAGTCTTGCGGGCTTTGCTTTGATTTCCCTTGTATTAGGTCTTTGGAGTGAGCATGTTGTTGTCGTCTTCGGTTCTGTTGCGCTGTGGGGTCTGACATTTGGAGGTGCGGCGACCCTGTTGCAGACCGGACTTGCTCAAGCTACGGGCGAACAAGGTGTGGATCTCGTCATGCCGATGAATACAACCGTTTGGAATCTGGCTATTGCCCTTGGGGGAATGGCGGGAGGTGTTCTTCTGAATCAATGGGGAGCTGCGTCATTTAACTGGGCCATCTTGGCTTTAACATTGGTGGCTTTAATTGTTGCATGGCGTGCCAAAAGATATGGATTTCGCCCATCTAGGAGTCACTAAACTTCTGTCAGCATTAATGATTCGGTAAGCCCGGTCGCCATGTTAATGGCGGCTTCTTTTGTTAGAGGTTATGCAATGAAATCCGAATTCTGGCGGTTATGTGGTATGATTAATTCAGAGGACAGAACATCCTGATCCTGCTCTTTATATGTAAGCGCTTATACAGATGACGGAAGGTGCAGACATGTTTAAAAGGCTAATACGAACCACCAATAATCTCAAATTAAAGCATAAATTGCTCATTTCCTATGTACTTGTTGTCATGATTCCGGTATTAATTGTTGGTCTTGCTGTGACCAGCTATTTTCGCCAGCAAGCTCTGGACAATGCGATAGGGCAGACGATCATCAATGTGGACAAGATCAAGAGCCAGACGGCGACTATGCTGCGTGTACCCACGGATATATCCAATCTTTTAATGTTTAATGCGGATCTCAAGGAGATCGTGAATAAACGGTACAAGAGTGTTGTCGAGCTAACCTCGGCTTATCTTGCATACAAAGATTTTCAGGAGTACAGGCGTTTGTACCGTGAGATAGCCGGCATTCGTTTTTACTCAACTAACCCAACATTGATCAACAACCTCGAATTCATCCCAGTAGACAAGCAGACGGAAGAGAGCTACTGGTACCAACAGGCATTGAAAACAACCAGCATCGGGTGGTTCTACATTCCGGACAAGGAAGATAATCCTGTACACAAGCTCAGCTTAGTGCGCAAAGTACCTTTTGCCGAATATCGGACCGAGGGCGTATTGATGATTGTGATCAATCAGGATGAGCTGAATGGATTGCTCCGTCAGGAACAGTTCGAGACGATGATTACGGACGAGCAGGGTTATGTGGTTGCAGCCAAGAATACCGAACTGGTAGGGAAAACGCTGGACGAGCTTGATTTTGGCGTTGATCTGCAGAATCAGGCCAAAGGCACCATTGAAGCTGATTTTCGCGGTGAGCCTTCCAATATTGTGATTGATGAGTTGGGCCCTGGGTCGAGTATGAACAGCCTGAAGGTTATTTCAGTTTTTGCCACCAAAAATATAGTCAAGGATGCCAACAGAGTCAGCATGATCGGTATGATTTTCATTATCCTTGTGCTCGTTATTGCCTTATTATTCGTATATATCATCTCGTTCCTCACTTCGAACCGATTGCTCCGGCTGAGTAAACACCTCAACAAGCTGGCATTAGGTGACCTGAACGTGACTTCGCGGATTGATGGAAACGATGAGATTGGACAATTGTCGCGCCAGTTCAACTATATGGTGAAAAGTATCAATGAACTCATGACACAGGTGGTAGAAGCGACAGAACAGAACAATCAATTGGAAATCGCCCAAAAAGAGATTAAACTGAAAATGATGGCGAGCCAGATCAATCCACATTTCTTGTTTAATGCACTAGAGTCCATTCGGATGAAAGCGCATATTAAGGGTGAAGCAGAGATTGCCAACATCGTCAGGTTGCTGGGCAAGCTGATGCGCAAGAGTCTTGAGATTGGCAGTGGGAAAACAACATTCCGGGCTGAACTAGAAATGGTACGTTCCTATTTGGAAATTCAGAAATTCCGTTACGGCGATCGCCTTGCATTCCAGATCGATATCGATCCCGAGGTGGAGAAGATGTACATTCCGCCTTTAATTATTCAACCTTTGGTTGAGAATGCGATTGTCCATGGTCTGGAGAACAAAGAGGGTACAGTCCGTGTTCATATAAGTATTCGTTTAGTAGAGAACATTGTGCAGATCCGTGTGGATGATAATGGTGCAGGCATAACGGCAGAACGACTGGCTGAGGTGATGCAGTTTATCTGTGGACCAGAGGAACAGGAGAAGAGCCGGATCGGCATGCGTAATGTACATCAACGCTTAACATTGACGTACGGGGAGCCATATGGATTGCAGATTAAGAGTGTATATGGGGAAGGAACAGAGGTTTCTTTCACTTTGCCAGCAGGAGGGGACCAACATGTATAAAGTGTTTTTGGTGGATGACGAACCGAGCATACGTGAGGGACTGACAACCATTATCGATTGGGAAAAATACGGATTCCAGGTCATCGCTACAGCTGCCAGCGGGCGTGAGGCCATCTCCCGGTTTGAGGAATTGGAGCCTGATCTGACGATTATTGATATTCGCATGCCCGGTATGACCGGGCTGGATGTGATTGAAGAAGTTCGCCGGAATCATCCAGATTCGCACTTTTTAATATTGAGCGGTTATGCCGATTTTGATTATGCCAAGAAAGCCATCAGTTTTGGTGTGGACGGTTATCTGCTCAAACCGGTGGATGAAGATGAGATGATTAGTGAACTGGAGCGGATTGCTACGATCCTGACCCGTGAACGGGAGACAATGGCACGTCAAGCTGGTGAAGATACTGTCTATCTGGAGCACCAGATTGAGGCTTTGCTCTTTGACAGTTTGGAAGGTGCGGGCAGCATGGAAGAAGATAGCCTGGGGCTGCACTGGCCTCACTATCAGATTATTCTGCTTGAGATGCATGCGGCCCCCGACCTGCAACGGGGAAGTGTCATGAAACGCAAACTGATTGAAGCATTTGACCAGAAAGACCGAGGTATCGTATTTTCGTTCCATTCCGGTCTGGGGTTGTTAAGCAAGGAAACTATCACATCCGAGTCATCCGCAAGAACTCTTTATGATGAGCTGCAAGGACTTCTGGGAGAATGGGAGGTTCACATGTACGGTGCTGCAGGTGAACCTGTACATTCCACTTCTGAAATTGCGCGGTCATACACGCAGGCGAATCGTATACTCGGTGAACGCTTCTTGTTCACGGAGAAACGCATCATGCTGTGGACTGAAGGTAGCGAAGGCGAAGACGTTTGTAAGCCAGGAGTTGAAGCTGTGGACGGAGCACATGAGCCCGTTGAGGACGAACTCGCGGACAAGCTGTATTATGCGTTAGACATCCGTAGCAGCGAGTCAGTTATGCGGGTACTGGGTGAGATGGAAGAGCGCTTGGTCCCCTATCACCGAACAGAGCAAGCCATCAAAACGGCCTTCTCACAGGTGTTCTCCCTAGCGTTCAACAAGCTTGCAGCCACGAATCAACATATGCACTCCATTATGCAGGAACATTCGGTTTTGATTAATGAAGTCTATCATCAATTTACGATGTCAGATCTCAAAATCATGGCAGCAGAACATTTTAATCGGCTTATTCAACGTATGGGTGGCGGAAGCAAAGATACTGTATTGAAACAGATGATTGAATTTATCCAACGTAACCCTGGCGAAAATCTCAAGCTGGAGGTACTTGCTGAAGTGTTTAACTATAACAGCAGTTACTTGGGTAAGTTGTTCAAGAATCATACTGGAGAGTATTTCAATGCATTTCTGGACAAGGTTCGTATGGAAAAGGCCAAGGAATTGCTGGACGAAGGACTAAAGGTCCATCAGGTCGCAGCGAGAGTGGGGTATGCGAATGTGGACTACTTCCACGGTAAGTTCAAGAAATATGTAGGGGAATCCCCTTCCGCTTACAAACAGGCCAGAACCCAATCTTCGTCCAAAGCATCGGCTGCTGATCTAAACGAGGAATGAGTACGAAGTGATGGGCCTTGCCCATGCTTATAAAATAAAACGTTTTCGACAAACTGACATGTTTCAGCTTCATCATATTGTCCATGCACTTCCCATGATAAGCAATGGTCACGGAGTGTACCACATCATAGACTTTTTTTACAAGAACTCAGGTGAAGGGATGGTTATACGATATGAATTTGTCTGATATAGGTACGGCACGTCATACATTGAACTTAAATGGAACATGGCAGTTTCGATTGGATCTGGAGCCCGATGAACAGGTTGCACAAAAGATATTACCGCCTTCACAGTGTGAAAATACATCATGGGAGACCATTCAGATTCCCGGTTCATGGGAAGAGCAAGGATACGGAGATGAGCCTGAATACGAAAGACTCGATACCTGGACCAAAATACGCGAGTATGAAGGCATGGCCTGGTATGCTCAGGATGTTCATGTTCCATCAGACGACCTTGGCAGCCAGTATGTATTTCGACTGGAAGGAGTTCGCTGGACAACGAATCTTTGGATTAATGGGCATTACGCCGGGCAGCAGGATAGTCTGGTGAATCAACAGAAGTGGAATGTCACCTCACTTGTGAAGCAGGGAGAAGTAAATCGGGTGGAAATCCGCGTGGATAATACCATGAAACTTCCGCTGGCCGGGAGCCATATTCATTCATTGCATACAGCTACAGCCTGGGGTGGAATCACCGGTGGGGTCTATCTGGACTGTCTGCCTCCATGCCGAGTAGAGACGTTACGCATTCAACCCGATGCTGAACAAGGAACCATTCTAGTGAATTGCACTGTAAGCGCTCCCGCAAGTAGATCGGATAGAGCGGTTCAATTACATGTGGATATCCAGCATCCAGATGGCACATGGCTTGATCGATATAGTTGTCATGTGAAGTTGGAAGCTCGACCGCAAACTGATCTAAGCTCAGTAGGTACAACTGAAAGCATTGCTGTAATTGATCATTGGCGATTAGAACTTGGGGCGGAGAAGTCTGTTGCCAGATGGTCGGATGAATCTCCCAAAATGTACAGAGCCGTTGTCCGTCTGCTTGATGGTGAACGGGAACTGGATCAGGTAGAGCAAACATTTGGTGTACGTTCTTTGGTTGCAGATGGTAAGCAGCTTAAACTGAATGGAACGCCTGTCTATTTACGCGGGTATGTTGATTGCTGCATCTTTCCACTCACAGGTTATCCCGTCTGGGACAAGGCGCATTACATTCACCAGTTTCGAGTCGCCAGATCGTATGGCTTCAATCATGTCCGACTACATGGGTGGAGCGCGCCGGAGCCTTTCTGGGAGGCGGCTGATGAAGAGGGCATGCTGGTACAGGCAGAACTTCCCCATTGGTCTCGTTTCTTTGAGCAATCGGATCATTCTGCGCCAGCTGAAGTATTGTCCTATCTGACACAAGAACTGGACGGGTTGCTCCAGTCGCTGCATAGACATCCTTCATTTGTCATGTTCTCCATGGGGAATGAACTCATTGGTTCGAATGGCCATCCGGAACTCAATACATTGGTATCGAGGGCAAGGGATATGGACCCGACCCGGTTATATACGGACAATACAGGTTTTGGACAGCTTCCAGCGCAAGGGCGGGAAGCTGATTATTATATTCAGTCGTTAAACTGGCATCCCCCGCTGGAATCCGCATATTCTGCTGTGCCGGATACCACGCTGGACTATCATGCCGTTACCAGACTTGCAGAGCATCCGGTAATTGGACATGAACATGCACAGTACACCATGTATGTGCGGCCTCAGGAAAGAGCCAAATATACGGGCATTCTGCGTCCCTCCTGGCTGCAACCCATTGAGGAATCGCTTACTCGCAAAGGAATGATGGCGAATCTGGATCATTATCAACAAGCCAGCGGTACACATCTGGTACGTTCTTTAAAAGAAGCCATGGAGCGGATCAGACGAACACCGGATGCTGCGGGCGTGCAATTGCTGGATATCCGTGATTTTCCGGGTCAGGGACATGCTACGACGGGTATTCTGGATGTATTCTGGGACGACAAAGGCATTACAACACCTGAAGAATTCATGCAATTCAACTCCGATGTGGTCGTGTTGCTAAGCTGCAAGGAGCGTACATTTTACGCTGGAGAATCCATTGATGTGGATGTACGCATATCTCACTATGGTAAAGTTCCGCTTGAAAATGTATCCATACATTGGAAGTTGATTAGCGATGAAGTGGTACGTACCGAAGGGGAATGGAGGACCGGAGATATTCAATGCGGGTCCGTCATGTCAATGGGAAGCATTGTTGCTATAGCGCCTCGTGAGGGGGCGGCAGCGTTTCGGATTGAAGCAGAGTTGCGGTCAGGTGATTCGGAAAGTCATGTAACCAATGTATGGCATGGTTGGTCGTTTCCTTTGTATCAGTCCCATACGGGTTCGAATCGGATCTGGAATACAGTTGTAGAGTTGCAGCCATTCCTGGGTGAAGCGCATAATGATCGCGTAGATCACATCGATGGATACCGGTTGTTGAAAAATGGAAAGATCGACTTGGTTATCGTTCAGTCACTAACACCCAATGTTGTTGATTATGTAGTCAACGGGGGAAGTGTTTGGCTACAGCCAATCGCAGAAGGGCTATATGATTCAGTGGAGACCAAGTATCTGCCTGTATTCTGGAATTACCTCATGTTCGCTACACAACCTGGTGCAACGATGGGCATGTATTTGAGAGATCAGGTACCACTGCTGGGCTCCTTCCCGTATGATGGAGCTTCCGACTGGCATTGGTATCATCTTGTAAATGGTACACCGGCGATATGTTTGGATACTCTGCCCGGGGTGGAGCCGCTGATTGAAGTGGTGGACCATTTCCATCGGGCCAAACGACTCGCTTATGCATTTGAGGCAAATGTAGGGAAGGGCAAGATTCTGGTGTCCTCACTTCCTTTTACTAACCTGTCCTTAATGAAGCGTCCGGAAGTCTCCTACTTATTTCAGGAAATACTTGCGTATCTGCATGGAGATCAATTTCAACCGGAAAGCTCCATATCGGTTGCACAATTGCTCGGGATCACCAAACTGCAAACCATTGAATTTACATTGTAGACAAGGGGACCTTCAAGGGTCCCTTTTGTATGTCCTTAATTTGAAGTAAACGATTACTATAAAACGTTTTCGAACATTACATATAAAACTTAATTTTACCTTTATATTGCTTTTAGTGCATTTAAAAGTAGAATTTATCACTGATTTTAACGAAATAATGTCTGATTATATATGTCTATATCTAATTTTTATATGATTTTCTCTAAAATCCAGATGGTATTTTGAAAACGCTCTATCGAGTATGATTATTTTATAAAACAGAGGAGGGGGAACGGAGATGGAAACGCTAACAAAAAAATCCGCTTCCGCGAACAGAAGCAGTGACCCCAAACCGCCTTTAAAGAATCGGCGGAACGGAATTTGGGACAGAATGAAACAGCAGAAATATCTCTATCTCATGTCATTGCCATTCGTAGCTTGGGTTTTCGTATTTAACTATCTGCCACTATGGGGATGGACGATGGCTTTCCAAAATTATAAACCTGCCAGATCGTTTGGTGATCAAGAGTGGGTTGGTTTTAAACACTTTGTAGAGCTGTTCAGTGATGATCGTTTCTATCTGGTACTTCGGAATACGCTTGCAATGAGCTTGATGGGACTGGTTGTCGGTTTTATCGTACCGATATTCTTCGCTATTCTCCTGAATGAAATGAGAGGCATGTTCTTCAAACGTGCTGTGCAAACCGTATCCTATCTGCCTCACTTTGTATCCTGGGTCGTTGTAGCAGGGATTATCACCAAGATGCTCTCCACCGATGGAGGGATTATCAATGATATCCTGGTAGGCCTGAACATTATTGACCAGCCGATCCAATTCATGGCCAAGGGGAACTTGTTCTGGTACATTGTAACCGCTTCAGATATGTGGAAAGAAACCGGTTGGAATGCCATCATCTATCTTGCAGCGATTACCGGTATTGACCAAGAGTTGTATGAAGCTTCCCGTGTAGATGGAGCCAACCGCTGGAGACAAATGTGGCACATCACGTTGCCTGGCATACGGACCACGATTTCCGTACTTTTCATCATGTCAATTGGACATCTTATCAGTATCGGTTTCGAGAAGCAGTTCTTGCTTGGCAACAGTCTGGTCACAGACTACTCGGAAGTACTTGATCTATACGCGCTCAATTATGGTTTGAATATGGGACGATTCTCATATGGTACAGCCATAGGTATATTCAACTCCGTTGTCAGTATCATCCTTCTGTTTACTGCGAACGGCTTGTTCAAAAAATTCACCAAAGAAAGCATCATGTAGGGAGGGGACGACATTATGGCGAACAAAGCATTCAATGCTAGTCGAGGCGATAAACTGTTCGATATATTCAACATCCTCGCGATGACCATGGTGCTGATCGTAACACTATATCCATTCCTTAACGTACTAGCCATCTCACTTAATAACTCAACGGATACAGTACGTGGCGGGATTTACTTGTGGCCTCGCGAATTCACATTACAGAACTACAAAACGATCTTCCAATATGATGGATTGCTACAAGGTTTGCAGATCTCCATTCTGCGTACAATTGTAGGTACTGTGCTCGGATTGATCAGTTCTTCTATGATCGCCTTTACACTGAGCAGACCTGACTTTGGACTTCGTAAATTTGTTTCCACAACGCTTGCGCTCACGATGTATTTCTCCGGAGGTTTGATTCCGGTATACATCCTGATGCGTGACCTGAACCTGATCGGTACATTCTGGGTATATGTATTGCCAGGCATGATCAGTGCATTTAACGTCTTCATTATCCGTTCATTCATTGATGGTCTGCCGTATGCATTGCAGGAATCCGCGAAGCTGGACGGAGCGAATGACTTTACGATCTATTACAGAATCATCCTGCCACTGTGTAAACCGGTTCTCGCAACCATCGCGTTGTTCCTGGCTGTAGGTCAATGGAATGCATGGTTCGATACGTACCTGTACAATGGTTCAAAGGCACATCTGACCACACTCCAATATGAGTTGATGAAAGTACTACAAAGTACACAACAAGGCTCAGGTGCTGGACGGAATGCCAATGATATGGCACAGCAAATGACACAGATTTCACCGGAATCGATCAAAATGGCGATTACGATCGTTGTAACGGTTCCAATCCTGATTGTATATCCGTTCCTACAGAAGTACTTTGTTGGCGGTATGACATTGGGCGCAGTAAAAGCATAAGCTTGCTTGTACAGGCTGCCACATAGAGCGGCCGTACATCTACAAATGAAGCATCAGGATACCCGAAGCGCAGCCATTTGGTCTGCGCTTCACCGTATAGGGCTGCGGTGTGGTATTCATGAAGCTATAGACAGGGACAAAAAAGTCCCGGATAAGACAGACATATGAAACAGGGAGGATTACCATTATGGCAAGTTCCAAAATGAAGATTGCACTGGCACCAGTGCTTGCAATGTCTTTACTCGCAGGTTGCGGTGGAGGAAGCGGCGGTGATACGTCGTTCAAGGATACAAGCGCAGAGACAACTCCACTTACTTTTGATTTCTTTAGCGTTGACCCCAGTCCGAACTGGAATGGCATGAAAGATGAAGTGGGTAAAGTCCTTACAGAAAAAACAGGGATAACCCTTAACGGTGAATTTGCCGTTAGTGGTGGTCAAGATAAAATATCCTTAATGGCAGCGAGCGGAGACTATCCGGATATCGTGTCACCCAAAGGAGAACTTAGCAAACTGGTGGATGCCGGAGCAATGCTCGATCTGACAGATCTGATCGACCAATATGCTCCCAATCTGAAGAAGCTGTATGGTAATTACATGGACCGGTTGAAATACAGTAATGAGGATCAGGCTATTTATGTGCTGCCGACGTATTATGCGGTAGACCAGAAGTACTTTGATGCAGGTGGTGGATTTGGAATTCAGCACCGTGTACTGAAAGAACTCGGATACCCGGAAGTGCGTACACTCCAGGATTACGAGAATGTATTGAAGGCTTACAAAGAGAAACACCCTACGATTGATGGTCAGCCAACCATCCCGTTAACACTGGATGCGGATGATTGGAGAATCATGATTACCGTAACGAACCCGGCCTTCCAGGCAACAGGTGCACCGGATGATGGTGAATATTACATCGATCCAGAGACGTATGAAGCAAGTCTGCATTACAAACGTCCAGAGGAAAAAGAGTACTTTCGCTGGTTGAACCATATGTATAACACTGGATTGCTGGATCAGGACAGCTTCATCCAAAAAACAGACCAATACAAATCCAAAATTGCTAGTGGACGTGTTCTGGGTGTCATTGACCAGGATTGGGGTTATTCCGATGCAGAAAATGCACTGAAATCTGCGGGCAAGACTGAAGCAACGTATTCACACTTCCCGGTAACCCTGTCCGAGGATATCAAGGATCATGCCTACCAAGACCCTGGTTTTGTATCCGGTTGGGGTGTAGGGATTACAACATCGAATCCTGACCCGGTTCGTACGATCAAATTCTTCGATTACCTGGCTTCTGAAGAAGGGCAAGTGCTGATGAATTGGGGAATTGAGGGCAAACAGTACGAAGTGAAGGACGGCAAACGTGTCATTCCTGCCGACATTCTGGATCAGAAAACCAATAATGCAGCCGTATTCCAAAAAGAAACGGGTATTGGACTGTACACAAATCTGTCCGGTCACTATGGAGACGGCGTGAAAGATTCAACGGATAACTATTACACTACGAATTTCCCTGAACAGATCGTGGCGGCATATTCCGATGCAGAGAAAGAAACACTCAAAGCATACGGTGCTACGACGTGGAAAGATCTGTTCCCGAGTGAAGACGAGTTCCCAATCAAACCATGGGGAGCAGCATACAATCTGCCAACACCAGGTGACTCCAACTACAACGTTATCTTCAAAAAAACACAGGATATCATCCGGAAACGTATACCGGAAGCCATTTTGAGTACTCCTGAACAGTTCGATGCCATCTATGACGGCATGATTACAGAAGTGAATCAAGCAGGAGCAGAGGATATGGAAAAACAATATACAGAACTCGTTCAAAACCGTGTCCAGTTGTGGAGCGGTGAAGAGGCTAAATAAACAAGTAACAAGACAGATTTAAAAAGAGAAAGAACCTGTATTATATGGGTTCTTTTTTTATCTAAAACGTTTTCTAAAAAACGTTTTCAATTTTATGAATTCACTATTGACAAGGACTTTAAGAGCGATTATTATTCAAATATGAAAGCACTTACATTTGCTTGTACATCATGTGATATGCAGACTGATTGTAGGGTGGAAATTCCGGAATGGGAAGGAAATAAAGTAGTGCAGGGCAGTTTCTCATTTTTAAGAAAACGCTTCAAATGTTATAAAAACAAGAAAATTACATTCGTTTCATCTGGTCACGGTATGCGCAGGTCAGCCTGTTATACAAATATACAGCTTCATTATATCCATAAGGGGGATTACACATGAAGGGCAAAACACCAAAAACATTCGCAATGCTTCTGTTAGCCAGTGCTCTTGCAATTACAGCAGGATGCAGCAGCAATGGAGGAGGAAGTAACGCTTCAGAAAAGCCGGTTGATTCCGGAGACACAACCAGTCCAGTAACCTTTACATTCTTTGGTGCAGACGCAAGTCCGAACTGGAATAACATGAAGGATGCTGTCGGTCAAGAGATTACCAAGGCAACGGGAGTTACAATTGAAGCTGAGTATGATGTGAATAATGGTGGCGACCAAAAGATTCCTTTGATGGCTGCCAGTGGTGATTACCCTGATATTATCTATCCTAAAGGCAACTTGTCGAAGCTTGTGGATGCAGGCGCGATGCTGGACCTGACCGATCTGATTGAGGAGCATGCTCCCAATTTGAAAAAAATCTATGGTGATCAGATGAACCGTCTGAAATATAGCTTGGAAGATCAAGCGATCTATACGATCCCGACCAATATGGGTGTAGATAACGTTGCATTTGACGCTACAGGCGGATTCGAAATTCAACAAAGAGTATTAAAAGAGCTCGGCTACCCTGAAGTAAAAACACTAGAGGATTACGAAAACGTACTGAGAACGTATTACGAAAAACATCCAACGATTGATGGTCAACCGACTATTCCGCTGACATTGAATGCAGATGACTGGAAGATCATGATCACGGTAACGAACCCTGCATTCCAAGCTACGGGTGGACCGGATGATGGTGAGTATTATATCAATCCTGAGACCTATGAAGCCGTTCTGCACTACAAACGTCCTGAGGAAAAGGAATATTTCCGTTGGTTGAACAAAATGTACAATGAAGGTCTGCTAGACAAAGACACATTTGTTCAAAAGGATGACCAATATAAATCCAAAATTGCCAGTGGCCGTGTACTTGGTCTGATCGACCAGGAGTGGAACTATGGTGAGGCGGAGAATGCTTTGAAATCGTCTAACGGTGGCGATAAAACGTATGCTCACTTCTCCGTATCCCTGAACAAGGACATTGTGGACCACACATTCCAGCCGACAGGTTTTGATGGATACGGCATTGGGATTACAACTTCGGCCAAAGATCCGGTGCGCATTATCAAATTCATGGATTGGCTTGCATCTGATGAAGGTCAAGTCCTGAGAAACTGGGGTGTTGAAGGCCAGCACTACCAAGTAGAGAATGGCAAACGCGTTATTCCGGCAGAAGTACAAGATCGCAAAACCAATGATAACTCTGCCTTCACGAAAGAATCTGGCGTGGGTATGTACAATATCTTCAGTGCAAGATACGGTGATGGAGTGAAAGATGCTACGGATAACTATTATACAACAAACTTCCCTGAGCAGATTCAGGCTGGATACACTGCAGCAGAGAAAGAGACATTAAAAGCTTATGGAATTACAACTTGGAAAGATTTCTACCCTTCCGAAGATGATCTGAAATTGAAAGATTGGGGCGCAGCATACAACATGCCTGTACCTTCTGACACGGATTACAACGTAACGTTCCAGAAAACACAAGATATCGTACGTAAACGTATTCCAGAGGCTATCCTTGCCAAACCAGAGAACTTCGACAGCGTATATGATGGTCTTCTGGCTGAACTCGACAAAGCGGGTGCAGTAGAGATGGAGAAACAATACACAGTTTGGATCAAGGAACGTGTAGCTCTCTGGACTGGAAAAGATGTGAAATGATTTTGAAAACCAAGCATTAAAGTTAAGGATTTTCATAGCGAAAAAAGCCCTTGAGAAAGGGCTTTTTTTATTGTTGACGTAAGCGAATGGATAGCCTATAATCTATCATGTAAGCACTTTCAGTAAGCGTTTTATAGTATGTTTCGAAAACGTTTTATGTGTGTTAGAAGAATGATGTAGTAAAATATGTGCTACTGACTATTGCCTTCAACAATCTGGCTTTTACAGCACATGTCGTAAGCGCATTCAAAAAAAGTGGTATCCTCAGGCATAAAGCCTGTTATACAGATAAAACCTTCATAAATAATAGGGGGAACTAGACAATGAGAGGCAAAATGAAAGGCAATACACCCAAGACGTTTGCAATGTTGATGCTCGCAAGTGCAATGTTGGTCACAGCTGGCTGTGGGAATTCGGGTACAAAAGAGACTACGGAATCCAGTGGAACCGAACCAATTACAGTGACGTTTTTTGGGGCGGATGCAAGTCCGACCTGGAACAAGATGCAAGATGCAGTTGGTAAAGAGATTACCAAGCAAACAGGCGTTACGATTGAAGCTGAGTATGATGTGAACAACGGTGGCGATCAGAAGGTTGCACTTATGGCTGCCAGCGGTGATTTCCCTGACGTCATTTTCCCAAAAGGTAACTTGTCTAAGCTTGTAGATGCAGGTGCGATGCTGGATCTAACGGATCTGATTGAAGAGCATGCTCCAAACTTGAAAAAAATCTACGGTGACCAGATGAACCGTCTGAAATACAGTACGGAAGATCAGGCGATATATACAATCCCAACGAACATGGGTGTAGATAATGTTGCGTTTGATGCAACAGGTGGATTTGAAATTCAACAAAGAGTACTGAAAGAGCTCGGATACCCTGAAGTGAAAACACTTGAGGATTACGAGAACGTCCTGAAAGCCTACTATGAAAAACATCCAACCATCGATGGTCAGCCAACCATTCCATTGACATTGAATGCAGATGACTGGAAGATCATGATCACGGTAACGAACCCTGCATTCCAAGCAACGGGTGCACCGGATGATGGTGAATATTACATCAACCCCGAGACGTATGAAGCGATGCTTCACTATAAGCGTCCAGAGGAAAAAGAATACTTCCGCTGGTTGAACAAAATGTATAATGAAGGTCTGCTGGACAAAGATACATTTGTTCAAAAGGATGATCAATATAAGTCCAAAATTGCCAGTGGCCGTGTACTCGGTCTGATTGACCAAGAGTGGAATTATCAAGAAGCGGAGAATGCACTTAAATCTTCGGGCAAAGACGAGGCCACATATGCTCACTTCTCTGTGTCTTTGAACAAGGATATTGTGGATCATACGTTCCAACCAACGGGATTTGACGGTTATGGTATCGGAATCACAACTTCAGCCAAAGATCCGGTACGTATCATCAAATTCATGGACTGGCTTGCTTCCGATGAAGGTCAAGTATTGAGAAATTGGGGTATTGAAGGCCAACACTATAATGTGGAAAATGGTCAACGTGTGATCCCTGATGAGATTCAGGATCGTAAAACCAATGACAACTCGAATTTCACTAAAGAAACAGGCATCGGATTGTATAACGTATTCAGTGCGAGATACGGTGATGGTGTGAAAGATTCCACAGATAACTACTACACAACGAACTTCCCTGAACAGATTCAAGCAGGTTACACTGCAGCTGAGAAGGAGACGTTGAAAGCCTATGGTATCACAACATGGAAAGATTTCTATCCTTCCGAAGACGATCTGAAGCTGAAAGATTGGGGCGCAGCATACAACATGCCTGTACCTTCAGGTACAGATTATGAAGTAACGTTCCGAAAAACACAGGATATCGTTCGTAAACGTATTCCAGAGGCTGTTCTGACTTCACCAGCAAACTTTGACGCAACCTATGATGCTTTCCTGGAAGAATTGGACAAAGCAGGTGCAGTGGAGATGGAGAAACAGTACACCGTTTGGGTGAAAGACCGTGTCTCCCTGTGGACAGGAAAAGATGTAAAATAACATGGATTGTCCTCAATCCATGGTCAAACAAGAAAAGGCCCCTTTAAAGGGGTCTTTTTTTATGTGGATGATGTGTGATGATTTGCATTGACGCAATTTTGGAAATCACATATAATTTCCTTAATGTAAGCACTTTCCGAAAACGTTTTATGGCATAAATATTTCGATAGCTAATTGAGGAAAAGGAGCTAATGATGTCCCCACACAATAACCAAACTAAAATCAACCGTTTATGGTATCGACAACCGGCAAAACGCTGGGAAGAAGCATTGCCCATCGGAAACGGACGTCTTGGAGGCATGGTGTATGGCGGCGCAGCGGAAGAACGAATTCAGCTCAATGAAGATACATTATGGTCAGGGTTTCCACGGGATACGATTCAATACAGCAGTCAGCGGTATCTGAAGCAGACGCGTGAGTTAATCATGTCTGGACAGTATGGTGAAGCTGAGGATTTGTTGAACCGAGAGATGCTCGGCCGTGATGTGGAGGCTTACCAACCGATGGGCCATTTTCTGTTGAACCACGAGGGTCTGGATGATCTTTCGTATGATGCTTTTGAGCGTGAGCTTGATCTGGAATCGGGTATTGCAAGCACGACATACTCATTGGAAGGAACTCGTTTTGTACGTGAAGTGTATTCCAGTGCTTCGGATGACCTGATGGTCTGCACATTGAGTGCTGATCGGAAGGGCGCTGTTAGTGTAAGTGTTACGCTAGACAGTCCCCATCCTTATCGTATGGAGACTTCGGGAGATGCAATCACGATGTTTAGTCGTTGCCCGAGTCATGTGGAATCCAATTACTTCAGAGATCACCCGGAATCCATCCTTTATGAAGAAGATCGGGGAACCGCATATGCTGTGCGTGTAGAGGTTTCGGCAACAGGCGAGCAGGCAAAGGTGTCCAAACTGGAAGGTAAGCTACATATTCAGGGTGCTGATCAGGTTGTTTTCTATCTGGCAGCGGCTACGTCCTTTGAAAGTTACGATGTGTTGCCTGTGAAGGATAACCTGGTGCTTGAAGAGCAATGTGTGGATATAATCTCCAAAGCGATTACACATGGCGCGGAAGTGCTTCGGGAACGACATGTACAAGATCATCGTGCGTTGTTTAACAGAGTATCTATTGATTTAGGTGTATCGGCTAACGCTGAACTGCCTACGGATGAGCGGCTACAGGCGTATCAGGCTGGGGAACAAGACCCTGGACTGGAGGCGATTTATTTTCAATATGGAAGATATCTGTTAATGGCCAGTTCGCGTCCGGGCAGCCAGCCTGCTAATCTTCAGGGAATCTGGAACCATCAGGTAGAACCGCCATGGCATAGTGACTACACCATCAACATCAACACGGAGATGAATTACTGGCCGGCAGAAGTCTGCAATCTGAGTGAATGTCATGAGCCGCTGTTTGATATGCTGGCCGATCTCAGTGATACAGGACGCAGAACGGCGCGGATTCTGTATGGAGCCCGTGGATGGACTGCTCATCATAACGTGGATATCTGGAGAACCTCCACGCCGACGGGCGGGGATGCGAGTTGGGCATTCTGGCCGATGGGCGGAGTATGGCTCACCTCGCATCTATGGGAGCATTATCAATTTACCGGAGATCAGCGTTTTCTTGAGGAACGTGCCTACCCCATCATGAAGGAAGCGGCGCTGTTCTGTCTCGACTGGCTGGTGGAAGGACCTGAGGGCTATCTGGTTACAATTCCTTCCACTTCACCAGAAAATAAGTTCCTGACAGAAGCTGGAGAGGCGCGCAGTATTTCGATGGCTTCAACGATGGATATGACTTTGATTCGTGAATTGTTTAGCCGCTGTATTGAGGCCTCGAAGCAACTAAATATAGATGAGTCGTTGGCAAGCGAGTGGAGTGAGGCGCTGGACAAACTCTATCCATTCCGAATTGGAAGCGAAGGACAATTGCTGGAGTGGTTTAAGGATTTTGCCGAATCCGAACCAGGGCATCGTCACGTCTCCCATCTGTATGGACTGTATCCCGGGGAGCAGATCAATCGAGTGCATACACCGGAACTGGTGGAAGCAGCACGAATATCGCTTGAACGTCGTATCTCACAAGGTGGCGGGCATACAGGATGGAGCTGTGCATGGTTGATCAATCTGTATGCACGACTGCAGGATAGCAGCCAGGCACATCAGTTTGTGCGCACGTTGTTGGCACGATCCACACATCCAAATCTGTTTGATGACCATCCACCATTCCAGATCGATGGTAACTTTGGAGGTACGGCTGGAATCGCCGAGATGTTATTACAGAGCCACTTGAACGAGTTACATTTACTTCCGGCACTGCCTGAACTCTGGACACAAGGTCGTGTTGAAGGGCTTCGTGCTAGAGGTGGTTATACGGTAGCTATAACGTGGACGGACAACAAGCTTGCTTCAGCGGTTATTAAAGCAGATCGAAGTGATTCGCTAACTCTTCGCAGTGCTTATCCGCTGCGCGTGGTAGGAAATGAACAAGCCAAGGCAGAGCTTACGCCTCAGGGCGATTATGTAATTATTTTAACGATGACCGCAGGACAGACGATCCGCGTGTCATCATGAGACGGAGGAGCCAACCATGACCATTTTTCAATTTCCACAAGATTTTCGATGGGGTACAGCAACAGCTTCCTATCAAATAGAAGGAGCGGCACAGGAAGGTGGACGCGGAGTATCCATCTGGGATACGTTTGCTCGCACCCCTGGCAAAGTATATAACGGAGACAATGGAGATGTCGCGTGTGACAGTTACCATCGGTACGAGGAAGACATCGAACTGATGAAGAAACTCGGGATTAATACATACCGGTTCTCCATTGCGTGGCCACGCATTATTCCTGACGGAGATGGGGAGATCAATCGGGAAGGACTGGACTTCTACCATCGCTTCGTGGATGCATTGATAGAGGCGGGTATCGAACCGTTCCTTACCCTGTATCACTGGGATCTTCCACAAACGCTGGAGGATGACGGGGGCTGGAGTAACCGTAGAACTGTAGACGCTTTTGTGAAATATGCCGAAGTGATTTTCAAAGAATTTTCGGGTAAAATCAACTTTTGGCTAACATTTAATGAACCATGGTGTATCGCGTTCCTGTCGAACCTTCTCGGGATTCATGCGCCAGGAAACAAAGACCTGCAAACGTCAATCAATGTTGCTCATGGATTGTTGGTTGCTCACGGTAAAGCGGTCCAATCCTTCCGTCGCTTGGGTATAACGGGACAGATCGGTATTGCTCCGAACGTCTGCTGGGCTGAGCCGTACAGCAAATCTCCTGAGGACCAAGCTGCGTGTGACCGATCGATCGCGCTCAATACCGACTGGTTCCTAGACCCGATCTACAAAGGCACGTATCCGCAGTTTATGGTGGATTGGTTTGCAGATGCGGGGGCTACTGTACCTATTCAAGAAGGTGATATGGAGATCATCTCGCAACCGATCGATCTGCTCGGCATTAACTATTACACGATGGGAATTAATCGCTTTAATCCGGAAGCTGGTGTTCTTCAATCGGAAGAAGTGGATATGGGCTTGACCAAAACGGATATCGGCTGGCCAGTGGAGTCACGCGGTTTATATGAATTCATGCATTACTTGCAAAAGTACGGCAATGTGGATGTATACATCACGGAGAACGGTGCTTGCATCAATGATGATCTGGATAATGGCAAAATTAATGATGATCGCCGAATTGCCTATTATGAACAGCATTTGGCTCAAATTCACCGCATCATTAATGACGGCATTAACCTGAAAGGGTACATGGCGTGGTCATTAATGGACAATTTTGAATGGGCAGAAGGCTACCGTATGCGCTTCGGTCTTGTTCATGTGGACTATCGTTCACTTGTGAGAACACCGAAGGAGAGCTATTACTGGTATCAGAATGTCATTAAGAATAATTGGCTGGAAACTCGGAACGAACATAATCCCCAATAGATGCATTCGTGCTTTAGGGGGGGGAGAACAGGTCCTCATTTTATACGAATACCTTATTAATGAAGAGAAAGACGGTAACATTGGAGTATTCCAATGCACCGTCTTTTTTTTGTTTTTTACAGTTGAAAATGAGTAGTTCATAAAGGTTTCATCAGGTCAAGTGTCTTTTCTGTTATGAAGAGACGGTTTTTGGGTTATAAGAAGTAAGTAAGAACTTAATAATGTTTTGTCAACGGGTAATTTGAAAATAAAGTGTCCAAATTGCGAAGGGAATTTGAACATTTGTTGACTAAAAATCATACTGATGTGGTATATTGGTATAAGGAAAGCACTTACAAAAAGGGAAAAGGAAGTGTTTACTATGGCATCGAAGACAGCAATGGTCAGCCAATTGGAGCGCAAAGACAAAAATATGCGGCGCGCCGTCTTGACGATGACAGTTCTGGCATGGGTCGCACTCATTACGGGAGTGGTCATGTGTCTGATCAATTTGAATGATTTTAATGATCGTAATCTTGGCTTGATGGTCGGTATTGGATTCCTTGTAGGTAGTGTGTTTATTTACGTTATTGCCAAAGCGATTGGCCTTGTTCATACACGCCGGGAAGACGAAGGCGCTGATTGATTATAATCCTGCGTTAATTCGTTCATAATAAGACTGGATAAGTACCCGGAATCCAGTCAATAAAGCCCTTTGCGGATTCGTTGACACTGTTCAACGGGACTGCAAAGGGTTTTATTTTGTGACTTGAAGTGTAAAGATTACAATGTGCAAATATCAACCATGCAAGCGATTTGTGAGAAAAAATTCACACATTTAAGGTGTAAAATCGACAAATTTGTTAACAAGAACAAAAAAGTTGTTCATTTCTGATATCTTTAGTAGGAAGAGAGTAGTATACTGATTTTTCAGTATGAGCGAATTTAAGGAGAGGGGATCAAAATGAACAAGAAACCTAGGTCGCTAATCCGGATTATCATTCCGGTTGTCCTGACGTTGGTTACAATTGCATTGATTGTCTGGCCAATGCTGGCAGGCGGACAGTACGTTGTTCTGGATCCGAAGGGGCCAATTGGCGCTTCGCAGAGAGATTTGATTGTCATCTCGACAATTTTGTGTGCTGTCATCATTGTGCCAGTACTCATTTTGTCTGCCGTAATCGTATGGCGTTACCGCGACAAGCCGGATAACAAAGCTGCTTATGAGCCTAACTGGTCTCATAGTACGAAGGCGGAGGCAATCTGGTGGACGGTTCCAATTATTATTATTGGACTGCTTGCCATTGTTACTATTCGTTACACGTATGATCTGGAGCCTTCGAAGCCGTTGGCTCACGAGAAAGCACCAATTACCATTCAAGTGTCTTCACTGGATTGGAAATGGTTGTTTATGTATCCTGAGCAAGGGATTGCAACGGTCAACACGCTGAATATTCCGGCAGACCGGCCCGTGAAATTTGAACTCACTGCGGATTCACCGATGAACTCATTCTGGATTCCGCAACTTGGAGGACAGATTTATACGATGTCGGGTATGGCGATGACCTTGTATCTGCAAGCAGATCATGAAGGCAAGTACTGGGGTTCAGGCGCTAACTTCACAGGTGAGCATTTTGGAGAAATGCGTTTTGATGTGAATGCTACATCGGACGAAGATTTTGACAAATGGGTAACTGAAGTGAAACAAAGTTCCCAGGAATTGACTGCAGAAGGTTACAAGGCACTGGCTGAACCAGGAACAAGCAATGTTGCTTATTATTCTGCCTTCCCAGAAGGATTGTTCCAAAATATTGTGACCAAGTATGTTGTAGATGGTCAAAGTGCTCACAGTAAGCATGGAAGTTCAAGTGAAGCTTCTGGAGCCATTCAGAATTCAAACGATGTGTCCAAACAAGATGAGGACAAGAGTGCTAACTAAAGATTCGAAAGGAGGCCCCCAATGTTAGAGAGACTTAAAGAGTTTGCATCGGAGTTTTTCGTAACCGGCGACCCGCTGATCTATGGAGCAGACGTGGCCATCGGTATTACGATGATTACTATCGTAACGGTGCTGACTTATTTCAAAAAATGGGGCTGGCTCTGGCGTAACTGGTTAACTACCGTCGATCATAAAAAGATCGGTATTATGTATATCATTGCTTCCATTATCATGTTGTTCCGTGGTGGTGTGGATGCATTGATGATGCGTCTGCAGCTGGCTATGCCTAACATGGATTTCTTACATCCTGAACATTATAATCAGGTCTTTACAACTCACGGCACGATCATGATCCTGTTCATGGCGATGCCATTCATGTTTGGTTTATTTAACGTTATCGTGCCATTACAGATCGGAGCAAGGGACGTTGCCTTCCCGTTTCTGAATGCATTAAGCTTCTGGTTATTCTTCCTGGGAGCAATGCTGTTTAACCTGTCCTTCGTTATCGGTGGTTCACCGGATGCAGGATGGCTGAGTTATCCACCTTTATCGGAGCTGTCACACAGTCCGGGGGTCGGACAGAACTTCTATATATGGGGTATACAGATATCGGGTATCGGTTCCCTGGCTACCGGTATCAACTTCCTGGTTACCATCATTAAAATGCGTGCGCCAGGCATGAGATGGATGAAAATGCCGATGTTTACATGGTCGGTATTCTCCACTTGTATCATTATCTTGTTTGCTTTCCCGATCTTGACCGTGACGCTTGCATTGCTATTCCTCGACAGGTTTGCCGGGGCGCATTTCTTCACACTTGATCTGGGCGGTAACCCAATGATGTATATCAACTTGATCTGGATGTGGGGTCACCCTGAGGTATACATTGTCGTCTTGCCGGCATTCGGTGTGTTCTCCGAGATTGTAAGTACCTTCTCTCGGAAAAAACTGTTTGGTTACAAGTCAATGGTATTTGCAATGTTAATCATCAGCTTCCTGTCCTTCTTCACATGGGCGCATCACTTCTTCACGATGGGTTCAGGAGCGGACGTGAATGCATTCTTCGCCGTAACTACGATGTTGATTGCTATTCCAACAGGGGTTAAGATATTTAACTGGCTGTTTACCATGTATCGAGGAAGGATTCGCATGGCGACTCCGATGATGTGGACACTTGCCTTTATCCCGTGCTTTATTGTCGGGGGTATGACAGGCGTTCTGTTATCCGTTGCTCCTGCTGACTTCCAGTTCCACAACAGTTACTTCCTGATTGCCCACTTCCACCAAGTATTGATCGGTGGCGTTGTCTTCGGATACTTCGCTGGTCTGTATTACTGGTGGCCTAAAATGTTCGGTTTCCAACTCGAAGAGAAACTGGGCAAATGGGCATTCTGGACTTGGAATATTGGTTTCTATGTCTGCTTCATGCCGCAGTACGCTGTCGGTCTAATGGGTATGACACGTCGTCTGAGCACATACGGCTGGGATACTGGCTGGTGGGAACTGAACTTCGTATCCACAATCGGGGCATTCCTGATGGGTGTCGGATTCTTGTTCCAAGTTGCACAAATTGCAGACGGTATTCGCAAATACAAAACACTTAAAGCTTCCGGCGATCCATGGGATGGTCGTACGCTCGAGTGGTCGATTCCTTCACCAGCTCCAGAGTACAACTTCGCTGTTACACCGCGCGGAGATGATATTGATGAGTGGTGGGAAGAGAAAGAACGTCGTGCGAAAGGCATTCATCCGCCTGAGCCTGTATATGAGCCAATTCATATGCCGAAGAATTCTTCGATTCCGTTCATCATGTCTGTCTTCTGGTTTGTAGCCGGCTTTGGCTTCGTATTCGGTTGGCTG
Source organism: Paenibacillus sp. 1781tsa1 (assembly GCF_024159265.1). Lineage (NCBI taxonomy): Bacteria > Bacillati > Bacillota > Bacilli > Caryophanales > Paenibacillaceae > Paenibacillus > Paenibacillus sp. 1781tsa1. The sequence continues at coordinate 6,005,549 of NZ_JAMYWY010000001.1, read as the reverse complement.
TGGATGGCGATTCTCGGACTTGCTGGCGTAGGCATCTGTATGATCGCCCGTTCATTCTCTTACGATACGGATTATTACATTCCGGTCGACGAAATCAAGCGTACCGAAGCGTCGTTAAGGGGGTCGGTATAGATGGCTCAAGCAGCCGCTAAGCACGGTGAGAATCATGCGCATGGTCACGACCATGGCCACCATGATCCACAGGAAATGAAAATTCTCGGTTTCTGGTTCTTCCTGATTTCCGACGTCATCTTGTTCTCCGTATTGTTCGCAACCTTCATTGTGTTGCGTGACAATTCGGCGGGCGGACCGATTTTGTCCGAACTGATCAAAATGCCTGGCGTTATCGCCGAGACATTTATCTTGCTCACGAGTTCATTTACGAGCGGACTTGCCGTTCTGGCAATGAACCAGGGTAAAGTGAAACAATTGATTAACTGGCTGATTGTTACAGCTGTTCTGGGTGCAAGCTTTATCGCCCTGGAGGTTTATGAGTTTATTGAGATGGTTCACGAAGGTTTCAGTTACACGACGAGTGCAGCTTCTGGTGCATTCTTCACCCTCGTGGGTACTCACGGACTTCACGTATCGCTTGGTCTGATCTGGATGATCGGACTCATGTTCCAACTGAAAAAACGTGGGATTACCGACGTTACTCGCGGTAAGATCAACGTTATCAGTTTGTACTGGCACTTCTTGGACGTCGTATGGATCTTCCTCCTGTCGATCGTCTATCTCATGGGGGTGATGTAGATGGCAGAGCACAACTCACATGATTCCCACGGCCATGAACAACATGGCTCACTGAAGTCTTATGTCATCGGCTTCATTCTGTCCGTCGTACTGACAATCATTCCACTTGTGGTGGTTTTGAACGACATGATGGGCAAAACAGGAACACTCATTGTGATTCTGGGTACAGCAGCACTTCAGTTTGTGGTTCAACTCTTCTTCTTCATGCATATTCGTGAAACAGAAAAACCACGCTGGAATGTGATGGCACTTATTTTCGGATTGCTGATTATGATGACCATCGTAATTGGTTCGATCTGGATCATGCTTAACAATGCTGTTGCACATTAATATGTGAATCAAAGAAGATCTCCCGGTCTGTGATACAGACTGCGGAGATCTTTTTTTTGTTCTTGTTTAAGAAATAAACATCGTTAGTAGTTAATGATATGAAATATTTTAAAAATAAAGGTACACAAAAGATACAAAATGAACTAAAATGAACTTATATGAACATATTAAAACTCAATCCCAACTAATCTAAATGACGAAAGGAATGGATTAATAATGGAAAATCGTTATGCTGCACACCCGAACGAAGTGAAAACGTATGATACTTCTCGCCTGCGTGAGGAATTTTTGATGGAGCAATTGTTTGCAGCCGATGAATTGGTAACCGTTTACTCTCATGTGGATCGTTATATTGTGGGAACGGCTGTACCTGAGAGCAAAGACATCACCCTTGAAGTGAACCTGAAGGATATCGGAACGAACTTTTTCCTGGAGCGTCGTGAAATCGGTATCATTAATGTAGGTGGTCACGGAACAGTAACAGCGGATGGACAAGGTTATGAGATTGGAGCAAAGGAATGTCTCTATATTGGTAGAGGTGTGAAGGAAGTTGTGTTCACGAGCAGTGACAAGGCTCAACCTGCCCAATTCTATTTTGTATCCACACCGGCTCACCACACTTATCCAACAGTAAAAGCAACACAAGAACAAGCTCAGCCGAATCATCTGGGCAGCATCGAAACTTCCAATGAGCGTACGATCTATCGTTACATTCACCAAGGAGAAGGTGGAATTCAGAGTTGTCAGTTGGTAATGGGCATTACCGAACTCGACAAGGGGAACATGTGGAACACCATGCCTGCACATACCCATAACCGCCGTTCCGAAGTATACTTGTACTGGAATCTGCCTGAGGATGGCGTTGTATTCCATATGATGGGTGAGCCAAACGAAACGCGGCATTTGGTTGTACGCGACCGTCAGGCGATCATTTCCCCAAGTTGGTCCATTCACAGTGGTGTGGGTACAAGTAATTACACCTTCTGTTGGGCGATGGCTGGTGAGAACCAAACGTTCGAAGATATGGACGGCGTAGCGATGAAAGACCTGAAATAATAAATTACAGATGTCTGAGTTAATTTGACAGGGTAGACATTAGAACACTCATTCAATTAACTCAGATGGTATAGGAAGTTGATTGTGATGAATCCATTGAAAAGACATGAAAAAATTATGGAGGCTCTGCTGGAGCGCCAGGAAGTAACCGTCAGTGATCTGAGTGAGTTATTGCAGGTGACTGGGAAAACAGTGCGAGAGGATCTCGACAAGTTGGAGAGTATGGGACTGCTCGTACGTGTTCATGGTGGGGCTATGCTGGCTCAGAATGACCAGTATGGCATCTTGAACAGCCGGGGAGTTACCGAGAAGCATCAATCGGAGAAAACGGAGATTGCTGAACGTGCCCTGGCTTACATTCGACCTGGAGATATCGTTGCTCTCGATGGTGGCAGCACCACGCTGGAGATGGCCAAACGTCTCGACAATCAGCCGCTGACGGTGGTGACCAATGACTTGTTCATTATCGCGGAGCTTACCAAGAAGGAGCAAGTGCGACTGGTTGTGCCTGGCGGGGCTCGTGTACGGAATATGCTGGTAGGGGATGATACGGCTGCATTTATCTCCGGTCTTAACATTCATAAAGCCTTTATATCCACAACAGCACTTCATCCGGAATTTGGATTATCCATTTACACGGGAGATCTGGTTCCCTTGAAAAAAGCAATGATATCTGCCTCCCAGCAGGTATACGGCGTTGTGGATCATTATAAATTCGGACAATTTGCACTGCGAACTTTCGCCCAGTGTTCGGAACTGGACTATATTATCAGTGATAGTCGTTTGGATGAAGAGACAGCTGCCTTATACGAGCAGAGCGGTGTCACAGTGGATTATCAAAGTTAACCTCATTCATTATTCATGGGATTAAAGAACGGACGGATCTATGGATTGCATATCAAAACCATGCGGAGGAATCATTCATGAACCCATTTGATTTAAGCGGACAAGTTGCACTGGTGACAGGTACCTCGGGAGGACTTGGACAAGGGATGGCCATTGGTTTGGCGGAAGCGGGTGCTGATGTGGTACTGGTCTCTTATTCCAAACCTGCGGAAACGGCAAGTGCCATTGAAGCACTCGGACGCAAAGCCTATGTGATTGAAGCGGATTTAAGTCGTGAAGATGAGTTGGCGGCTGTGTTCGAACAGGCGCTTGCGTTCCAGGGCAGAATTGACATTCTCGTCAACAATGCGGGAATCATTCGTCGCACACCTGCGGCTGATCATGCAGGGAAGGACTGGCATGATGTCATTGGTCTGAACCTGAACACTGTATTTTTCCTAAGCCAGTTGGCTGGAAGACATATGATTGAACGCGGAAGCGGCAAAATCATTAATATTGCATCCATGTTGTCCTATCAAGGTGGGATCAATGTGCCAGGGTATACAGCCAGTAAACATGGTGTTGCCGGTTTAACCAAAGCACTCGCCAATGAATGGGCAGGTAAGGGAATCCAGATTAACGGTATCGCACCTGGTTATATGGAAACCGATAATACTACTCAGATCCGTGCGGACGAGAATCGTTACCGGGACATTACAGCCCGTATTCCTGCGGGGCGTTGGGGAACACCTGAAGATCTGAAAGGTCCGGTTGTCTTTCTGGCATCTGCCGCTTCGGATTATCTAAATGGTCATGTGCTGAATGTCGATGGCGGCTGGATGGCACGTTAATCGCTTGATCATCGGATTAGCATAAGGAGGCAGTGAGATGAAACTTGGTATTCTGGCACATACATTTGGCAAACAGCCTACAGCACAGCTTGCGCAGACGATTGCGGATAACGGATTTAATTCCGTGCAGCTGGCGCTTGCCAAAGCTTTATCAGATGTGGACTCATCAAATGGCAAGCTGAGCCCCGGGCTGGCGAATGAGATTGGAGATCAATTTGCACAGCGCGGGGTGAAGATTGCGGTACTGGGCTGTTATATTAATCCGATTGACCCTGATCCGGTAAGCCGCCGTGCGGATATTGATCGATTCAAGGAGCATCTGCGTTATGCCCGGGATTTTGGTTGCAGCATGGTAGCAACGGAGACAGGGGGCTTGGACACCTATCAGGATACCCATCCGGATGGATATGAAGAGAAGGCGTGGAGTGTGCTGAAAGAAACGGTTGAGGAGTTGGCTGAGGAAGCGGAGAAATGGGGCGTGCATGCGGCGATTGAGCCTGTGTCTACGCATACACTTCATACCCATGAACATATGACACGTTTGTTTGAAGAGATTCCTTCATCCAATCTGGGAATGCTGTTCGACCCGTGTAATCTGATCAAACAACCACATGCAGCAGATCAAGGGGCTTTCTTGCGCGAGGTGATGGAATCGCTGTATCAACGCATGATTGTGATCCATGCCAAGGATGTAGCTTTCGATGCACAGGGAGAGAAGTTCAATCCGGTACCTGGGGCAGGCATACTGGATTACCCGTTATTTTTTGAATTGCTAAAAACGTATAAGCCACATATCGATATTTCACTTGAAGGTGTAACTGCGGAGCAAGCTGTGCCTGCGGCCAAACATTTGCGTGAAGTATGGGATGCAGTTCGAGTCTAAGAGACAGCCGGATTGAAAAGTTGTGCAGCGCATCCGCAGCAGCCGAAAAACCTTTGCGAGGGCAAAGGTTTTTTTGGTATAGGAATGATAATATACATATTTAATATTTCTCATCGGAAAAATCGGAAATAAGTCTTTTCAAATGCGACATCTTGTGAGAGAATATGGAAAACATACGCCACCATGCCAAGGCATCATGAACTTATAGAACGTATATATCAAGGGAGGATTCAGATTTATGTCAAACGAACGTGAGCTTTCATTTGAAACATTGGCGATTCATGCAGGTCAGGAGATTGATCCAACTACCAACGCACGAGCAGTTCCCTTATATCAGACAACATCCTATGGCTTCAAGGACACCGAGCATGCAGCTAATCTGTTTGGTTTGAAAGAGTTTGGCAACATCTATACCCGTCTGATGAACCCAACCACTGACGTGTTTGAGCAACGGATTGCTGCGTTGGAAGGCGGAGCTGGTGCGCTGGCTACAGCTTCTGGTCAAGCAGCCATTACGTTTTCACTTCTGAATATTGCTGGTGCAGGTGATGAGATCGTGTCTTCGGCGAGTTTGTATGGAGGTACATACAATCTGTTCTCGACGACTTTGCCAAAATTGGGTCTGGACGTGAAATTTGTGGATTCCAGTGATCCTGAAAATTTCCGGGCAGCGATTACGGAGAAAACGAAAGCATTGTATGCTGAAACGATCGGTAATCCGAAGGGAAATGTACTTGATATTGAAGCGGTGGCAGCCATTGCCCATGAACATGGAATTCCTTTGATCGTGGATAATACGTTCCCAAGTCCGTACCTGCTTCGTCCAATCGAACATGGAGCAGATATTGTCG